>JBDREW010000026.1:0-6061 GCA_043819385.1 Candidatus Nealsoniibacteriota bacterium | reverse complement strand
GGGATAATAAATTATATAAATTGGATAAAATCTTAATAATATGTGCGGTATAGTAGGTATTTATAATTTTAATAAAAAATTGGTTTTAAGATCTCAAATAGAAAAAATGATTGGTCTAATAGATCATCGTGGCCCTGATAGTAAAGGAGTTTTTCTTGATCAAAATTTAGGACTTGGAAATAAGCGATTATCAATAATTGATTTATCAAAATCTGGTTCTCAACCAATGTCTGATCAAAAAGGAAATTTTTGGATTTCTTATAATGGTGAAGTTTATAATTTTCTTGACATAAAAAAAGAATTAAAAAAATTAGGATATTCTTTTAGGTCAAAAACTGATACAGAAGTAATTTTAAATAGTTTTAAAGAGTGGGGGATAGATTGTTTTAAAAAATTTAATGGTATGTTTGCTTTAGCTATTTGGGACAAAAAAAATCAGGTACTCACTTTAGCAAGGGATCGTTATGGTATAAAACCACTTTATTATTGGCAAAATAGAAATGTTTTTCTTTTTGGATCGGAGATTAAGACATTTTTAAATCATCCAGAGTTTAAAGTAGATTTGGATCCAGAAACTCTTTTAGAATATTTTACTTTTCAAAATACATTTAGTTATAAAACACTTTTTAAAGGAGTTAAACTTTTAGAGCCAGCAAGTTATTTTCAGATTTTTTTAAAAAATAAACCAAAATTTAATTTTAAAAAATATTGGGATTTTAATTTTGAAGAAGATAAAAACATCAAAACTGAAGAAGAATATTTAGAAGAATTAAGTCGTCTTTTTAAACAATCCGTAAAAAGACAAACAATTTCTGATGTAGAAATTGGTTCTTATTTAAGTGGTGGCATTGATACTGGTTCAATTAGTGCTATTGCTTCTCAATTTTTTCCTCAGTTTAAAACTTTTTGTATTGGCTTTGATTTAAATTCTATTTCAGGAATTGAATTATCTTTTGATGAAAGATCAAAAGCTGAACATTTATCTTCTCTTTTTAAAACTGAGCATTATCAAAGGGTTTTAAGATCAGGAGATTTACAAGAATGTTTGCCAGATTTAGTTTGGCATTTAGAAGATTTAAAGTTAGGTCAGAGTTATCCTAATTTTTTTGCTTCAAAACTTGCTTCTAAGTTTGTAAAAGTTTGTTTGTCAGGGACTGGAGGGGATGAGCTTTTTGGGGGCTATCCTTGGAGATATTATAGACCTGAAAAAATTGAAAATTTCAATGATTATATTGAAAATTATTATAAATATTGGCAAAGACTTGTTCCTAATCAAACTCTAAAAGAATTATTTTTACCTATTAAAAATGAAGTTAAAAATGTTCAAACTCAAGATATATTTCAGAATGTTTTTAATGGTTATAAATTAATTCCTCAGACTAAAGAGGATTATATTAATCATTCTTTGTATTTTGAGGCAAAAACATTTCTTCATGGTCTTTTACTTGTGGAAGACAAACTTAACATGGCTCATAGTTTAGAAACAAGAGTTCCTTTTTTAGATAATGATTTAGTTGATTTTGCTCTTAAGATACCAGTTAAGTTCAAATTAAGAAATATTGATCAAATTTTTAGAATCAAAGAAGATGAATTAGCAAAAAAGCAAAAATATTATAAAGAAACTAGAGATGGTAAAATAATTTTACGTAAAGCATTAAGTAAATATGTTCCTGATAAAATAGCTAATCAATTAAAACAAGGTTTTTCTGGACCTGATGCTAGTTGGTTTAAGGGAGAAAGTATTGATTATTTAAAAGAATTACTTTTAGATAAAAAAGCAAATATTTTTAATTATTTTAATTATAAAATAGTAGAAAAATTAATTAATGAACATATAAGAGGCAAACAAAATCACCGTCTTTTTATCTGGTCTTTACTTTGTTTTGAGTGGTGGAATAAGATATTTTTAAATAAAGAATTTAAATAAACATATGAAAAAAAAGTGGTTAAATTTTTTAAAAGATCCAATCACTAAAGATTTTTTTGAATTAAAAATTGATTCTTTAATTGGAGAAGAAATTATAAGTGGGAAATTGATTTCTAAAGAGCATAGTTATTCTATAATTAAAGGAGTACCAAGATTTATAGATAAAACTTTTTCAAATGATTTAGATAAAAATAAAACAACTATAAGTTTTGGAAATAAATGGAGTTCTGATTTATTAGAGGGTTATGAAAAACAGAGAAAAGAATCTTTAAAAGAGCGATTTTTGTCTATATTAGGAGTTGAAAATAAAGAAGAACTTAAAAAAGTATTTAAAGATAATATGAATTGTTTAGATATAGGATGTGGAATAGCTTGGCCAGAATATTTATTTAATATAAATAAAAAAGTAAATCGTTTTGCAGTTGATTTATCATTTTCTGTTGAAAAAGCATATAAAAAAACAAAAAATATATCTAATATTTTTATAGGTCAAGCAGATTTATTTAATCTACCTTTTAAGGATAATTTCTTTGATATTATTTTTGCTGATGGAGTATTGCATCATACTGGTAATACTAAAAAAGCTTTTTATACTTTATCTAAATATTTAAAACCAAATGGACTTATAGGAATTTATATATATTCTCAAAAACCTTTTCTTCGTGAATTAGCTGATTATAAAATTAGAGAAATTACAACAGAAATGACATTTAAAGAAGTTCAAGAATTTTCTGAACAAATGGCTAAATTTGGTAAATCTCTCCAAAAATTTAAAGATGATTTAAAGATAGAATCTGATATTCCCTTATTGGGAATTAAAAAAGGAAATTATAATCTTCAAAAATTTATCTATGATTATTTTTTAAAATGTTTTTATAATAAAGAGTGGGGAGATAATTCTTCAATAATAAATAATCTTGATTGGTATTATCCAAAATATGCAAGTCATCATTCCAAGAAAGAAATAAAATCTTGGTTTGAAGAAAATAATTTTTCAGGAATAAAATTTATTCAACCAAAGGGATGGGAATTTTCTGGTTATTTTGTATCTGCCAGGAAAAAGTAATTAATAATATAGATTTCAAAAATTTATCGTATTCTTGTCTAAATAATTTGATATTGTTTATAGTTAACTATGAATTTTTTAAATAAAAATTTAAATATATTAGCTTGTCCAGTTTGTAAAAATAATTTAGAGATTAAAATTATTCAAGAATCAGAACAAAAAATAATTTTTGGATTTTTAAGTTGTTATTCTTGTAAAAGAAAATTTGAGATTAAAAATAATGTTCCTTGTTTAATACCTAATATTTTTAACCAAATTAATGCATACAAAGAATGGAATAAAAAACAAAAATATGGGTTAGAGGCCTATCAGAATCCTGATTTAAATTATAAAAAATATATTTCTGTTATTAAAAAAATGTTTGGAAATTTTTGTGAGCATCAAGGAAATGTATTGGATATTGGTTCAGGAATTAATAATAGATTAGATTATTTTGACCAAAGAATAAATGAAAAAGTTAATTTTATTGGATTAGATCCATTATTAGGAAATAAAAATAGAAATTATTTTTTTCTTCAAGGAATAGGGGAGTATTTACCTTTTTTAAATGAGTCCATTGATCAAGTAATTATTGCTGGAACATTAGATCATTTTATAAATCCTGAAATTGTGTTAAAAGAAGTAAAGAGGGTTCTTAAAAAAGGAGGAGAAATTAATATTTGGATAAGTATATTTAATCCTGATTTTCAAGAAAAAAGAGATTTAATAAAAAGAGCTTTTGGATTAATAAAAAAAGGGTATATAAAAAGATTAGTTCAGGGGATTAAGCAATTTAGTAAAGAAGTTTTTTTAAAATCAGAAGATAAATATCACTTTAATCGTTTTAGCGAGAAAGAAATTATTTTAATTTTTAATAAATTGAAAATGGAAATAAAACGTTTTATTATATTAAACGAAAATGGAAAATATTTATTTTTAAAAGTTAAAAAATATGAATGATTTTGCAATTACAATTGATACTGAATGGGTGCCAGACAAAGTATTAGAAGATTGTATTGATTTGCTTAATTATTATAATGTTAAAGCAACTATTTTTTGTACCGGATATATTAATATTAATAAAGATAAATTAAAAAATCATGAATTATGTATTCACCCAAATTTTAAAAATATAGAGACATTAGAGAAGGAAATTGGAAATCTTATAAAAATTTATCCGAAAGCAAAAGGAATTAGGTTTCATGCCTTATTTACTTCATCTCGTTTTTATCCTATTTATAATAAATTTAATTTAGAATATGAAAGTAGTTATTTTATGTATTTAAAGGATGATATCAAACCATTTTTAATGGGCGACAATATTCTTCAATTTCCGATTTATTTTTTAGATTATTTTCATTTATTTTGTTTTAAAAGTGTTGGATTTAAAAAACAAGGATTATTTTCAATTAAAAATTTTCCTCTTGAAAAATCAGGATTAAAAATATTTATTTTTCATCCTATTCATATATTTTTGAATAGTAATAAATTAGAATTTTATCAAGAGGCAAAAAAATATTATAATCAACCAGATAAATTAATGGAGCTTAGAAGAAAACAAAAAGAACCAGGAATAAGAGATTTATTCAAGGAACTGCTTTTATATCTTAAAGAAAATAAAATTTCTTCTAAAACTTTATTAGAAATAAATTATGAATGGAGAAAAAAACAAGATATTAATTCCAGAAAATAATTTAATTACTCTAACTTCTCGTGATAAAGGGTTTTTAGATAGAGTTTATAAGGATGGATTGGAAAAATATCAAAAAAGAATTTATCAGATTGGATTTAAGGATAAAAAACATATTTTAGACGCTGGATGTGGTTTTGGTCAATGGAGTTTTGCAATGGCTCAAAATTCAGAAAAAATTACAGGTATTGACGTTTCTTTATCAAGAATAAAAATCTGTAAAGAAATTGCTAAAATAAATAATTTTTCTAATATAGAATTTTTTAATGAAAGCGTAGAAGATTTATCTTATGAAGATAATAGTTTTGACGCTATATTCTGTTATAGTGTTATTTATTCAACTGATTATAAAAAAACCTTTAAAGAGTTTTTTAGGATTTTAAAAAAATCTGGTAATTTATATTTTGTTAGTAACGGATGGGGCTGGTTGATTTATAATTTAATTAAAAATCCTTATCCTTCAAATGATTTTAAACCAAGGAGATATGCTTTAGAAACAGCTTTTAATTCAATGGTTTTCAAAATTACTGGAAATTATCTTTCTAAAAAAGATTTTTATGTAAATCCTAAAAAAATGAAATTATTTCTTGAGAATATTGGATTTAAAAAAGTTCTTTTGGGTCCAGAAGGAAAATTAAAACATTGGGATATTAAGGAAGAGGCAATTAATTTATCTTTTCATCCAGATAAATATTTTGGTTTAACTATATTTTTTGAAATTTTAGCAGAAAAATGAATACTAAAAATAAAATATTTTTTATTATTGGTAATCCTCGCTCTGGGACAAATGCTTTGGCTGAAATATTAAACACAGCTAATAATGCCCAGGTTTTTATTGAACAGGAACCAAAATTGCGAATATCTTCAAGATTACATTATGAATCAGTTCTTCCTTTTCCTAAAGAATTTATTTATAAGTCAAAAATAAATAAAATTAAAGAGACTATAGATAATAAAAAAATATATGGAGATAAAAATCCAAATTATCTTTTATTTATAGAGGAGCTAAATTGTCTTTGGCAACCAAAATTTATTTTTGTTTATAGAGATGGAAGAGATGTAGTAAGGAGTTTAATAGATTTTAATAGATTTAGAGTTCCTATTTATAATAGATATGAAGATAATAAAAAATTTTTAAATGTTCAAATAGATGAAAATAAAGATAGAAAATGGGACTTTTCAAAGTTAAGACCTAAAAAAGATGATTATCTTTATAATTCCTGGCAAGGACTTTCTTTATTTGAAAAATGCTCTTGGAGCTGGGCTAAATTTAATGAATTAATGTTAGAAAAAATAAATAGGTTAGAAAAAGACAGATATAGATTGGTTAATATTGATAAGATAACACCAAAATCTATAGAGCAAATATTTGAATTCTTAGGATTAGAAGGATTTAATT
>JBDREW010000025.1:0-4847 GCA_043819385.1 Candidatus Nealsoniibacteriota bacterium | reverse complement strand
TTTATCAGATTCTTCCCTTTCTATAGAAACAACTCTTCCTTCATCTAACACTCCTAAATGCACTGTTTCATTAAATTCCTTAGACAACTCTTCTATATAAGGATGAGCTATTTTTCTTAAATCCATATTTTTAATAACTATACTTCCCAACTCAAAAAACTTTATACCGAGTTTGTATTTATCCGTTTTAGAATCTTTTATTACAAAACCCTTTTCAGCTAAGGTGGTTAGCACATTATATACATTACTTTTATAAATATTTAAAGCTTTGCTTATTTCAGTTACTCCCCACTCAGGCTTTTCTAAGCTAAATAACTCAAGAATTTGTAAAGCTCGATCTATGGACTGAATTATTTTCTTTTCCATTTTGTATAACCCCTATAATAACTTATTTATTTTATTATTTATTTAATCTTTGGCTGTCCTATTTATGGAGATTTATAGAAAGATAATTTTTTTATGTTGTGTACTAATGAAAAAATTATGGTAAAATAAAGAACGCAGTTAAATATTTTATTGAACGCTGTTCTACATATATAATACAATTATTATTATACTGTGTCAAGGAAATTTTTTAGCTTAATAATCGATTTAAAATTTTATTTACCAAAATAATTTAAATGGAAAAAATTACATCTTTTTTACTTGGAAGAAATCAATTATCTTGCATTTAGATTATAAAAATAATTTGCAAATATTAACATAAAAATATATAAATCAGAAAAATAATAATTTTTATTTGTTTACAGAAAGGTTTACAATCTTATGGAAGTAATCCTAACTATTGATATAGGAACAAGCTCAGTTAAAATAGCAACTATTACCCCAAAAGGGAAATTGGTTAAATTCCTTCAAACTAGTTATCCTACTCATTATTTAAAGCCTAACAACTTAGAACAAGAACCTGAAGATTGGTGGGATGCTGTAAAATTTGGGATCTATCAAATTCTAAAGGAAAAACAAAATACAAAAATTTCCAAATATTCTATTATTGGTATTGCTTGCTGTGGACATAGTCCTACCTTAGTTTGTGTTAATAAACAGGGGAAAATTTTAAGACCAGCTATTATCTGGCAAGATAGTAGAGCTTTTAAGGAAGTAAAATATATTAAAGAAAGATTAAAAGAGGAATTTTATTCCTCAATAATGATTTCTCCCCTCACTCCGAGCTCCCGTATTGCCAAACTAATCTGGCTTAAAAATAATGAACCCGGCACTATGAAGAAAGTCTATACACTTTTTGAACCCAAAGACTACATAAATTTCAGGTTAACCGGGGAGAGTAAAACCAGCTTTTTAAGCGGTAGAGATTTTGTAGATGTTAAAACCGGAAAAGTGCATTCTGAGCTTCTTAACCGGTTAGAAATTCCTGAGTCTATTATTCCAAAAGCTGTTCCTTCCCACAGTGTGATTGGGACCACCACAAAATCATTGGAAGATGAAATTGGCTTACCGAAAGGAATTCCGGTCATTGCTGGAGAAATGGATTCTATTACCAGTATAGTAGGTACGGGAATCACTAAAAAAAATATGTGTTATAATATTAGTGGAACTTCTGAAATTATAGGAATTTCAATTGACCAACAAGTTAATCTATTCCGAACAAAGAAACAACCCTATTTTGGTTATCCATTTTACAATAACCTCCAAATTATCTTTGAAGCAACTCAAGCAAGTGGAAAGTCCATTGATTGGTATATAAAAAATATTATTGGAAATGATAAAAAACAAAATGAAATGATTCTTAAAAATAATAAAAATGCTTTTACCAAATTTACACCTTTGGTATTTCTCCCCTATATAGAAGGAGAAAGGAGTCCAATATGGGATTCGAGCGCAAGAGGAATATTTTTCGGATTGAATAGCCAACACTCAAGATTCGATCTTTATCGAGCTATATTGGAAGGCATCGGATTTAGTATTTTGCAGAATTTCGAAATTTTACGAAGTATTTCTAATAAAGAAAATATTCCTGATTATTTGAGAGTTTCTGGAGGCGGAGCGGAAAATAATTACCTAAACCAGATAAAAGCTGATATTCTAGGGAAAGAAGTTATTAAATTAAAGGTTTATGAAAGTGGATTATTAGGCGGAGCAATCTTAGCAATGATGGGATTAAAAATCTATAGTTTTAATGAAGCTGCAAAAGAGATGGTACATATAGATAGAATATTCCAGCCTAACATGGAAAAACACTATCATCATTATTCGCGTTTGTTTCTTATTTATAAAAAACTTTATCAAAATAACTTAGAATTATTTAAAGAGCTGGGAGAAATTTAAAGATTTTTTAAAATTAAAACTTAGGGGTAAATGTTGAAAGCAGCTGTTTTATACGAAAAAAAGAATATAAAAATTGAAGAAGTAGATTTGCCTGCAAATCAGGATAATATTATGATAAAAATTGCTGCCTGTGGAATTTGTATGTCTGACGTTAAAGCATATCAAGAAGGTCAAAGCCATTATTTTAAACCTCCTGTAATATTAGGTCATGAGTATGTGGGCACAATAGCAAAAATTTCTAAGAAAAATGAAGATTTTAAAATAGGAGATAGAGTAGCAGTAATTCATGCGGTTAACTGTGGATATTGCAACTATTGTCAAAGAGGATCATTCGAATTATGTGAAAATAAACAAAGGGCATCAAATGGAGGCTTTGCTGAATATGTTTCCATAAAAGAAAAATTCGCTAAAATTGCTTTACTTAAAATCCCCGATAAATTATCTACCAATGAAGCTACATTTTTAGAGCCTATTGCTTGCTGTATCGAAGCTTTGGAAAAATGCAGTATTAAGCTGGGAGAGACAATTGTAATTATCGGCGCAGGTGTAATGGGTTCATTACTGCTTCAGTTAAGCTTATTAAGCGGGGCATCAAAAGTTATAGTCAGTGAAATTGGTAAATACCGAAGAGATATAGCAAAAAATTTTGGAGCTGTGGTAGTTAACCCAAGAAAAGTAAATTTAGAAAAATTCATTATGAAAGAGACTGGTTCTGAAGGTGCTGATTTAGTAATAAGCACTGTCTTCAAAGAAAGCATTATCCAAGAAAATTTTTCATTGACCAGAAAACAAGGAACATTGTTTATTTTTGGGAGTGCTATTTCAAAACCTGAGATATTACTCAATTCTAATCGGATACACTATGACCAAATTAAAATTATTGGAACCTCCGCCTACAAACCTTTTCATTTTAATATTGCTTTAAAATTATTAAAAGAAAACCGCATATCAGTAACTCCTTTAATAACTTCAATCGAACCACTTAAAAATATTGCAAGAGCTCTTGATAATTATCTTAAACCGGAAAATTTAAAAATAATTATTAGAGTGTGAGTAAAAATGAATTCGAAATTTAAGGTATTAATAACCGATCCCTATCATCAGAATTTTCATATAGAAAAAGATATTCTTGCTGAAACCAATGCAGAGGTAATTATTGGCCATTGCAAGACTGAAGAAGATGTAATTAAAATCTGTTCGAATATGGATGGCTTATTGGTTTCTTATATTCCTATTGGAAAAAAAGTAATAAAAAATTTACATAAGTGTAAAGTAATAGTCAAATACGCAGTTGGAATAGACAATATTGATTTAGAGGCAGCAACTCTTAAGAAAATATTCGTCGCCAATGTACCTCGATATTGTGTAGAAGAAGTCTCTACTCATACCGTTGCTTTGTTATTAAATTTAATAAGAAAAATTTCGAAATATGACCAGTCAGTAAAAAGGGGATGCTGGGATCCTCTGGTAGGTGATCCTATTTTTAGATTGGAGAATAGGGTCTTAGGAATCATAGGTTTCGGTAATATTGGAAAAAGGGTAGCAGAAAAATTTCATCCTTTTAAACTTTCAATAATTGTGTATGATCCTTTGGTAAATGGTAAAATAATATCTAAATATGGTGCTAAAAAAGTAAAATTAGACACTCTTTTACGTCAATCAGATTATATCTCTATGCACTGTCCTTTAAATAAATATACCAAACATTTAATTGACTTTGAGGAAATAGAAATAATGAAAAAGGGAGTTTTTATAATTAATACCAGTCGGGGAGAAATTATTAATCAGAAGGCATTATATAAAGCTCTGCAAGATGGGAAAATTGCAGGAGCAGCATTAGATGTATTGGAAAAAGATCCACCATCCTTAACTGATATAATGAATACCGACAAGATAATATATACCCCGCATGTAGCCTGGAATTCAGTTGAAGCAGAAGTAGAATTAAGAAAATTAGCCGCCCAAGAGGTGAAAAGAGTTTTAGAAGGAGGAAGACCAATAAATATCGTTAATAAAGAAGTATTAAAATATTAATAATAGTAAATGTAATTACCAAAGGATTCCTTCCCCCAACTTATTAAAGGGATTCTTAACTAACAAAATTAAAAAACATTGCCTCGATAAATTCTTCCTGAAAATCAGGACGTGAAGATAATTCAATATATCTAATTTTCTTAGAAATTTTCTGGCTTATTTTTCTCATCTTGGTTGACAGTAAAGCCATCTCTGCACCCCTTCCAGCAGCATTACCAATAAATTTTATTCTCTTTAAAGGTAAATAAGGAATCAATCCTATTCTTATTGCACTCTCTTTATCAATAAAATTACCAAATGCTCCAGCTAATAATATTTTTTGAATATCCTCCTGAGGAATATTTACCTCTTTTAAAAGTATTTTTATACCAGCAAATATTGCAGCCTTTGCTAATTGCACTTCTCTAATGTCTCTCTGGGTAAGATAAATGGGTTTCCCGTTTTCTGTTTCCTTACCTTTTACTAAAAGAAATTTATTACCTTTCTGTCCATTGATAATTCTTTTTTTAATCTCTCTGCTTAAATTAAGG
>JBDREW010000024.1:0-36650 GCA_043819385.1 Candidatus Nealsoniibacteriota bacterium | reverse complement strand
TAATTCAAGAATATATGATTTTACCTTAGCGAATCAAGGTTCTGACGAGCGAAGCGAGTTAGGTTCTTAATTCAAGAATATATGATTTTACCTTAGCGAATCAAGGTTCTGACGAGCGAAGCGAGTTAGGTTCTTATATTTTTATCCTTTTAACTTCTTTCCAATAAATTCAGCAAAGTCAGCCATTCTACTTGAATATCCCATTTCATTGTCATACCAACCAAGAACTTTAACTAAATTATCATGAGCATTTGTGATATCTAAATCAACAATTGCTGAATAAGTATTTCCGATATAATCAGTTGAAACTAATAATTCATCTGATACATCTAAAATACCTTTAAATTCTTCTAATTTACTAGCTTTCTTAAATAATTGATTAACTTCCTCAGTAGTTGTTTCTTTCTCCACTTCAACGACTAAGTCCAAAACAGAAACATTAGGAGTTGGCACACGTAAAGAAATTCCATCTAATTTTCCATCTAATTCAGGAATAACTTTGCCAATTGCTTTAGCAGCTCCAGTAGTAGTAGGAATAATATTTAATGCAGCAGCTCTTGTTCTTCTTAAATCTGTATGGGGTAAATCTAAAATTCTTTGGTCATTGGTATAACTATGAACTGTTGTCATAAATCCATTTTTAATCTTTAAATTGTCATTTATTACTTTTGCAATTACAGCAAGACAATTTGTAGTACAAGAACCCATATCTACAATATCATCTTTATCAATATCAAATTCATTTTCATTAACTCCTAAAACAAAACTTGGAATCCCCTCCCCTTTTCCTGGAGCAGATATTATAACTTTTTTAGCACCTGCTTTAATATGTTTTTGAGCTTCTTCTAATTTTCTAAAATATCCAGTACATTCTAAAACAATATCAACTTCTAAATCTTTCCAAGGTAATTTTTCAGGATCTGGTTCAGCAAAAACTTTAAATTCTTTTCCATCTACTGAAATACTATTTTCAGAAAAACTAACATCTTTATTATATGTTCCATAAACAGAATCATGTTTTAAAATATGAGCTAAAGTTTTATTATCTGTTAAGTCGTTAATAGCAACAACTTCTAAATCAGGATGATTTTCTAATATTTGTCGAAAAACAGGACGCCCTATTCTTCCGAAACCATTAATAGCAATTTTTATTGACATAATAAAATTATTTATTCTTTAAATTTAAGATTATATGATTTTACATTAGCGAATCAAGGTTCTAACGAACGAAGTGAGTTAGGTTCTTATATCTAATAATTCATTTATTTTTGCTTTATCAAAACCAACTACCCATTCCCCACTAATATCAATAACAGGAACACCCATTTGACCTGATTTTTCAACCATTTCTTCTGACATTTTTTGGTCTTGTGAAATATCAATATCTTCAAAATCAATATTATGTTCTCTCAAATATTCTTTTAAAGTAACACAATATGGACAGGTCGGAGTACTAAATACACGAACTTTTTTATTTTCCATCTTTTTTAAAAAATAATAGCGTCATAATGACGCTATTATTAATAATTTAATTAGTAATCTGATCAATTAAATCTTGAACTTCACTACAAACACCCTCTGGTTTATTTCCGGTAAGTTTACAAGTTAAAGCAGTTAAATTATTTGTTTCTGCTTCTTCTCCTGCTTCTTGACCAGCTCCAACTCTGAAATATCTACATCCCATTACTAATGTTGGAATTCCACCTGTGCTGTATTTAGCAAATATTTCTGAATCTGCGTCATTATCCATATTATCATGATAAACAATTTCAGCTCCAAACTTTTCAACTACTTTTTTAATAACTGGATGTTCCCATTGACAATAAGGACATGTTTCAGAACCAAAGAAATAAACAATTGGTTTTCCATTTTCAGTACAAAGTTCATCAGAACTTACTGAAAAATCACCGATTGTAAATCCTTGCTCTACTGCTGGCTCACTTGAAAATTCATTCAACTTAATTGCTTCTGGGAAAAAAAGATTTCCATCTTTAGTTAAATAAGATTCAATATCTTGTCCATTAATATTAAATTTTATCTTATACAATCCATTCTCTTCTGATGTTTCTCCTAAAATAGCAGTTGCTTGTCCTTTTAAAAGTTCATTATTGATAAAGTCTATAACTTTTGTCCCTGCCTCTTCAATTGACATAACTTCTGAAACATCTTGATCTCCTCCTGACTTATTTGCAAAAAAAGCCACTCCAGCGATTAATATTCCAACAATTAAAATAGCTATTGGTATAAAATTTTTATTCATATTTTTAATATTCTAATTTAAATTAATTATTAACAGTCCGACTAATATTCTAATATTATTACATTTAGCTTTTCTTGTAAAGCCCTTCAGTAAATTCAGGACAAGCCCTTCAAGAAGTTCAGGACAGGCCCCTAAAAAATTTGTTTATTTTTTAATTCTAATTTTTTACTAAACTCATATTTTATTAAACCACCATAGGCAACCTCAACATCAATTATATCTTTATCAGAAATTTTTTCAATATGTTTTACAATCGCTCTTAAAGAATTATGACTTGCTACAATCAAAACATTTCTTTCTTTTTTTAAATCTTTCTCTATATTAGCACGATAAAATGGAACAGCTCTTCTATATGTATCTTTCAAACTCTCTCCTCCTGGTGGACAATCTTTAAATCCCCTTCTCCATAAATGAACTTTTTCTTTCCCATATTCTTTTATAATCTTATCTTTATTAAATCCTTGCAATCTACCATAATATCTTTCATTTAAATTTTGAGAAATATATACTGGAAAATAATTTTTATTCAATTCTTTAAATTTTCCCCATCTTTTCATTTTTCCAAAATCAAGATGAATAAAAATGGGATATTTTTTAACATACTCTAAAATCTTTGAAACACTATCTTGGTTTCTGATTAATGGAGATGAATAAATATTATCTATCTTATATTTAAATATTTTTTGAGAAGTTTCTTTCGCTTTTTTAATCCCCTCTTGCGATAAAGGAACATCTACCCAGCCGGTAAATCTATTTTCCAAATTCCATTGTGATTTAAAATGCCTTAACAAAAATAATTTAGCCATAATTTTAAAAAATTTAAAACGAATTATTTATTTATTATCTCGCCCTCACACCATTCCGCTTTTAGCGGAACTGGTTGTGATGGGTTATTTCTTGTTCAATTTTTAATAATCTATTATATTTTGATAATCTCTCCCCTCTTACTGGAGCCCCTGATTTTATAAAATCTGCGCTAACTCCTACTGCTAAATCGGCAATAAAATCATCACAAGTATCTCCTGATCTATGAGAAACAATAATTTTCCAATTATATGATTTTGCTAATTTTATTGCTGATAATGTTTCTGTTATTGTACCAATTTGATTTGGCTTAATAATAATACCATTACAAGCATTTTCTTGTTTTGCTTTTTTGATTCTACCAATATTAGTAGTAAGCAAATCATCTCCAACAATAATTATTTTATCTCCAAACTCTTGAGTTAATTCCTGAAAACAATAAAAATCTTCTTCTGCAAAAGGGTCTTCAAGAAAAATAATTGGATAATTTTTTATTAAATCTTGATAAAAATCTAAAAGTCCTTCTTTTATAAAAATTGTTCCATCTAAAAAATATCTTGTCTCTTTTAAAAATTGAGTAGCAGCACAATCTAATCCAATTTTAACATCAGGATAGTTTTTTATTGCTTTATCTATTAAACTTAATGCTTGAACAGTCATTGAAATTGGAGGTGCAAACCCCCCTTCATCCCCTATATTTGTTGTATAACTACCAAGATGTTTTTTAAGTATATTTTTTAAACTATGATATATTTCTGTTCCAATTTGAAGATTTTCTGAAAAAGAATTTTCTTGAGGAATAATCATAAATTCCTGAATATCAAGTTCATTTCCTGCATGTGCTCCCCCATTGATAATATTAAAACATGGCCATGGTAAACTTACGGAGGCCTTGCCTCCGGAGATTTTGGATATGTAATTATATAATAAAAGTTTTTGAGATTTGGCTCCTGCCCTACAAACAGCCATTGAAATTGGTAAAATTGCATTAGCTCCTAAGTTTGATTTATTAGGCGAACCATCTAATTCTATCATTATTTTATCTATCTTTTCCTGGTCTAATACATTCTCTCCAATAATTTTAGGACCAATAACTTCATTAACATTTCTTACTGCTGACAAAACACCTTTTCCATTGTATCTTTTTCCCTCATCTCTTATTTCCTTTGCTTCATATTTTCCTGTTGAAGCACCTGAGGGAACTGAATCAATAAAAAATCCATCATTAGTTTCTAATTCAACTTCAACAGTGGGATTACCACGAGAATCCAATATCTCTCTTGCTCTAATACTTTTTATTTTAGAACTCATCAATTAATATGACTTTACACTTTTTTAATATATTCAAAAGCAGCAAGGGCTGCTTTTGCTCCTTCTCCACAAGCAGTTACAATTTGCTTATATTTTCCCACATTTAAATCTCCAATAGCATATAATCCTGGAGTTTTAGTTTGACAAGTTTCAGATTCAACTTTTATTTCATCTCTTTCATTAAAACTAACTAAATCTTTAACAAAAGATGTAGCTGGTTGAGTACCAATTTCAACAAAAACACCTTCAACTTTTAAATTCTTTTTTTCTTTTTTTATTAAGTCTTCATATATTATTTCTTCTACAAAATTAGTTCCTTTAATCTCTCTCAAAGCAGTATTAGTCATTATTTTAATTTTTTTTGATTTTCCAACTATTTCTTGACTCGCTTTTTCTGCTTTTATTTCAGCACCATATTCTAAAATATATATTTTCTTGACATAATCCTTTAAAAATAAAGCCGTCTCAAAACCAGAGTTTCCTCCTCCAACTATAACTATTGTTTTATCTTTATATATAGGTCCATCACAAACTGAACAATAGCTCACACCTTTTCCAATAAATTCTTTTTCTCCTGGAACTTCTAATGGCCTTGGATCTGCTCCTGAAGCAAGAATAACTGCTTTAGATTCATATTTATTCTTGTCTCCTGTAAAAATTGAAAATCCTTTACTTGTTTTATTAACTTTTACAGCTTCTTCTCTTTTAATTTCAACATCCTGAGCTCTTAAGTGCTCTTCAAATTTCTTAACTAAATCTATTCCTGGAATTTTTACAAATCCAGGATAATTTTCAATATCAACTGCCTTTTTAGCCATCTGACCTCCAAATCCTTTTGTAATAACTAAAGTTTTTAATCTTTGTCTGGCAGAATAAATACCTGCTGTAACTCCACCAGGTCCTCCGCCAATAATTATTAAATCATACATAAATTTTTAAATTTTAATCAATTTATTTGCTAGAATATTAGTTTTAATTTTTTTAACTAATGCGTTGCACAAGAAATACAAGGGTCATAAACTCTTGCTAATGACCTTATTTTTCTTGCTCGTTCTTTCTCAGACATTTTAATAATTTTTGGTAAATAAAGTTTAATATCTTTCTCTAAATTATTTAAAAATTGAGCACTTGGAGTAATAATATTACAATTTAATACTCTGCCATTTTTATCTATTTCCATAAAATCAAACAATGTTCCACGAGGAGCTTCCATTGCCGTTAATCCTGTTCCTTGTTTCATTTTAATTAATTTTGGCTTTTCATTTAAATCCATAATCAAAACTTGTTTAATAATCTTTTCAGTTTCTTCTATGAAATGAACAACTTCAACAAATTGGTAAAAAAGATTATAGAAAATATTATCAAACATTTTTTCTTTATCAATCCCCTGCTCTTTTACAAAATCTTCTAAAATTCTTTTGGCTATTGGATTTAATAGAGCGTTATTATTTTTAACTCTTGCTATTGAGCCTAACATATACTCTTCTCCTCTAAACTTTACTTTTTTAATTGGGGCTTGCTTCAAATCTTCTATTAATTCATTTGAATAAAAATCTTTAATTGTTATTTCTTCATCTTTTATTTTTATTAAATCAGCTTGATAAAATGGATATTCTTTTTTTGAATAAAGAGATGCAAAATTTATTTTTCTTTCAAACTTTGGATAAGATACCTTTTTTAATGTCTTTTCTAAGATTAAAGCATTTTTAATTGCTAATTTAGAAGATTCTAAAAGCTTTTTAAGTTTTTCTTTATCTGGCATTTTTCTAAATCCACCTATCTTAAAAGTTAAAGGATGAACAGCTCTTATTCCTACAACTTTTGTAATATCCAGCGCATAATCTCTTACCTTCATAGCTGCATCTGCTTCTTTTGGAAATTTCTTAAGTAAATCTAAATCATTTTCAATATTAAAGAAATCTGGCAATGACATAAAAAATAAATGAAGCGCATTACTTTGGATTATCTGAGAAGCAAGCATTAATTTTCTTAATAAAATAGTTAAAGGAGATACTTTTAAAGATAAAGCGTTTTCAAAAGCACAAATAGCATTTAAAATATGAACAACTGGACAAATACCGCAAATTCTTGAAATAACAACTGGCGCTTCTTCAACTTTTCTACCAATCAAAATACCCTCAATTTGGCGTAGGCCAATTAAGCCCTGCATTTTAAGACTTTCAACTTTTCCTTGTTTAGTAACCTCAGCCCATAATCCAATATCCCCTTCAATTTTATGTATATGTGGAACAGATATTTTCATAATTATTTATTATTTATTATTTTTATTTTTATATTTTTCTTCTATACCATCTTTTATTCCAAAAAGTTCTAAATTTTCTTCAATATCTTGTTTAGATTTCATTTTTTCTAATGATTTTAAAAATCCTTTTGGTTGAATTGTTTCTATAATGTCTCTACATCCATAACATGGAAATTCCCCTCTTGGACAAATTGCTGTACATCCTGCTACACTAATTGGACCTAAGCATGGTTCTTTCCTCCTCAAAAAACAAGTATCTTTTCCCATATAATCACATTCTGTACAAACTGGTTTTTGAATAAATTTTGGAATTTTTCCTTTTATTAAGGAATTAGCAAATTTTAAAAACTCTTCTCCATTTATTGGACAACCTCTAATTGTAAAATCAACTTTTACAAAATTATCAATTTCTTTAATTTCTGGATTTTCAATTCCTTCTATATTTTTATAAATATATCTAATTGTTTTTTCTTTGTTTTGATAATTTTTAAGTTCTGGAATTCCACCTAAAGAAGCACAATTTCCTATAACAACTAAAAATTTTGCTCTTTTTCTTACTTCTTTAAGAACAGCAACTTCTTCTTTTCTAATTGGATTACCTTCTACAAAAGCAACATCTATTTTTGCACCTTTAGGAAATGGAGCATCTTCAATCAATTTAAAATCAACTAAATCAACTTTTTTTAAAAAATTAAAAAACTTCTTGCCTAAATCTAAAATAACAAACTGACATCCTTCACAAGAAGTTAGAGAAATAATTGCAATTTTAGGTTTTTTATCCATTTTTAACTAAATTAATAACTACTTGAGCATCTTTTTTATTTATTTTTTGTATTATAAAATTATTTTGTAAATAAACATAATCACCTACCTTTATTTTAATTAAAGAACCAGATACTTGCTTTTCTCTCCCTTGAATATAAATTCTATTGTCTTTTATTAAAGACACTTTAACAGGTAAGTTAATACACATTATTTTATTTTACCAAAATAAAAAATAAAAGGAAAGTTTAAAAAAGCATGAAATTATTCATGCTTTTATATATTTTCTAGAACAGACCTAGTTTTCTCTTCAATAATCCTTATTTGATCTTCTGAAATCTTTTCTCTAATTATTTCTAAATGTATTGAAACAAAATCACCTTCTTCTATGCCTTCTGCCAAGCTTTCTAATGCTTTGTCTTTGATAATTGCTTCCCAACTAAACTTTCCATTTCTAACTACCAATTTGAAATGACGAACTACTATCCAACCATCTTCTAAAATTTTAATCACTTTTCCATAAGAAATTGAGCAATCAAGAAGTTTTTGAATTAAACTATCTGGTAAATTATGCTTTGATTCTTTTTGAATTCTTAAAATATCTAAAAGCACATACCAATTATGAGTTTCTTTAAAATCACAATTTAAAGATCCAAGCCAATAAGTTATTACTCTTTTCTCCCCAAAAATTTCTTCCAACTTATCTTCTTGATAATTTTTATAAGGATCTAAATGTGCTAATACAATAATAGCCCTATCAATAGATTCTTGTGAAAGAGATTTCGCAAAACCTAAAAGATCTTCATTGAGATTATTAATATCCGCTGAATTACAACCATAAGAATAAAGACAACCTAGTCTTATTCCATTTATTAGTGTTTTGTTTGAATCTACCATTTTTTATCCTTTCTTATTAAAGAACCTTTTTTATTTTACATCTTTTAAAAATTTTTTCAAGTCCGGTCCGAAACGAGGATCTTTTAAAGAAAAATAAAGATGAGATTTAAGCCAAGCAAGTTTATTTCCACATTCAAACCATTTCCCTTGAAACTCATAACCATAAATTATTTTCCCTTCTTGCAACATTTTAGCAAGAGTATCAGCAAGAATTATTTCTCCTTTAAATCCTGGCTTTGCTTTTTTAAGATAATTAAAAACTTCTGGAGTTAAAATATATTTTCCAACGATCGCTAAGTCAGAAGGCGCTGTTTCTGGTTCTGGTTTTTCAACAATTTCTTTAATTTTAAAAAAACGATTAGCTATTTTTTGGACACCAACTGTTCCGTAAGAAGAAATTTTATCTTTAGGAAGGCGGTAAAGAGAAAGAATTGGTTTTTGACATGTTTTAAAAACACGTCTCATTTGTTCAAGACAAGGAACTTCTGAATCTACAATATCGTCAGCAAATAAAACAGCAACTGGCTCATCCCCTATTAATTTTCTTGCTTGTAAAATAGCATGTCCATCTCCTAAGGGTTTTTTTTGGAACACATAATTAAAAGAAATATTTTTAAAAGATTGATGAAAATTTCTATATTCCTTCAAAATTTGAGTTTTTTTACTTTTTTCTAATCTTTTTTCAATTTCTAGGTCTGGTTTCAAATAATCTAAAAGTTTTTTATTTCCTGGACTAATCACAAAAATTATTTCAGTAATGCCTGAATTTTTTGCTTCTGTAATAATTTTCTGAATAACTGGTTCATCAACAATCGGCCATAGTTCTTTTGAAACAACCTTAGACAAAGGTAAAAATCTTGTTCCCAGGCCAGCAATTGGAATTATTGCTTTTTTAATCTCCATAATATCTATTGTTTATTATTATTATTTTTTTCTTCTTAATATAGCTGGTATTTCCCAGATTTTTTCCTGATCTAATAAATCTTTTTCTGCTTCCTCTGCTTCTTTTTTTAATTGAAGCGCATTTTTTCTAATTTTATTATTATTTTCAAATTTAAACATATTCTTTAATTCTTCTGGTTTTTTTTGACCAGAAGATAATATCTCAACATTAACAGTTGGATTATCAGTTGGATTATCAGTTGGATTATCAGTTGGATTATCAGTTGGATTATCAGTTGGATTATCAGTTGGATTATCAGTTGGATTATTAATGCGAATAGGAATATCTTGAGATGCTTGTTTATTTTGATTGATTTCTTCTTTTTCAATTTCCTTTTCTATCTTTTCCTTTTGTTTATTTTCTTTTTTAACCTCACTATTTTCAACAAGTTTATTAGAAAAAATTGTTTTTATCTTAGATGAAGTTTTTAAATCTTTCTCACTCATATCACTACTATTTTTACTAGTAATGCTTTGTTTATCAGTAATATTTTGTTCACTAGTAATAATACGATCTGGTACAATACGAACTGGCACAGCATTACTAATAAGTTTATTCTTAACAGAAGAGCTTTGAATAGATTTTTTGATCACATTTTTTTTCTTTTGTAATTTATTTTTCTTTTTCTTTAAATCTAAATTAGATTTATCTTCTTTTTCTTTACTTTCTATCTTCTTTTTCTTTCCTGTTTTTATTTTCTTCTTTTTTCGAGACGATTTTAAATCAAATTTATTTTCTTTCAATGGATGATACAAAGCACCTTTCGTTATACACCCAGTAGCAAGTAAGGTTATTTTAATTTTATCTTGATTCTTTTGATTTTGATTAATTCCAAAAATAATTTTAGCATTTTTATTCGCTGATTCAGAAATTATATTAGATATTTGAGAAACTTCTGAAAGTTGAATGTTCTTTCCACTCGTTATATTATACAAAATACCCTTTGCCCCTTTTATATTATATGGATGCAAAACACTTGAAATTACTTTTTTTAATATTTCATCTCTATCAACTTTTTCAATTTCTGAAGCATTTAAATAAGTAAGACGTCCTTTCCCAGACAAAATAGTTTTTAAATCAGCAAAATCAATATTAATTAATCCATGAGAATAAATCATTTCAATTAATCCTCCTAAATTATCAGCCAATCTTTCATTAATGGCTGAGAGTGCTTCACCTAATGGAGTGTTTTTATCTACTATCTCAAAAATTCTTTCATTTGGAATAACTGTATAAACATTAAGATTTGGCTTTATTTTTTCTAATGATTCTAAAGCAGCCTCCATTTTTTTCTCTCCTTCAAATTCAAAAGGTAAAGTAAAAATTCCATATGTAATATTACCTAAATTTTTAGAAATCTTAGAAAAAACAGGAGTAGCTCCTGAACTTGTTCCTCCGCCAAGAGAAGCAATAAGAATACATAAATCTTGGTCTTTTAAAATCTTTTCTATTCTATCTTGTTCTTCATTAGCAGCCATTTCTCCTAATTCAATATTCATGCCTGTTCCTAATCCATTAGTAATTTTCTCTCCGAAATGAAATATTTTTGCTACTTTAGACGATTCTTTTAATGCTTGAATATCAGTATTAGCAACATAAAAATCAGCTTTTTTAACTCTTGAAATAATTTCAGAAACAATTGTGCTCCCACCTCCTCCAATTCCAATTACTCTTATTTTTGTTTTGTGAACTGTTGGGTCATTTTCAATTTTAGAAATTTTAATTATTTCTCCTAAATCTCTTTTTTTATTTAAAATCTTTTTAAAATTCTTTATTTTCTTTTTTCCGGCTTTATTTTCTAATAAAGATTTTTTCTTTAATTTCTTTTTTATAACAGGCCTTAAAATCTTTTTTGATTTCTTTTTTATATTTTTTTCATTTTTTTGTTTAATTATTTTTTTGCTTTTCTTTCCAGATTTATTTTTTAATAAAGATATTTTCTTTTTTACAATTTTTTCAGATTTTTGTTTAATTATTTTTTTGCTTTTCTTTCCAGATTTATTTTTTAATAAAGATTTTTTCTTTAAAAGTTTTTTTAATTTCTTTTTAGCTTTCTTTTCTAACAAAAGTTTTTTCAACTTCTTTAATTTGTCTTTTTTCTTTTTTTGCTTTTCAATTTTCTTTTCTAACAAAAGTTTTTTCAACTTCTTTAATTTATCTTTTTTAATTTTTTGCTTTTCAATTTTCTTTTCTAACAAAAGTTTTTTCTTTAACTTAATATTTTTAACTGGATTTAAAAGTTTTTTTAACTTCTTTTTTATAATTTTTTCAGATTTTTTTATTTTCTTAACCATACAAATATATATTTAATTATTAATTCATTCTACACTATTTGAAATCTATTTGTAAAGTCCTAATAATTTTTAAAAATAAAAAAGACCTAAACAATTCAGGTCTTTTTTATAAATTTTAAATCAAAAATTTCTAATATTTAATTCTAATTTTTTATTCTCCAATTGATTTAAAACTTTCAATTATTGCATCAAGAGTTTTTCCATATTTAATTGCCATTTCTTGTTTTGTGTTAGCTCGAACATTAACTCCTATTCCATCTAACATATAAACACCAACTTCTTTAAATGCCCAGTTTTCAGTTCCATCAGAATAACTTCCCCCTGTAACATATCCTTCTGTTCCTTTTTCAAACGTCTTAACTACATGATTTTGGTCGTTTGCAAATGCATCTTCAACTTCTTTAACAATAGTTTCTATTCCGTTTGGTTCTAATATCCTTAGGTCTTGAAATATAGTTATTACAATTGCAGCATTTTTATCTGGAGCCATAAGAACATCAGATTGTTGATAAATTTCGCCAGTATCATCCATTGTCCAATCAGCTGGATGTTTTATTTGATATCCCCTAGTTGGACTTTTATATATCACCCAATCAGCAGTTAAATCTTGATTCGTTTCTTCCTCATTATTCGTTTCATTATCTGATTTTTTAGAATTTTGGTAAATAAAAATTCCTCCAATTAGAGCAATGACCAAACAAACAATAGCTATAATAATAAACTTTTTATTCATAATTTCTTGTCCTCACACCATTCCGCTAAAAACGAAACTGGTTGTGATGGATAATAATTAATAAATTAATCTATACTACTCAACATTTTTTAATTTAATATAATTTTTACAACCTATACAACCTTTATAAAATTTTAACATAACTAAAATAAATATAAAAGACCTGAATTATTCAGGTCTTATTAAATTCCTCTTTTTTGCTCTTTTACTCAAAACCCGACTTCCCCAAAGATTTTTCCTCTCCTTGGAGGTCTGACCTCCTCCCAAACTTTTCCCTCTCCCTGGAGGTCTGACCTCTTCCCAGCTTTCCCTTCTTTCTATTTTGATTTTTGATTTGTCATTTTAATTTTTGATTTTTGATTTTTCTCTCCCTCCCCGAGACCCGATCTCTACAAAACTTCCTCTCCCTCTCTAAGAGAGGTCGGGTCTCATTCCAGTTTTTCTTTAGAAAAAATCAAACTAACATTATTTTTCATTAAATTCGTTCTACTGTTAAAATCATTTCCCAACTATAACCACAAATCTGACATTTACAACATACAATATTCTCTTTATATCTTATCCCATCATCAGTAATACATTGTTTTTCTTTTGTTTCAATTATTTCAGCTACATATTTCTCACATTCAGGACAATATATTTTTGTCTCTGTCATTTTAGTTCTCCGTTGGGTTCTCTAATTTCTTTATCTGAAATTTTTGTTTGAATATAATTATTTTAAAAAACTAATTTTAATCTTACACCATATCCATTATTATTCCAATAACTAAAACTAAAATAGAGAGTAAAAGAATAAAAAGAGAATTATATCTTGCTTTTGAAGTTAAAGTTGTTTTAACAATATAATGAAGAGCTTGTTTTTGTTCTTTATTACCACAATCAGTATTTTCAACTAATTCAACTAAATTATAATCTCTAACTAATTCTGCTCTTTTCTTTTGAGTATCATAACGATGCCAAAAATAAACAATAAAACCAACTGTTCCAATATACCAAGCAACTTTTACCCACAAAGGATCATAAAAGTTTAAAACAATAATAACACGATAAGCTAATGTGGCAATAATGCCAGACCAAAAGAAAAATAATCTAATAATTTTTGAATGTGGTTTTAT
Source organism: Candidatus Nealsoniibacteriota bacterium (assembly GCA_043819385.1). GTDB lineage: Bacteria > Patescibacteriota > Minisyncoccia > Minisyncoccales > GWA2-38-27 > JBDREW01. The sequence goes on along the minus strand of JBDREW010000024.1, from coordinate 23,268 downwards.
TCTCTCCATATTTTTATTTAATTGATTATTATATTTCTATTATATCATTATAATCAATTAAAAAGTATATCTTCTCATTTCTTCGTTTTTTTTAAAAAAAATACAAAAAACGCCCTTGACCTCATTTTAAAACGCTCCTGACCCCATTTTTGTGACCCCATTTTTCAAGTATTTAGAGGTCAGACCTCCTCCCAAACTTTTCCCTCTCCCTCTTTCTCCTCCCCCGAGACCCGACCTCTACAAAACTTCCTCTCCCTCTCTAAAAGAGGTCGGGTCTCTGCCAGTTCTCCCCCTCTTTATTCTTTTTAATTAAAAACGCTCCTGACCCCATTTTCTGCCCATTTTCTTTTGTAGTTATCCACAGATACATTGCATTTTTTAAAAATATATGATACTATATTAATAGGTCAGAGTGGTAGGGGGAGATATTAAAAATTTGTTTAACTATCGCTAATACCTTTACCAGCACTTAGACCTATCAAAAAGTCTTGACAAGTGATTATAATATTGATATTATAATAAATGGATTGGGGTGTCTCCCAGTCGGTAAAAGGTCCTGCAAAGGGACTTTTTATTTTTATCAAGGAAAAATTTTAAGCCCATATCCATCGTACTCTCCTTTTTCATTACAATAAAGTTTGTTTTTTATAATTTGAAATGGAATATATGGCTCTTTTGAATTTAATACATGTCTAGCCAAAGGATAAGCACATAAATCGGCAATTTGTAAACCAATTATGTTGTCTTTTTTGAAAAAGAATTTAAAATCACTAATTCTATTTTTCAATCTTTCTGGATTTACATAATATGTCCCCCTGTCTAATATTGTATTATATTGACTCAAAAGCTGTTTATCTTCTTTTTTGCCACGTTTTTCAATTTTAATATCAACATCAGCTAAATTTGATTTTGAATCTAAACAAAAAATTAATCTTTCTATAATAAAACCCAAAGAAATAATGTAAGGATCTTTTGCTCCTTTACTATATTTCTTAATATGCTCCTCTTTATTAACTCCTGCACCTATAATAGAAAAATCTGTATTATTAATAATATTGTTGAATCTTTTGTAAAATTTTTCTTTAATTTTTAAATCAAATAAAATTTGAAAAACACCTTCACATTTTCTAATATCACGAGAATGTAAAATAACTTCTGTTGTTCCAAAAAACTCTTTTTTAAAAATATTTATTTCGTTTTCTAATTTTTCTAATTCTTTATATTCAAAAAGGCAACCAGCTAACAAAAACAAAGGAAAATTTGGGTCAATAAACGATAAACCATGATCTCCAGTTTCATCTAAAAAAAATTGGTAATGCATAAATAAAAAATTAATTTTAATCTTACACTATATCCATTATAACTCCAATATAATTATAATAAATTAGTAATTTTTAATTTCTAATTTCTCTCTCCCTCTCCGAGACCCGACCTCTACAAAACTTCCTCTCCCTCTCGAAAAAAGGTCGGGGCTCTGCCAGCTCTCCCCTCTCCCCTCTTTATATTTTTAATTATTACTTAATACATTCTATGATAACAAAAAAATCGCTTTTTAAGCAATTTTTATTTTTTGAATATATAAAAAATATTAACTACTAAAATAAAACAGGATAAACTTTATAAATGCAAAACATATCTAATTACGAAAAAATAAAAGAAAATACTTATAATTTTTATAAAAAAATAGGACGTATTCAATGTCCTGCTCTTAATAACGAGTTTGTCCATTTTACACCCGAAGGATTTAATCATATTGTTTATAAAAGAAAAAGAAAGGAAAGAAAAAAAGAAGACCAAATAATGAAATTTAAATTAATCCCTAATGCTAAATATATAATTGGACTTTCAACTACTTATCAAGAATATGATGAAAGTTTAACCGAAATAGACAAAAAGAAATTTAAAAAAAGAGTTAAAGAAACAGTTGTAGTATGTTGCTGGGGATTTATAGCTGTAATCAAAAACTATAGAATTAAAGTAATTATAAGACAAGTTGGTAATGGTCAGAAACATTTTTGGAGTGTTATACCAGCATGGACAACAAATCAATACAGAGGTATTAAACTTATACGAAAATCTAAAGGAAATTTAAATGAAGACTAATTAAACAAAAAAACCATCTTAACGAAGGTTTTTTTGTTATACTTGCCTTCAGCTTAAGAATTAGCCGAATAAGGCTGACGCCTCACAAGTACACTATCAATATAGCGTTATAACAAATATATGTCAAGTTTTTTCTGTGGAAAAACGAAAACTCCTTCTATTACTTTAATTATTCGCTCGTCGCAGTTCAAGGGTGGGGTTCTCATCATACCACGACAACAAATAAATATTTTTTTAGCTTTCCCCTCTCCCTCTTTATATTCTTAATTATTACTTAATACATTCTATGATAACAAAAAAATCGCTTTTTAAGCAATTTTTTTGTTGTTATTTACATTATCAATCAAAATGACTAAAACCCCGACTAAAAGTGGAGCGTCCCCTTTTATACTTTTCTTTGTGCGTATAATTCATCTTCTTCTGTAATAGAAATTTTATCTGGAAATTTAATTCCAAACATTCCTTTAAATTTCATTATTGATTCCCATTTTTTCTTATTTATTTGTTTATTATATTTAAAAATCATAAGCTTAAAATAAGAAGAGGGGTAGATTATCTTGTTGACTATCCACCCCTTTTGCTTTATTGACATCCTACCAAAAAATCACCTTTTTGACTAATTTCTATTTTTCATTTGTTATTTGTTGTTTTTTAACAAAATGACTAAAACCCCGACTAAAAGTGGAGCGTCCCCTATTCTCTCACCCGAGACCCGAATAAATGGTGGCTGACCCCATTTCTGACATTTCTATTTTTTAAATATTTACAACTCCCCTTTAACTTCTTTAATAATTTTCTTAAATTCTTCTTCCTTTTCTGTTTCTGATTTTTTCCCAAAAGAAGACATATTAAAATCTCTTTCTTTGATAAACATATACCAAAATCCTCCAATATTATTATTTTTTATATCTTCTCTAACTTGTTTTTGTCCATCTCTTCTCTCAAAAAAATTTCTATATTCACTTTTCTCTTCTTCTGTAAAACAATATCTTGGTATTAAATGAGCATGTAAATGTTTCGTCCCGTCACAAAGAATAGATACATAAATTCTTTCTGGAGGTCTACCATCATCATCTTTTAAATTCTTTTTTAATGTTTTACTCGTCATATGAATAGTTTTTATAAACCCTGCCATTTCTTCGTTTGTAAAATTTTCATCTGAAATATCTTTTATATGATTTCCTTTTATGCGATTTTTAAGAATAACTAATGTATGCCCTTTTGTATATTGATTTTTTTCTAAAATTATAATACAAAATTCATCTTTTTTATCAATAAGTTGATATTCTGGAAACTCATCATTCTCTATAAGGTCGCAAAAAATACAATATTCTTTATGTTTGTCAGTTAATTTTTTAACTTTTATAAATCTTTTTATTACTTTTTCCATATCTCCCCAAATTTCAACAAAATCTTCCCACGACTTTTTTCCTTTCCTTTTCATCTCTATTCTTGACAAGCTTAAATGAGCTAACTGTTTATTTGCCTTTCTTTTAGCTATTTCTAATGTTTGAGTTATCGGTAATCTTAATTTTTCCCAATTATCGTTTTCAGATAATAAATCCTGAGCTATAATATCATCCAATTTTCTACTTCCATAGAAAAAATCCATTAAAACTCTAGTATGTATAGCTAACGACTCAATTAATAAGTTTCTTTCAATTTGTTTAAGAGAATTAAAACTTGGGCAAGCGATTCTGCTACAAGTTTCTCGAAACATTTGTATTTCATACCTAACAACCCCTTCCTTTTCTTCTATGCTTGCAGTAATATTATTTCTAATTTCCATAGAATTTAATTATTTTAACTTATTTACTTTGAAGATTTATTGTTTTCATTATATTAATTATATAAAATAAAATTAACTTTACTTTTTAATTATTTTTTATTTAGAATTCTCTACAATTTTAATTTCTTCTTTAGTTAAACCATAAAGTTTATAAACTAATTGGTCAATTTTTTGTTCATATTCTTTGACTTTCTTTTGCTTAATTTCATTTTGCAAATAATCATCGTCTTTCGTAATGTTAAGAATTTTATCGACAAACTTAATAAAGGGTTTCTGTTTCACATTTGAAATTTTTATAACAGGGATTTTTTCTAATGCAAACTTTTTCCACTGAATTGTTGCCATCCCTGAACTATTACAAATTAAAGAAAAATAAAAATGGCATAGTTTAGAATTCAAAAATGATAATAAATATTTTAATGATTCTCCAACCATGAAAAAGGCTCCAGCTAATAGGTAGTCTTCTTTATCAGAGTAAGAAAATCTATTTTCATTCGTAAGCTCAATCCATATAATTTTCTCTTTAGAAAAATCTTGAATAAAGGCACAATCACGCAAGTTATAAATTGTTTTCCCTTTATCTTGTCTTGCTTCTAATTTTTTACGATACTGATCAAGGTGAGCTTTAATCGCCGGATAGCTCTCAATATCTACAGCATCTACTATAGAGCCCTTCGTCTTTTTATAGCCATTATGAACATTAATTAGATACAAATCGGATTCAAGGAAATAATATCTTTTAATATCCCTACCTCTAATAATAGGCTTTATTATCTCGATAGCTGAGGCATTTTTGGAAATAATTTTATCTCGGATCTTTTCATTTATAACGAAGGCCTCATTATAGCCAGTTAATATTCCACGATTCATTCTTATAGACCAATCTTTTAATGGTATTCCTTTCCCTTCAATTTTATTTTTAAGATAAATCACTTCTGGTCGTTCAATTGTCCACTCCCTATCCTGTAAGATGTCTTGCGGAAACTCAATTTTATCTATCTCATTAATATTATCCAAATAATTTAAGCTATTACCCTCCTCGCTTTTTTTAGTAGCTATAAAAATCAAAGTATTAGTTATAGCTTCAAACATGTGCTGGCTCCCAAAATTAACAATATTCTTAATCGTTGTATTTATTCGTAAGTATTTTCTTAAAAGAAAACCATATTGAGCCCGTAAAAATTTGCTTGATGTTATAAATGTTAATACTCCATGATCATGTAATAATTGAAATCCTCTTTCATAAAAATAAGCATAAAGATCTGAAACGGGATCAAAGACATCATATGCTTGCCTTAATGATTCTTTATTATCAATCTCTTCTTGTCTAACATAAGGCGGATTTCCTATTACCACGTCAAAGCCTTTCTTTTCGTGAAAAATTTCGGAAAAATAAACTTCAAAATCAAACTCTTTATGACCATTTGTAATTTCTTTTATCAAGTCATCTATCCTCTCCTTATACTCCTGTTTCTTTTGGATATTTGTTTCATTAAAATATAACTGTTTTTCTTTTTCTAATTTTTTAATCGTAAGAGAGTAAAACATATTTTCTACTCCTTCCATTTCTTTTTGAATTCCTATTAAAGAATTACCACAGACTATCTTGTAATCTAAATTAGGCAATGGTTTAATTTGTTTAATATCTTCTTCATCTACAACTAATGAAAGCCATAAACGAAGTTTTGCTATTTCTACTGCCCCGGAATCAATATCTACTCCATAAAGACATTCTTGAATCGCATGACGTTTAAAATCATAGATTGAACGATCTTCTTTATCTTTAATATATCCTGTTAATACATTTCTTGTTCTTACAATTTCACTCATCATTCCAACGGGAAAGGCCCCCGAACCAATAGCTGGATCACAAACTCGAATAGTTGATAACTTCTCGTCAATAAATTTAGCATTTTTACGAATCTCCTCTGAAAGTTTGAAAGAATACCTTTTAGATTCTTTGCCTTTTTTTTCTACCGCACTATCATGCTCTACTACTGATTCACCATGTTTAATAAGAGTTTCTATATCTTCTTTTTTAACTTTATCTTTTAATTCAGTATATAGGTAATTAATTAAGCTCTGTTGGCACATATAGTGAACAATTTCTCTTGGAGTATAATAAGTTCCTTTTGATTTACGATCCTTTACTGCTAAAAGGTATTCAAAAACTTTTCCTAACATTTCTGGATCAACTGCTACTTCTTTTTCCAATGGCTCGTCTTCTTTAACAGTAAAGTTATACCTATCAAAAATATCTAGAATTCCCTTACCCTCATCTCCCTCTTTTGTTTTTTCTTTATTTGAAAAGATCTTATCAGATAAAAAAATATCTGTTTTTGACCAGTCATAATTATTGATGGGGTCAAATAGACCTCCATTCAAAAAAGGAATCTTGCATTTAAAATAACTAAAGTAATGATCATCGTGAGAACGATCGTTTCTTAATGCCTCATAAAATAAAGGCTCTAAAATATCATTGAAGAAATTGTTGTAATCTATAATCTTTTTCTCAAAAAGCAATCTCAAAAAGTTTTTCGGTCCGGTTCCCCAATCCGAATCACGATCAACGCCGAACCATCCTTTCTTTTGCAGAAAATATAAAAATACTATTTGACCAAGAAGCTTTTTTGCGAAGTCGGCAGTATCAACATTCTTTTCTTTAAAATCTTTTTTAATTTTTTCATCTTTTGAAACAATACCATCTAAAGATTCTTTAAGTTCAAGGAAAAGATCTCTATATTTTCCGAAGAATTCCTTAGTAACTCTTTCAATATTAAAGGCCTTTTGTAATTGTTCCAGCGTAGGGTTTTCTTTATCGTTTACCAGAATAGGAACCAAGCTACTTTGAGCAGTATGACAGCTTTCATTTTCACCAACTAGAAAAGAGAATCTTCGAGCAGGAGTAAATTCTTGTTTAACATTAATTTTCTTTTTAGAATTATCTATTTGATAATCCATTTTAACAAGGGAAAATCTCCAATCTTTAGAATCGGGAGAAACAAAAGCAACCAAGGCAGCATCTTTTAATACACCCCCCCTGCTACCGTTAAGATACCAGCCAATAAAGTTTCTTTGCATTGTTCGAGCCCTTTCAAGAGAAGTATTTTTTTTAAGATGAACTACTAATATATCAATCGATTTGTCGTCTTTAATGTCTTCATATTTACCAATTCGTTCAAGGCTTTGAATATATGATTTATAGGCATCTGGAATAAGATTTCCCTTATAAATAAAAGAGGATTCATCAATATGGTTAAGTAGATTTTTAATAAAATAAATAAAAGAATCCTTATCAAAAGAACCTTGGAAAGTTTTTTTAATAATATTTATTGCTGAATTCTCGTTATTTATTTTATCCATATTAATTATTTAATAGATATTCGGATAAGATAACTTCCCTTGGACCAGATGTTCGGGCGGCACTTCCACCAAAATGTTCTTTAAGTAATTCTTCCGGGATATTCTTTTCTAACATTGCCACAACCTTTAAAGCATTAAGCTCATTCTTTATTTTGTCTAATTCTTGAAGAACTCTTTTTGTTGTTTCTTTTGGTAAGCCCCCCTCTTTAAGTTCTTTTATTACTCTTTTATAATAATCTCTCTGTTCCTCTGTTAGTTGTCTTATATCTGTTTCTACTACTTTTAATATTCTATATACCTGCATAGAAGAATCTCTCCCTCTTGCTTTCTTCATTTCTGGCATATCCTCTATAGTACTAAATTTAAACTCTTCTTTATTTATATCTAATAACTCGTAAAAATCCTTTCCTCTTTTAATCTTTTTTGTTTCGACGTCAGCCTCTAATAATCTTGCTGTAGAATTAAAGTCCAACTCTTGAGATCCTTTGTTATCAGCTATAAAGAATTTCTGAAGGCTTCCTTTTCGAAAGTAAGTTAAAAGCGAGCTACTATCCTCTTTATACATTTTTGCTGTTTGTGCTTTCTTTGGCAATTTTATAATCCTATCAAATAAATTTGGGTTATTTTTTCTAATCTCTTTTATAGCCTGTAAATATTTAAGATCACTTTCTTCTGAGTTATCTTCTCCAGTTATTGTATCTTTAGAAGTTAAACGATTCCATAATTCATGCGACTCTATAGCTTCTCCTTCCATAAGAAGTTTAGCATCGGCTCCTAGAAGCGTTATGAAAGCATTTATTTTAGCCATTGCCGCTTCCTGAAGTTTTATTTGATCATTGGCCTGTTTAGTTGGAAAAAAGTTAAAGGTATAGATTTTATCAAACTTAGTATCAACCCTATTAACACGCCCCACTCTTTGCATTAATCTAGTAGGATTCCAAGGAATATCATAATTGATAACTATATTAGAACGATGTAGGTTAACACCCTCTGATAATACTTCCGTAGCTATAAGTATTCTGTAATCGTCTTTAGGGAATCTTGCCTTAGCATCAAAATTTTCAATTACTTTCTCACGAACCGAAGCTCCTGATTGTCCAGTGAATAAAATTACTTCGTCTTTAAATTTGTCTTGTAAATTTTTAGCTAAATATTCAGCTGTTTCTTTTGATTCAGTAAAAAGAATAACCTTATTCTTCTTCTCTTTTAAAACAGGCTCCGATGAAAGAATATCAATAAACTTAAGTAGCTTAGGATCCTTTTCAATACCATTCCATAACTTCTTTATTTCCTTTAAAATTTCTAAATCATATTCTAAGTCTTTTTTAAATTCTTTTGAAAAATCTTTACTAGGATATTTTTCGGCCTTCTCTTGATCTATTAATCTTTGAATTGCTTTATCGTCGTCATTCTCTATAAATTCAAATATCTTATTTATATGTTTCTTACTAATATATACATTTCCCCTTTCAAGCTCATCTAAAAAATTTTGATAAGAAACAATAAACCTATCAATACTTTTTCTAAAAGAATAGAAACTACTTTCCAATCTTTTAACTAAAAGGATTTTCATAAATCTTCCCATGTTCCTTTGAGATAATACTTCGGGTTGAGTGATGTCTCCATTGTAATAAACTGGAAGTAATGGAGTATAACGAGCATATTTAAAATTTTTGACTATAAGCTTAATTGTTTTATTGAATATATTATCTTCGTTATCATCTAACTCATAAAATACTTCTTTAGGTTTCTCAACTTCAGGAAATTTTAAATCTTGTTTCTTTAAATCATCCCCAAAATACTTTTCGATTTCTGACCTAGTTCTTCTAACCATTAAGTGCTTAAGAACTTTCTCTCGAATTTCTTTAGCGTTCTCTTTAGTAATTTCAATATATCTTTTATAATCTTGAGCTCTATCTAAATTCTTTACATTCTTTTCTAATCTAGAAAAGAACAATTTCAAATCTGGCCGACCAGGAATTGTACTCTTTCTTTCTTTTTGAAAAAGCTTTATCTGGCTCAAAATATCTTTTGGAGAATTATTTAATGGTGTAGCTGTAACCAAGATAACTCTTTTGCCTCTACAAATCCGAGCTAACTTTTCATAGGTTATATTAGTTTCTGTTCTAAAAGAGTGAGCTTCATCAATAAAAATATTCTTATACTTATCCGTTCCTCTTTTTATAATCTGATCTAGCTTTCCCCTTGATTCATATTCAGCTCCAGATACTTTAAAATCAAAAAAAACATTCCTCCAAGATCCCGGATTGTTTGAATCCAAAAGCATAGGAGGGGCAATAACTAAAGTTCCCCCATCGAGTTCGCTTGCAAGCATAGCCGAGATATACGTCTTGCCTAGACCAACAACATCAGAGATAAAAACACCCCCATATTCATTTAGGATTTTTTTAGCATTTAGAACTGCTTGTTCCTGATATTCTAATTTTTTAAAATCAGCTGGCCTGTTTTGACAAATTAGTTTTTCAGATTGTCTTAAATCATCTTTAAAGTATTCATATAAAAACTTAAGATAAAGTTCATGTGGTGTAATATTCTTACTAAACCTAGTTTTATTATCAAGGGTTTCAATATATTCCTTACTCACATCAACTGCATCTTTCCAAAGATTGTTAAATTTGTTTAAAGCAAAATCGTAATCAGATTTATTTCTAAGTTCTACATTAAATTCTAAGTTATCTACTAGACCTGCTTGAGTAAAATTACTTGATCCGACTATAACTCTTCCGATATCTTTCTTTTCTTTACTGAAAGACATTATGTAAAGCTTAGCGTGAATTCTTCTTGATGGATAAGCTTTTATTTCAATCTTTCCACTTCTGATCCATTCTCTAAGTTTATCCACTCCCTCATCTACCTCCTTGCTCTCTTCAGAATTGTTGGCATCATCTACGACTATCTCTGAAACTGCTTCTTTAACTTCAGAATGAGAGGATAATAGTTCTTGTTGTTTTGAAACCTTAACATCTTCAACAGAATCTAATATTTCTTTATTCGTATTAATTCCAATAAGAATTCTAACTTTCTTTGTTTTCTCTAGGGATTTATAAAGAGCGTGAAATCCGCTTGAATAGAAATATCCAACCAGCACATCAAAAAACTCTACATCTTTTACGATAACTTTAAATCTTTCTAAAAGATTTTCTTCTTCTTCATTTGTAATAAAAGTTAAATCTTTATTCATAATTTAATTATTATATCAAAGAATTGAGATTTTTTCAAGTATGATTTTAAAAAAAAGATAAGCTAGTAAGAGGTCGGACCTCTCTTTGAGAGGGAGAGGAAGTTTTTTTAGAGGTCCGACCTCGGGGAGGGAAAGAGAAAAAAGTTTTGGGGAGGTCGGGTCTCGGGTAAAATAAAAAATATCCTCAAAGGATATTTTAATTTAAATTTACTGCCGGGTAGGGATTCGAACCCCAATACCTAGGACCAAAACCTAGTGTCCTACCATTAGACGACCCGGCATAATAATTATGTTTTACAATTCTTTGTGGGTTATGTCAACAATGGCTAATTCTAATGGTAATTGAGGGATTGAAGAATATTTTATTTTATTTTCCGCGTCCATAAAGATATTAATAATTTTTTGAAGTTCTAAATTTTCAAATTTGTCTGATTGTATTTTTAATTTTTCCTGTTCTTCTTTTGTTAAACCAAGAATTACTGGATTCATTGGGTCAGGATTTATTTTCGCTAACAATGCTTGTCTTAAATAATTTATTAATGATTTGCTAAACTCTTGAGGGTCATTCCCCTTTTCAAATGCTTCATTTAAAAAATTAATTGCTTGATTTGGATTTTTATCAACTAAAAAATCAACAAACTGACTAATCAAATTTGTATCTGCAATTCCAAGCAACTCTTTTATATCCTCTGCTTGAATTATTCCTCCTTGATTTAAAGAACTTCCAAAAGCAAACACTTGATCTAACAAACTTTCAGCATCCCTTATTGCCCCTGATGAATTCAAAGCAATCATCTGTAAGGCAGATTTATCAATTTTCACTTTTTCTTTTTCTGATATAAATTGAAGTCGTTTAGTTATTTCATCTAAAGTTAATTTTCTGAAATCAAATCTCTGACATCTTGAAATAATTGTTGGAAGCATCTTATAAATTTCAGTTGTAGCTAAAATAAAAATAGCATGAGAGGGTGGCTCTTCTAATATTTTTAAAAGCGCATTAACAGCTTCTTTTGTTAATTGATGTGCTTCATCTAAAATAAATATTTTGTATTTTTCTTTTGTTGGAGCAAACTTAATCCCCTCTCTTAATTCTCTTATTTCATCAATCCCTCTATGTGAAGCTGCATCAATTTCAACAAAATCTAAAGATCTTCCAGCTTTAATTTCCAAACAAGAAGAACATTTATTACAGGGCTCAAACTGATTTTCTTTTCTGTTTTGACAATTAACTGATTTCGCCAAAAGTCGAGCCATTGTTGTTTTTCCACTTCCTCTTGGACCTGAAAACAAATAAGCATGAGAAGTAGTATTAGACGACAAAGCATTTGTAATTGTTTGAACAACATGTTCTTGACCAACAAGTTCAGAAAAACTTTGTGGCCTGTATTTTCTGTATAAAACCAAATTCATGGACACTAATTTACACGGATTTAAACTGATTTATGCGGATAAATATAATATCTATATTAACCCACTCAAATATGTATTAACCCATGTTTTTAACTAAATTTATCATTATAATATCTGTATTAATCTGCTAAAATCTGTATAGATCTGTGTCTCACTTTTTAAATACCACAAATTTATATCCAAGGAAATTCCACATAAAAACACAAATAATAGCTATGAAAGCACCAGCTAATGCCCATTTTTCTTTTGATAATCCGAACTGAGGGCCAATAAAATTAACAACAAGAGAAGCAATTCCAACATTAATTAAAAACCCTGTACCAGCTATTAAGAAAAATTTACCAAATTCCTTTGCTTCAACTCCAGTTTCTTTTTGACCAAATGTCCAAAACTTATTCCAAAAGTAAGAATTAATCACTGAACAAACAAATGAAAATGCTTTAGTAGTTGAATACAATATTCCAGCTGAAATACCAAAGATAGTTAATAAAATAATCATTATTCCTAAATCAACAAAAGTATTTAAAGCGCCAACTAATATAAATTTAGCTAATTGAAATAAAGCTTCAAACTTTCTACTTAAAAATTGAGCGATGAAAACTCCAAGAACTGAAAGAACAGGAAAGATTATTAACAAATATACTGCTGATTTTGTGATTGTATCAGGAAGTTCTGGAAGATATTCTGGAGAAAATTTTAAAACTCCTAAAAATATTACAGCAATTACAAAACCAATTATAACAGGAGCTAAAATATCAGATTTTTTCATAATAAAGCGATACTAATATACTAATAACATACCAATAATACTAATAAAATTGAATTGTTTTTAGTTTTTTTAGTTCTTTAAATTTTAAATTGTGGTTTTTCGCTTTTAGCTTTTCGCTTTTAATTTTAATAATACCAACTCTTTAAGATTATCATAATTTTGAATATTTGAAAAGAAATCTTTTAATGCTACAATTAAATAATGATTAAACTATATAATACTCAAACTAAAAAGAAAGAAATCTTAAAGCCATTAAAGACAAAAAGAATAAATCTTTTTGTCTGCGGTCCAACTGTATATGACTATTCTCACATCGGACATGCCAGAACATACATTGCTTTTGATGCTTTTGTTAAATATCTAAAACAAATTGGCTTAGATGTTTTTTATCTTCAAAATATTACTAATATAGATGATAAAATAATTAAAAGAGCGAAAGAGCAAAAAACAAGTCCTGAAAAATTAGCAAAGTTTTTTGAAAAAGAATATCTAAAAGATATGAAAGAATTAAAAATTGATAGCGTGACAAAATATGCCAAAGCAACTGATTATATCAAAGAAATTATACAACAAATAAAACAACTAATAGATAAAGGATATGCTTATAAGATAGAAGATGGAATTTATTATGATATTAGTAAATTTAAAAACTATGGGAAATTATCAAAAAGAACAATCACTCAGGCACAAGATGCTGTTTCAAGAATAGATGAAACAAAAAATAAAAAAAATAAAGGAGATTTTTGTTTATGGAAATTTCATAAAGATGATGACCCAAAATGGAAAAGTCCTTTTGGTGATGGAAGACCTGGCTGGCATATTGAAGATACTGCTATAACTGAAAAGATATTTGGATATCAATATGATATACATGGGGGGTCAAGAGATTTAATCTTTCCTCATCATGAAGCTGAAATTGCCCAAATAGAAGCAATATCTGGAAAATCCCCAATGGTAAATATTTGGATGCATACTGGATTTTTAACAATCAATGGACAAAAAATGTCTAAATCATTAGGCAACTTTATAACTATTCAGGACTTTCTCAAAAAATATCCTGCAAAATATTTAAGATTTTTAATTTTAAAAACTTTATGGCACTCCCCTATTGATTACTCAGAAAAATCTATCATAGATGCAAAAAATAGTTTAGAAAAAATTGAAGAATTTTTAAGAAAAATAAAAGCTATTATAATATCAAATCAATCAAATAAAGAATTTGAAAATATAATTCAAAAATCAGAAAAAGATTTTTATTTATATTTAGATGATGATTTTAACACTCCAAAAGCATTAGCAGTTATTTTTAATTTTATTAGAAAAATTAATAAACTAATTGATAAAAACTTAATCAATAAAAAACAAGCTAAAAAAATAAAAGAATTTTTAAGAAAAATAAATGAAATTTTTGGAATTATTGATTTTAAAAAAATTGGAAAATTAGAAATTTCAAAACAAATAAAGGAACTTATTAAAAAACGAGAAATATTTCGTAAAGAAAAAAATTGGCAAAAATCAGATAATATAAGAAAAGAAATTATCAAATTAGGATATAAAATTAAAGATACAGACAAAGGAACAATAATAACTAAAAAATAATTAAAATTTTCTCTTTTCCTCTCCCGAGACCCGACCTCCCTTAAAACTTTTCCCTCTCCTTGGAGGTCGGGTCTCTTTTCAGCTTTTTTCTACATTTTTAAATTTTAATACTTGATAATTTAATGCTTGATACCTTTCTTAAAAAATGATAAAAATATAATAAGTTCAGAGAAATGGTTTCTCTAAAAGGGACAGCACTTTCACAAAGACCTTTAAAAAGGTCTCAAAGGAGAAAACTATGAAAGTTTTCACAACTGGACAAGCTGCAAAAATCTGCCAAGTATGCTCACGCACTATTTCAAAATGGTTTGACAGTGGATATTTAAAAGGATATCGCATTCCTGGGCGCACTGATAGAAGAATTCCACGAATACATTTAATTAAATTTCTCAAAGAACATGGAATGCCATTAGGAGATTTAGAAGATGAAGCAATGGCAAAAATTCTTATTATTTCTCAAGATAATGTTTTAATTGAAAATATAAGAAAAGAAATGACAATAAAACATTCATTCAAAATAAGCAAAGCTACTTATGGATTTGACGCTGGAATACAAGCTAAATCTTTTCATCCAGATTGTGTTATTATTGATTTTTCAATTGGAAAATTTGAAGCACTTCAAATTTGTCAAAATCTTCACGGAAATACAGAATTTTCTGAAATAATTATTATTGCTTTATTACCTAATAATAATAGTTCAACCCCTTTTGACAGATCATCAATAGATGAAATGTTTAAAAAGCCATTTGATATAGCTCTTTTAGTAGAACGAGTTCGCACTTTGATAAGTACTAAAAAAGAACTTGATCTCGTGCATTATTAATTTCATCAAAAAAATAAAAACCCGTAAAATTTTACGGGTATTTTTTTTAATTAAAAATATATTTATTAAAAAATATTGAAAAAGCCCGCGAATTTTCGTGGGCTTTTTTGTTAGAAAGAGATAGTTTCAACCAACAAGCTGTTGAGAAACCTCTTCTGCTCTTCCTAACAATTGTTCAGCTTTCTGATGCTGTCCAGCTCGCCTGGCAGAAACAGAAAGTTGAAAAATCTGATTGCTTCTGTGCGTTATCCGTTCGTTCGCCTCTCGCACAACAGCGAGAAGATGAACAAGAGGAACAAAGGGACTCCGCTCTTTCTGAATGGTCATTTGCTTACTCCTTTTTGTTACAAAGACCTAAAATTGATTTTTACTAATTATATTATACCATACTATCATCTATTTTGTCAACCCATATACAACGAACTAAAAAAATCTATTTCTCTCCCTTTTTCCCATTTTAAATTAAATCATTTAAAATTCATTCCCGCCAGCAATGCTTTGCCAGCCCGCAATGCTTCGCATAGCGATGCTGGCGGGCATAGCAATGCAGGCTTGGCAAAATTCAAAATTCAAAATTAAAATAGAGGATATCCTCTATTTTTTATTAGAGAGAAGCTGGGAAGAGGCCGGACCTCTCTTCGAGAGGGAAAGGAAGTTTTTTAGAGGTCCGGCCTCAGGGGAAGGAGAGGAAAAACTTAATTCAAAATTAAAAATTTAACTTGCTATCCCCTTTTGATTTTGCTATACATAATTATACATAAACATATTAACATGGCTAATAATTTTGAAAAAAATCAACTAAAAGAAAGTCTTCCTCCTCAAAATATTGAAGTAGAAAAATCTGTTTTAGGTTGTTTAATACTTGATAAAAATGCTATTACAAAAGTAGCTGATTTTCTCAACAAAAAAGATTTTTATAAAAAAATACATCAAGAAATATATCAAGCAGTTTTAGATCTTTTCCAAAAACAAGAACCAATAGATTTATTAGCTGTTTCTACAAGATTAAAAGAAAAAAATATTTTAGAAGAAATCGGAAGTAATAGTTATCTAACTGAACTTGTAAATTCAGTTCCAACTGCTGCTAATGTTATAAACTATGCTAAAATTGTTCAGAAAAAGAGAATATTAAGAGAACTAATAGAATCAAGTCATGATATTAGTTCCCTTGGTCATGATGAAGAAGAAGATATTGATATTGTTTTAGATAAAGCAGAACAAAGAATTTTTCAAATTGCTCAAAGAAATTTAAGTCAAAAATTTCTACTTGTAAAACATGCATTAGGAGAAGCATTTGAACGATTAGACAAGCTTTCAAAACATGAAGGAGACCTTAGAGGGGTTCCAACTGGATTTGTTGATTTAGATAATATATTAGCTGGTTTACAAAAATCTGATTTAATACTACTTGCTGCTAGACCATCATTAGGTAAAACAAGTTTAGCTCTTAATATTGCCGCAAACATAGCAAGTAACAAAAAAATACCAGTAGGAATTTTTAGTTTAGAAATGTCAAACGACCAATTAATAGATAGATTGATTGCAACATATTCTAATATTGACCTTTGGAAATTAAGAACTGGAAAACTTTCAAGCCAAGGAGAAGATAATGATTTTTCAAGAATTCAAAATGCTATGGGTATTTTATCAGAAGCTCCTATTTATGTTGATGATGCTGCTTCATGTAATGTTCTTCAAATGAGAGCAATGGCCAGAAGATTACAAGCAGATAAGGGATTAGGATTAATTATTATTGATTATATCCAACTTATGGAGCCAAGAGATGCAAAAGCAAGTCCTGTTCAACAAGTAAGCGAAATATCACGTTCTTTAAAACTATTAGCAAAAGAACTTAATATTCCCGTTCTTGCTTTATCTCAATTATCAAGAGCAGTAGAACAACGAGTTCCTCAAATACCAAGATTATCTGACCTTCGTGAATCTGGAAGTTTAGAACAAGATGCGGATGTTGTTTTATTTATTTACCGAGAAGATAGATATCGCGAAGATAGCACAAGAAAAAATATCTCTGATATTATTATTGCTAAACATAGAAATGGACCAGTAGGAAAAATTGAATTATACTTTGATGAACAAAGAGCAAGTTTTAGAAATCTTCAAAAAGAAGAAAGAGTTGAAGAATATGCAACTGAATAAAAAAATTTAATGACACAATTTTCTATTCCCCCTCTTTGAGGTCGGACCTCTAAAAAAACTCTTCTCCCTCTCGAAGAGAGGTCCGACCTCTTTTCAACTTTCCCTCTTCCAATTTATTTTCAAAAGAGCGAGAGAAATGTGAAAGCTTGCTTTCACATTTCCGAGCGAGTGCTGAAAATGTATGTATTAAATACATTTTTTAATACCTCCACCCCTTGGGGTGGGATAAATATAAGTCTTTTGGGTGGGGCATGATAGCCCATCCAAAAGTTCAATATATTCATTTTTTCAAATTTTTTTATGTCCTCACCAATAATTCAAAAACTAACAAATTTATTTTCAAAATTTCCCACTATTGGTTCGCGAACAGCAAACCGTTTTGTTTTTTATTTAATTAGATTACCTCAAAATGAATTTAATGAATTTATAGAAACATTAAAACAATTAAAACAATCAATAAAAATATGCTCTTTTTGTTTTAATCATTTTGAAACAACAAACGAACAAGAAAGATTTTGCCCAATATGCCAAAATGGTTCACGAGATAAAAATTTACTTTGTGTTATTGAAAAAGAACAAGATTTAATTTCAATTGAAAAAACAAATAAATACAAAGGATTTTATTTTATATTAGGAGGAACTATATCTTCTTTCAAAGAAGAAGATATCAAAAAATTAAGAATTAATGAATTAGAACAAAGATTAAAAAATTCTAATTTTCAAGAAATTATAATTGCTACTAATCCAACAATAGATGGCGAAGCAACTGCCTTATATCTAATAAGAAAATTAAAAAATATTTTATCTCCAGAAATTAAAATAACTCAATTAGCAAAAGGATTACCAATAGGCGGAGAATTAGAATATGCTGATGAAGAAACATTAGAAAACGCTTTTAGTGGAAGAAAATAAAAAATCAAAATAAACAAAAAATCCGCAGTAGCGGATTTTTTTATACTTGATATTTACTACTAAATTTTTAAGTAATTTCTGTAATCTCTACTTCTGTAAAAAATTGTCTATGCCCAGTTTTCTTTTTATATCTTGTTTTTGGCTTATATTTCAAAATAATAACTTTATCATTCTTCCCTTGTACTAAAATCTTACCAACAACTTTTGCTTCTTTTACAAATGGAGTTCCTATTTCTAATTTTTTATTTTTCTCCACTAACAAAACCTCTTTAAAGGTTATTTCTTTACCTTCTTTACCTTCAATTTTTTCTATTTTAATTTTATCTTTTGGTTTAACAAGATATTGTTTTCCTCCTGTTTTTATTATTGCTAACATATTTTTAATTCAAGAATATATGATTTTACCTTAACGAATCAAGGTTCTGTTTTACTAAAGTGAAACAGGTTCTTATATTTTTAATTATTTATTAATTAATTGAAAATTAAATTATTGAAAATTGTAAATTGAAAATTTCACTCCTCTAATAATGGTCTTTCAACTTCATCAATATTTATTTCTGATTCTCCACCTGTAATTTTTACCACATCTTTATCTATTTTAGCAAATTCTTTTCCTGCTTTGTTATAAACACTCACAGTTGTTGAAAGATGACTACCAACTTTTTTATGATACTCACTATATATATCTAAATGTCTATGAAGTTTTTCTACTTGTTTTACAATCTCCTGTGCTTGTTCAGAAATTTTTTGATTTTTTAATCCTTGCAATACTGTTTGTAAATAAGCAAGAAAAGATGTTGGAGATACTACCATAACTCTCTTTTTGAAAGCATAAGTAATTAAGCTATTAGTATCCGTTGTAACCGCTCCTACTGGGTTTATAAGCAAGTCATAATACACTGCCTCAGAAGGAATAAACATAAAGGCAAAATCCATTGTTTTTTCTTCTGGCTTTACATATTTTGCTGTTTCGTCAATTCTAAGTTTAAGATCATTTTTAAAAGCCATTTCATATCTTTTCTTTTCCTCATCATTCTGTGCTTCTAAAATACGGTTATAATTTTCTAAACTAAATTTTGAATCAACTGGAATAATTTGTTTATCAACAAAAACTACTGCATCAACTATTGTTCCGTCCTTAAATGAATATTGCATCTGATAAGAATCAGGTGGCAATACATTCTTTAAAACTGTTTCTAAATAATATTCTCCTAAAACTCCTCTTTGTTTTGGATTTTTTAAAATATCTTGAAGATTTTTAAGCTGATCAGCAAAACCAACAACCTGTTTATTGGTCTCATCTAACTTTGTCAATTTTTCTGTAACATCTCTAACAATTTTAGTACTCTGTCCAAACTGAACTTGCATTGCTTTACTTGATTCAGACAACTTATTATCTAATGTTTTACTAATATTGCTTATTTGTTGCTGAAGCATTAACATAGATTCTGAATCTTCTTTTTTTTCCGGTTTTTTCTTTAACAAAATAAAATTCAACCCCGTTAATACAACTATAACTATAACTAATAAAAAAATTAATATATCCATAATCTTACCAAATTATCTTACAATAATATCTGTTAAAAAGCAAGTGGTTTAAAACAACATATCTTTTAAATATATTTCAGAGAAAAGAAAAGTAACATAAATTATAAATAAAAATAATCCCTCTTTTTTAGTGATTTTTCTATCTGTCTTAACAAAAATAAAGAAAAACAAAGCTGAAAATATTAAGAAAAATCGCCCAATAACAAAAGGAGAAAAATCAATTATTCTAATTGGAGAAATTAAGGCAACAATTCCCAAAACAAGAGTAGCGCAGACAATAACTGATCCCATTAAATCTCCTAAAATCATTTCAGTTTGTTTTCTCTTTGCTGAAATAATAGCAAAATACATTTCTGGAAGCGCATTTCCTATTCCAATAATTAAAATTCCAACCATAGGAATAGTAAGATTAAATGATTCAGCAAAGACACCAGCACTTCTAACTATCCCATCTGAAGCAAGTAAAAGAAGACCTAAAAAAAATATTATTTGAAAAAAATCTTTAAAAAAATCTTTGATATTTATACTTTTTTCTCCATTTCCTTTTTTGTTATTATATATTTTCTTAAATCTTTCCTCTCTAGAGAAAAGCCAATAAACATAAACTAAAAAAGTAAAAAATAAAATAAATCCATCTCCTCTTGATAAAAGACCATCAAATATTAAAACTAATGGCAAAATAGCAATTAAAACTGTAAAAATAACGCTTGTTTGAACAATCTTGGTTCTAGCTGGTAGATTTACTCCTCCTATTAAAATTACTAAAGCAATCGCTAATGTTAAATCAATTATATTTCCACCAACTATTTCTCCAAAAGCAAGTTCAGGAATCCCACGCAAAGCAGCATTGATACCGACAAAAAGATTTGGCAAAGAACCAGCAATTGCCATCACAAAAAACGCTACTACAAATTTCTTCCACCCTAAAAACTTAGCTATTTTCATTAATGATTTCACTAATCTTGAGCCAGACCAAAACAAAATTAAACAAGAAATAATAAAAATTGGAATATAATAACTAATCATAAAATTTATGAATAAAGACTAACTTATTTTTTTAGATTTTTTAATATAAATAAATTTAGTTACTTCAATTAAAATTAATCCAATCAACCCTAAACTCATTATAATTATCCAATCATAAACACCTAAAGGAACAGTTTTTAAAAGAGCTTGAAAAATAGGCAAATAAACAGAAGCAATCAACATTATTATTCCAAAAATCCAAGCAAACACTAATAATCTATTTGAAAAGATATTTATCTCCCATATATTTTTTCGTAAGCTCTTACATGAAAAAACATAAAAAAGCGAATCAATGGATAAAGCCACAAAAATTATTGTTCTGATATAGATAATATCATGATTTTGATTCCAAAGCCAAAAAAATAATCCTAAAAGCATTAGATCAGTAAAAATACCGATAATAAAAATTATTGCTTTCATCTCAGGATTTAAAAGATGAGTATTGCTTTTTTCTGGTTTTCTCTTCATTAAATCTTTTTCTTTAGGCTCAAAAGCTAAAGCAATATCAGGAAAACCATCCTCCATAAGATTAACCCACAAAATCTGGACAGCTGTAACAGGTAAAGGAAATCCAAAAAGTAAACTGGCACTAATTAAAATTATTTCCGAAAAAGAACTAGAAAGTAAATAAACAATTACTTTTCGTATATTATCAAGAATAGCTCTACCTTCTTCTACTGCTAAAACAATAACATTAAAATTATCAGATAATAAAATCATATCAGATATTTCTTTGGCAACCTCTGTGCCAGATCCAAGGGCTATTCCAATATCTGCTTTTTTAATAGCTGGGGCATCATTAATTCCATCCCCAGTCATTGCCACTACTTCTCCTTTTTCCTGCCAAGCACTAATAATTCTCATTTTATGACCTGGCTCAACTCTTGAATAAATTTTAATATCTTTTATTCTATCTCCAAGCTCTTTATCAGAAATTTTATCCATTTCTTCACCTTCCATAATATTTTTATCTTTTATTTCAAATCCTAATTCTATCGCCACAGCTTTAGCAGTTAATTTATGATCCCCAGTAACAATAATAGGAGTCATTCCAGCTGTTCTACAAATTTTTATCGCTTTTTTAACTTCTTTTCTAATAGGATCTTTTAAGCCAATCAAACCAACAAAAACTAAATTATTGAATAAATCTTGTTTTATTTCTTCAGAAATTTTTCCATCTAAGTTTTCATTTTTTAAATCTTTTTTAGAAAAATTATCAATATTTCTATAACCAACAGATACAACTCTTAGCCCTTTTTTAGCTAAACTTTCTAATTTTATTTTTATTTCTCTTTTTAATTTAGAATTTAAAACTTTTTCTTTATCCCCTATTCTTAAATATTTAGACATTTCTAATAATTTTTCAGGAGCACCTGCAACATAAAGAACTTTTTCTTTTTTATTTTTAAAAGAAAACGCCTTAGCTAAATATTTACTTTTTGAATCAAAAGGAAATTCAGCTATTATATTTATTTTCTTTTCTAAATCTTTTTTATCAAAACCTGATTCCATCCCAGCCAAAAGTAATGCTTTGTCAGTAGGCCGTCCTCTTACAATCCATTTACTCATTACTGCTTCAGGATTTTCAATAAATGCCTCATTAGACAAAACAGCAATTTTTAAAGCTAATGAATGATTTATTTTCTGAATCTTACTCTTTATATTCAAAATAGGAAATTTATAAGTTAAAAGTTCTCCCTCTGTCAAAATATCTGAAACCATCATTTTTCCTTGTGTTAATGTGCGTGTTTTGTCTGTACAAATTATACTCGTACTACCTAATGTTTCAGCAGCTAAAAGTTTCCTGACTAATCCCCTTTTCTTTAAAATCCTTTGCATTCCTAAAGCTAAAATAACGGTGAGCGCTATTGGAAGCCCTTCTGGAATAGCGGCAATTGCTACTGCCACAACCATAACAAACATTTCTAAAAATGTATGGCCAGTTAATATACCTTCTATAAAAATAATAATAGAAATTATTACAATAACTAATCCAATAATTTTTGACAAATTAGCTATTTTCTTTTGCAATGGTGTTTTTTCTTCTTTTGTTTCTTTTATCATTTTTGCTACTTTTCCAATTTCTGTTGAAAGGCCTGTGGCAGTAACAATTACTTTTGCTGTTCCGTATTCTACAATCGTTCCCATATAAACCATATTATCTCTATCTGCTAAAGGAGTTTTGTCAGATAAAACTTTTATATTTTTTCCAGCTGCTAACCATTCACCGGTTAAACTCATTTCATTGTTTCTTAAATCATAATTTTCAATAATTCTACCATCAGCAGACACTTTATCTCCAGGGCTTAAAAAAATAATATCACCAGGAACTAATTCTGAAGAATCAATTAATTTAACATTTCCATCTCGCAATGTTTTGACTTTAATTTTAAATACTTTTTTAAGTTCATTAAGAGAATTAGATGCTTTATTTTCTTGGATATATCCAACAATTGTATTTATAAAAACAGCGCCAAAAATAACAATGGCGTCTGTATATTCTTTAAAAATCAAAACCATAATCCCTGCAATTACTAAAATATAAATCAAAGGACTCTTAAATTGAT
>JBDREW010000023.1:0-49959 GCA_043819385.1 Candidatus Nealsoniibacteriota bacterium | reverse complement strand
TGTTAAACCCCACAAAGGTATTAATAATCTTACTCCCATGGAAAAACTAATTAATTATTTGTATCCCAAAGAACTGAAAACAACGCTATCATTTCTTACAAATAATACAATAAAAATAAAATAAAAAAAGGTCACTACTTTTGAGAGACCTCTTACTTATTTTTTATATTTTCTGTAATACTTTATTGTTTTTAGTGGGTTTTTTTATTATTAATGAAATTTGATTATAATTTATTTTTTGTCTCTTGTTGTATGCTTTTAGGTTTATGATTGACAGATAGAGTGATTATTATATTTGTTCCTCTATCAATAATAGAATAGATTTCTAATCTTCCACTGTGAGCTTTTAATATTTCTTTAGCAATAGCAATTCCAAGACCTGTTCCTTCAGCAGCATGTTTCATAGCTTTTGGTGTCCTGAAAAATCTTTCTCCTATCCTTGATAGATTATTTTTTGAGATTCCAATACCTGTGTCACTTACAATAATATCAATTGTATTTTTTTTTAATTTAGTTTTAATTTCAACTTTTCCACCTGGTTTGTTGTAAATAATAGCATTTTCAATTATGTTTTCGAAAACTCTTGTTATAGTTTCTTTGTCTATATATATTACTGGCATTATTTTTTTAGTGTCTTCAAGAATAATCTTTATATTCTTTGTTTTAGCGAAATCATGAAATTTTAGGACGATATTTTTAAGGAATGTTTTAATGTCTACTGGTTTAGGATTGAGTGTTATTTTTCCAGCTCTAATTTTTGAAATATCAAGAAGGGAATAAACAAAACGAACTGATTCATCATTTCGGATAATAAGATTTTGTATTATATTTTTTTGTTTAAGTGTTATTTTTCCGTAACTTCCTTTTAAGAATTCAGCCATAGTCCATTTAATATGAGTTAAAGGGGTTCTTAAGTGATGAGAAACAATAGTTAAAAATTCTGATTTTACTTTATCTGCTCTAATAAGTTCTTCATTTGCTTTGTTAATTTTTCTTAATAATTCTTCTAATCTTTTACGATCAGCTGATTCTACTAATATATCTCTCACTAAAAATATAGTTAATAAAGTTGTACCAGCTAAAATTGTTCCGCTAAAAACAGAAATCTCAATAGTTTTAGCAAAAATCATTTGTCCTATTAATGCTACAATAAGGGCAATTCCTAAAAATATTATTGGGAAAATTCGAGCCCATACCCAGCGTGTTTCAAAAATCATATATGCTAAAACAATCATTCCAACTACTGTAAAAAAAGAGCCTGACCAATAAAATGACCTTGTGTTTAATAACGCTGGAACAATACTTGTTGAAAATATTCCAATAGCTGCAATAATCATTCCAATAATTCCAGATACTATTTGGGCTCGTATTCGTCCGATGTTTTTATAAAAAGTTTTGCCAAGAGATATAAATCCAATTAAGAAATAAAAAACAAAATAAAAAAGAAATAAATTATATATTGGTCCACCTGTTTGAGATGGAGATCCATCAATTGTAATAATACCAGATGTAAATCCCTTGGGCCAAACGAAAGATGTGATTATCATAGCTATAGCACCAAACCAAATTACAAATTGTGTTTTTTTAGAAATAACATTTTCAGATGAAGGATAATTTATTAAAGTTAAAGTAAAAAACGGAGGAATCAAAATAGCAGAAGATACAGCAAGATGCAATATAATTGGTATTGTTGCTCCAATAACATTAAAAAAGGCCATACTTATTGACCATACACCAATTGCAATACCTAATCCAAAAAACTTTTGATAGGTAGTATTTTTGCGTTCCATCAAAAGAATAAAAAATCCGATACTAATAATAAATAGTCCGGCTAAAAATGGAAAAATAAATTGTGATGATGTAAACATTACTTTCATTATAATAAAAAAACTATCCATTGGATAGTGTTAATATAATTTTCAAATTTCAATTTCCAATTAATTTTCAATAAAACAATTTTCAAATAAATATATTATTTATTTTTTGCTGTTGCTTTAATACATTTTGTACAAGCTAAAACTCGTTTGCCATCAGGTAAACGAAGCCATTGTAAATTAGGGTATTTTCTTTTTTTGACGGTAGGATTATATTTTCCACGAAGCTTAACTCGTTTTTGAACCATCATAGAACCCTTATCGCAAATTGTACATTTTTTAGACATAATATATGAGGAAATTTTTAATTTCGAATTTTAAATTTCGAATAAATTTTAAATGTTTTAATTTCAAAACAAATATAAAAACTAAAATTTTAAAAATTAAATATTCGATTATTTTTTACTTTATCATAACTTCAATTTTTTTTCAAGTCGTGTTATAGTAAATGACAATGGAATATATATTCTTAATAATTGTTTTAATTCTTTCTATTGTTATTCATGAGATTGCTCATGGGGCAATGGCATATCAATTAGGCGACCCTACAGCAAAACATGCAGGTCGTCTTACTTTAAATCCAATAAAGCATTTAGATCCAATCGGTTCAATAGTTGTGCCATTGCTTTTAGTGATAACAAAAAGTCCACTTTTAATAGGTTGGGCAAAACCAGTACCCATTAATCCGTATAATTTTAAAGATAAAAAATATGGCTCTATGAAAGTTGCCTTAGCTGGACCTATGGCAAATTTATCTCTTGCTTTATTTTTCGGTCTTGTTATAAGATTTGTTCCAATTGGAATTCTTCCTATTCAGCTTATTCCAATGTTTTCATATATTGTATATATTAATATTCTTTTGGCAATATTTAATTTATTGCCCATTCCTCCTCTTGATGGCTCACATGTTTTATTTACTTTTTTGCCTGACAATGAAATAAGTCATAACATAAAGATGTTTTTACATCAATATGGATTTATAATCCTTTTATTCTTTTTATTCTTTTTATTTCAATATTTATCAGTTGTTATAAATTTAATATTTTCTCTAATAACCGGATTTCCTTTGTTTTAATTGACACTTTTTAATTTATTTGCTAAATTATTCCTATAAGCACAATGTGCTTAATTGTTTTTAATTTTCTTTATTTGTATATAATAGATTAAATAAATAGACTATAAGTAAAGATTATTTGAAAATTAAATCATTCAAAATTCATTCAAAATTTAAAATTAGAAATTAAAAATTAAAAAATATCGTGCCAACAATTCATCAACTTATTAAGAATAAAAGAAAAAAAGCAAAAAAGCGTTCTAAAACGCCTGCTTTGACTTTTGGTTTTAATGTTTTAAAAAATAGACCAAAGAGATATGATTCACCTTTTAAAAGGGGAGTTTGTCTTAAAGTTTTTACTGTTACTCCTAAAAAACCAAATTCTGCTTTACGTAAAGTAGCCAGAGTTCGTTTGACTAATGGGATGGAAGTTACAGCATATATTCCGGGTGAAGGACATAATTTACAAGAGCATTCAGTTATTATGCTTAGAGGTGGAAGGGTAAAAGATTTACCGGGTGTAAGATATCATGTTGTGAGAGGTCGTTTAGATACAGCAGGAGTAGATGGAAGAAAACAAAGCAGATCAAAGTATGGAGCAAAAAAAGGTAAATAAATTATTATATGCCTAGAAAAAAGAAAATTCAAAAAAGAGATATAGAACCAGATCCAATTTATAACAATGTACTTGTTTCTAAATTTGTTAATAAAGTAATGGAAAGAGGTAAAAAGACAATAGCCAGAAAGATTGTTTATGGTGCTTTTGATATTATAAAAGAAAAAACTAAAAAAGACCCTATTGAAGTTTTTGAACTTGCATTAGAGAATGCAGGTCCTTTATTAGAAGTAAAGTCAAAAAGAGTTGGAGGTGCTACTTATCAGGTTCCAATGGAAGTAAAAGGAGAAAGACAAGTAGCTTTGGCTATTCGTTGGATAATTCAAGCATCTAAATCAAAAAAAGGAAAACCAATGAGAATAAAATTAGCCGAAGAATTGATAGATGCATCTAACAACACTGGTTCAGCAATTAAAAAGAAAACTAATACACATAGAATGGCTGAAGCAAATAGAGCATTTGCTCATTTTGCTTATTAAACAAAAAGCCATTTGAATTAACAAAAGACTTTTTGGTATGGACCTGGCGGGATTAGCACCCGCTTCCCCAGGTGCTAATGCTGGGATGTTACTACATACACTACAAGCCCAGGTCCACATTAATATTTTAAAACAAAAAGAGCTCCTTTTCAAGAACTCTTTATGTAGCACCTGGGTAAATCCTGTAGTGTATACAAGATATTCCAGCATTATATTTTCATTATATCAGACTAAAAGACCTTGTCAAGAGTTTTTTATTTAAAAATTTATCAAAAATTAAAAATTAATTAATATTATGCCAAGACAATATCCATTAGAAAGAGTGAGAGATATAGGAATAATCGCTCATATTGATGCAGGAAAAACAACTGTTTCTGAGAGGATTCTTTTTTATACAGGAATTTCTCATAAAATAGGAGAAGTTCATGATGGAGCTGCAATTATGGATTGGATGGAACAAGAACAAGAAAGAGGAATTACTATTACTTCAGCTGCGACGACTTGTTTTTGGCTTCCAAGCGATATTGATAAAGACAAAGACTTAGAAATAAGAAAAAAAGAGCATGAAGTCAGAATTAATATTATTGATACTCCTGGACATATTGATTTTACAGCAGAAGTTCAAAGATCTTTAAGAGTTTTAGATGGAGCTGTTGTTATTTTTGATGGAGTTGCTGGAGTTGAGCCACAATCAGAGACAGTGTGGCGACAAGCAGATAAGTACAAAGTACCAAGAATATGCTTTATAAATAAATTAGATAGAATAGGAGCTGATTTTGAAAAAAGTTTTAAATCAATTCTTGAAAAATTAACAACTAATGCTGTTGCAGTTCAAATTCCTATTGGAGAAGAAGACAAATTATCAGGAGTTATTGATTTAATAAAAATGAAAGCATTGATATTTGATGGAGATTTTGGACAAATTATTAAAGAAGAAGATATCCCAGAAAATTTATTAAAAACGGCAAAACAATGGCGAGAAAAAATGATTGAAAAAATAGCTGCTGAAGATGAAAAATTATTAGAAAAATATTTAGCAGGAGAAGAAATATCTCTTAAAGAATTAAAAGAAGTTTTACGAAAATCAGTTATTGATTATAAATTAGTACCAGTATTTTGTGGATCTGCCTTAAAAAATAAAGGAGTTCAACCACTTTTGGATGCTGTTTGTGATTATCTTCCAAATCCAGGGGAACTTCCCCCTGTTGTTGGAATTCATCCAAAAACAGAAGAAGAGGAAAAAAGGAAAGCAACTGACGATGAATCTTTTTCAGCTCTTGCTTTCAAAGTTGCAACTGATCCTTATGTTGGAACTTTGATTTATTTTAGAGTTTATTCTGGTACATTAGAGGCTGGTTCTTATGCTCTTAATTCAGTAACAGGAGAAAAAGAAAGAATTGGAAGAATTTTAAGAATGCATGCCGCTGAAAGAGAAGAAGTAAAGCAAGTTTTTACAGGAGATATTGCAGCTACAGTTGGTCTTAAAAATACTAAAACAGGAAATACTCTTTGTGACCCTCAAAAGCCAATAGTATTAGAAAAAATTGAATTTCCAGAACCAGTTATCTCTATTAGAATTGAACCAAAATCAAAAGCAGATCAAGAGAAAATGGGAGTTGCTCTTAAAAAATTATCAGATGAAGATCCAACTTTCAGAATAAAAGGGGATATTGAAACAGGAGAAACAATTATTTCAGGAATGGGAGAACTTCATCTTGAAGTTTTAGTTGATAGAATGAAAAGAGAGTTTAGTGTTGAGGCATCAGTTGGTAGGCCACAAGTTGCATATAAGGAAACGATTAAGCAGGAAATGGAAGCAGAAGCAAAGTATATTAAACAATCAGGTGGTCGTGGTCAATATGGGCATGTTTGGTTAAGAGTAAAACCATTGGAAAGAGGAACTGGATTTAAGTTTATTGATGCTATTAAAGGAGGGAGTATTCCAAAAGAATTTATTCCAGCAGTAGAAAAAGGAGTAAAAGAAGCAACAGATAAAGGAGTTGTTGCTGGTTATCCATTGATTGATGTAGAAGCAACCCTTTATGATGGTTCTTATCACGATGTTGATTCTTCTGAAAATGCGTTTAAAGTTGCTGGCTCAATGGCATTTCAGCAAGCAGCCAAAAAAGCAAAGCCAGTATTATTAGAACCAATTATGAAATTAGAAGTTGTTGTGCCAGATAATTTTTTTGGAGATACTGTTGGAGATTTGTCTTCAAGACGAGGAAGAATTGAAGAAACGAATGACAGATTAAATTTAAAAATTATTGATGCTAAGGTTCCTTTGTCTGAAATATTTGGATATGCAACTACTTTGCGTTCTTTAACTGAGGGAAGGGGTAATTTTACAATGGAGTTTAGTTCTTATGAAGAAGTGCCATCAAATATTGCTCAGGAGATTGTAGAAGGGAAAAGGAGATAAATATTAAGTATTAGGTAGAAAGTATTAAGTATAAAAAATAATCCAGTAAAACACTGGATTATTTTTTATTAATTTTCAATTTTCAATTTATAATTTTCAATAAATGTTTCAATTTTTAATGAATTAAAAAGGAGAGGGAAAAGCTGGGAAGAGGTCGGGGCTTGGGGGAGGAGAGAGATAGAAAAAGAAACAGGTTTGATATATATCAAACCTGTTTCTTTTAAAATTCCAAGTTTTAAGTTAAAAGATCTCAGTTATTGCATTTAATAAAAAATCTGATATAATAAGATTATTATGAAAAAAGTATTATTATATGCTTGGGAAGTTTCAAAAATTATTATTATTGCAATGGCAATTGTAATCCCAGTTAGATATTTTTTATTTCAGCCATTTTTTGTAAAGGGTCAGTCAATGGAACCTAATTTTGGAAATGGTGATTATTTGATTGTTGATGAAATTTCATATAAATTTAGAGAACCAGCAAGAGGAGAAGTAATAGTTTTTAATTATCCTGAAAATCCTTCTCAAAGATTTATTAAAAGAATTATCGGACTTCCCGGAGAAACAGTAGAAATAAAAGATAATAAAATAACAATTATTAAAGATGAGAATATTTTGATTTTAGATGAATCAAAATATATTGTTTCTGAAACTTCAGGAGATATTAAAGTTGTCTTAAAACAAGATGAATATTTTGTTTTAGGGGATAATAGGCCTTTTTCTTTTGATTCAAGAAGATTTGGAATTGTTCCTGAAAAAGAAATTATTGGTAGAGCTGTTTTAAGGGCTTGGCCTTTTAGTGAATTTGATATTTTTCAAACACCAGATTATTAAAAATCAAAAATTAAAATAATAAAGAAGAGAGGAAAGCTTGGAAGAGTCCCGACCTCTCTTCGAGAGGGAGAGGAAGTTTTTTTAGAGGTCGGGGTTCGGGGAAGGGAAAAATATTAATATTCTTAAAATTTAATTAAAAATATGGCTAAAAAAATAAAGTTTCAATCTCCAACAGGAATGTCTGATGTTTTGCCACAAAAACAGAGATATTTCAAAAAAATTTATAATTCAGTTGCAGACATTGCTGATTTTTATGGATTTAGAAAAATTGATACGCCTGTTTTAGAGGAAACAGAGCTTTTTACAAAAGGAATTGGAACAGCCACAGATATTGTTAAAAAGGAGATGTATAATTTAAAAACAAAAGGAGGGGATTATCTTACTTTAAGACCTGAATACACTGCTCCTATAGTTAGAGCATATATTCAAAATGGAATGCAAACACTTCCTCAGCCAGTTAAACTTTGGTATTTTGGGCCTTGTTTTCGTTATGAAAGACCACAAGCAGGTAGATATCGTCAATTTTGGCAGTTTGGATTTGAGGTTTTGGGAGAAGAAAATTCAGTAATAGATGCTCAAGTTATTCAGATTTTTTATAATATTCTCAAAGAGCTTAAATTAAAAAACTTGATAGTGGAAGTAAATAGTATTGGTTGTAATCAATGTAGGCCTTATTATAAGAAAATGTTGTCAAGTTATCTTAGATCAAGAGAAGCGTCTTTATGTACTGAATGCAAAAGACGATTAAAAGAAAATGTTTTAAGAATTTTAGATTGTAAAGATGAAAAATGTCAGGCAGTTAAAGCAGAAGCACCTCAAATACTTGATCATCTTTGCGAAGGATGTAGTGCCCATTTTAAAGAAGTTTTAGAGTTTTTAGATGAAATTGAAATTCCTTATCGTCTTAATCCTTATTTAGTAAGAGGTCTCGATTATTATACAAAGACGGTTTTTGAGATTTTTTCTGATTTTGAAAGTAAGAAAAAGGATTCTGAAGAAATTCTAAAACAAATAGCTTTAGCAGGAGGAGGTAGATACGATAAATTAGTCAAATTATTAGGAGGAAAAGAAGTGTCAGGATTTGGTGGTGCTGTTGGCGTAGATAGAGTTGTAAAAATAATGATAGAGCAAAATATTAGTCGGAAGCCCGATGATGTTCAAGTTTTTTTAGCTCAAATTGGTAATTTAGCAAAAAGAAAAAGTTTAAAGCTTTTAGATGATTTCAGAAAAGCTAAAATTAAAGTAGTTGAATCATTTGGAAGAGATTCTTTAAAAGCTCAATTAAGTAGATCTGATAGAATTGGGGCGAAATATACATTAGTTATTGGTCAAAAAGAAGCATTAGAAGAAACAATTATAATTAGAGATATGAAAACTGGTAATCAAAGTATAGTAAAATTAGAAAAAGTTGTGAATGAAATTAAAAAAAAGTTAAAGAGTTAGATTATGGATTGTATTTTTTGTAAAATAATAAATAAAGAAATACCTGCTGAAATTGTTTATGAAGATGATAATATTATTGCTTTTAATGATATAAATCCTATAACAGATGTTCATATTTTGATTGTTCCCAAAAAACATATTCATTCAGTAAATCACATAGAAAATGAAGATAAAGAATTAATAGGAGAATTATTTCTATCTGCTAAAAAAATAGCTGGACAAAAGGGGTTAAAAGGTTATAAGATAGCAGTTAATGTTGGTCGAGAAGGTGGTCAAATAGTTGATCATTTACATTTACACTTATTAGGTAGTAAAATATCAAATATCAAAAATAAGAACCTGTTCTATTAAAATAGAACAGAACCTTGATTCGTTAAGGTAAAATTATATATTCTTAAATTTAAATATCAAAATTTATGTATCGTGCTTCGCACGATAAAATATATTTTTCAATAATTTTAATTTTCTTGTCTTTACACTAAAATTTCAAAGAAATTTCTAGTTGTGATAGATAATATGTTATTTTGATTTTTAATTTTAAATTATTATGCCATTAGAAATAAAAAAACAAGAGAGAGAAACATCTCAAAGTTTGGTTCGTCGCTTTTCAAAAAGAATTAAAAGAAGCGGAATTTTGATTGGAGCAAGAAAATCTCGCTTCAAACAAAAAGAAAAAAGTACTCAAATGAAAAAAAGATCTGCTTTACGAAAAGTAGAATCAAAAAAAGAGTATGAAAAAAAGGAAAAGATGGGTCTAATTGTGCCAAAAATAAGAGGCTGGAAAAGATAAAAAATAAGAGTTAACTAATAATAGTGATATCAATAAATAACCAACTCGTTATATCTTGATATTTTATGATGTTAAAACAAAAGATTAAAGATAATCTTTCAGAATCTCTTAAAAATAAGGACGAATTAACTCGTTCTGTTTTGCGTTTAGTTTTATCGGCTATTTTAAATAAAGAAAAAGAAAAAATATATAAAATTAGTCAAGAAGAAGCAGAATTAAACGAGCAAGAAATTGTGAAAAAGTCCAATTTAACAGATGAAGAAGTATTAGAAATTATTTTTTCTGAAGCAAAGAAAGTAAAGGAATCAATTTTAGAATTTGAAAAAGGAGGGAGGAATGATCTTGTTGAGAAAGAAAAAAAAGATTTAGAGATTTTACAAAGATATTTGCCAAAACAAATGTCATCTGATGAGATTGAGCAAATTGTTAAAATAGCAGTTGAAAAAGTTGGGGCCTCTGAAATAAAAGATATGGGAAAAGTAATGGCAGAGATAATGCCAAAAATAAAAGGAAAAGCAGATGGAAATAAAGTAAATAGAATAGTTAGGGAATTATTGAATAAATAATGTAGATATTAGTTTTGTATTCATGATAGAGATAAATAATTTAACAAAAAGTTCTGTTAATAAGAAGCTTTTAAAGGGAATTATAGAAAATGTTTTAAAAGGGGAAAATCAAGAAAAAGAAAATTTATCAATTGTTTTTGTTGGAGCGAAAAGAATAAGAGAATTAAATAAAAAATATAGGAAAAAAGATAAACCAACAGATGTTTTATCTTTTTCAGCTGTTGAAAAGTTTCCTGATATTCCTGAATTAGAACTTGGAGAAATAGTGATTTGCCCACAGATAGTAAAAAAGAATGCAAAAAAATTCAATATAGAGTATAATAAAGAATTGAACCGTGTTTTAGTTCATGGGGTTTTACATATTTTAGGATATGAACATGAGAACACAGAGAAAGAAGCCAAAAAAATGTTTGGAAAACAAGAGAAATATTTATTAAAAGTTTAATTTTTAATTCAAGAATATATAATTTTACATTAGTGAATTAAGGTTTTAATAAACAAAGTAAATTAAGTTCTTATAACTTTTTTAATTTATAATATTTCCCTGATTTTATTGATAATTTTTGATAAAATTGTGGCAATGATTTAATTTTCAGATTGTTTGAAAATTGAAAATTAAATCATTGATTGAAAATTGTAAATTGAAAATTGAAAATTTTAATGTCAAAGCCATATATTATTACTGCGTTAGATATTGGGTCTGGTTCTGTAAAGGTTATTTCGGTTTTGAAAAAACCAAAAGAATCAAATTTTGAGATTTTAGGTCAAGGACAGCAAACTTCTTCAGGAGTTAAAAGAGGAGTTATAATTGATGTTTTGAAAGTATCAAGAGTGATATCTTCTTTGATAGGAAAGATTGAAGAAGATTCAGGGAAAAAAATAGAAGATGTTTATGCTACTCTTGGAGGCGGTCATATATCAAGTATGTTTTCTCGTGGATTGATTTCTGTTTCTCGAGCTGACCAAAAGATTTCAGAAGAAGATATTAATAGAGTTATTCAAGAAGCTCAAACACTTCCTTTATCTGATAAAAATAAAGAAATTATTGAAACATTTCCAAAGGAATTTATTGTTGATGGAGAAGGAGGGATAAAAGATCCAACAGATATGCAGGGAGGAAGATTAGAAACTGATGTATTATTACTTAGAGGATTTTCTCCATATATTAAAAATTCAAGTAATGCTATTTTAAATTCAGGACTTCAAATTAATGGATTAACTCCAAGCCCTTTGGCTAGTGCAAGAGCAGTGTTAACAGCTCGTGAAAAAGAATTAGGTGTTTGTATTTTAGATATAGGAGCTGGGACAACAGGAATGAGTGTCTTTGATGATGGGAGTTTAATTCATACAATTATCTTTCCAATTGGTTCCGGACATATTACTAATGACATTGCTGTTTGTCTTAAGACGGACATTGATACTGCCGAAAAAATAAAATTAGAGTTTGGTACTTGCAAAAACTTTGCTTCTTGTGGTAAAAGTAATAAAGTTGAAAAAAAGATAGAAATTCAAGGAGAGGAACCGCTTGTTTTTTCTCAAAAAATGTTATCTCAGATTATTGAAGCAAGGGTTTCTGAAATTTTTAATTTAGTTAATAAAGAATTAAAGAAAATTTCAAAACAATCTCAACTTCCATGTGGAATAGTTTTAACTGGCGGAGGGGCAAGAATACCAGGCATTAAAGGATTAGCTAAAAAAGAATTAAAATTATTTTGTCGGATTGGTGCCCCTATGGGAATTTCTTCTTTTGAGCAAGATCCAAGCTTATCAGCACTTTATGGTTTAATTTTAGAAGGAGCAGATTTAGGAGAAGATCCTCTTCTAACTTCATATTCTTCTCCTAATATTATAAAAAAAGTTTGGTTTTTGTTTAAAAAAATGTTTAAGAGTTTCATACCATAATGCAGTCAAACACAAAAATTAAAGTAGTTGGAATTGGGGGATCTGGTTCAAATGCTGTTTCTCGTATGATGAAATGTAAGATTAAAGGAGTAGAACTGATTTCTATAAATACTGATGCTCAAGATCTTCAAAGAGCTTATTGTCATAAAAGATTAAGAATAGGTAGGGAAATAACAAAAGGATTAGGAGCAGGTATGAATCCTGATGTAGGACAACGAGGAGCAGAAGAACAACGAGAAGAAATTGAAGATCTTTTAAGAGGAGCAGATATTGTTTTTGTTACTTGTGGACTTGGTGGAGGAACAGGTAGTGGGGCTATCTCAATTGTATCTGATATTGCTAAAAAACAAGGGTCTTTGACTATTGCTATAGTTACTAGGCCTTTTTCTTTTGAGGGAATTAAACGTATGGAAATTGCTGAAAATGTTTTAAAACAATTAAAAAATAAAGTAGATACTTTAATCACAATTTCTAATGATAAATTATTGTCAATTTTAGAGCCAAAAACAACAGTTTCTAATGCTTTTTGGATTTGTGATGAGATTTTGAGACAAGCAGTTCAAGGTATTTCTGATTTAATTGTTCTTCCAGGAATAATAAATATTGATTTTGCTGATGTTAAATCAATTATGAAAGATTCTGGATCTGCTCTTTTTGGAATAGGCAAAGCAAGGGGTCCTGAAAGAGCGAAAGAGGCCGCTCGTAAAGCTCTTAACTCTCCTTTGTTAGATATATCATACAAAGGAGCAAAAGGTGTGTTATTTAATGTTTCGGGTGATAGCGATATTAGTTTGTCTGAAGTAGATGAAATAGCCAAAATTATTACAGAAGAAGTTTCTTCACAAGCAAAAGTAATTTTTGGAGCAATACAAGATGAAAAACTACAAAAAGGAGAGATAAAAGTAACAGTTGTGGCAACAGGGTTCTAAAATAAAATCAAAAATTAAAAATCAAATATCAAAATTATTAAGAACCTAACTCACTTTGTTCGTTAAAACCAAGATTTGTTAATATATAAATATATATTCTTGAATTTAAATTTTAGAAAGATTTTATATTTTTTGTAATATATTGTTGTTTACAGCATAGAGATTATTTATTTTTATTTTTACATTTTGATTTGTCATTTTGATTTTTAATTTTTGATTTTTGATATTTTAATGACTTATCCACAGATTTAGGTGCTTGACCTACATTTTTTAATAGTTAAAATGAAGTAATATATAAATAGGTTAACGCCTTTTTTTTGTCGCTGGAATATATAAATTATAAGTGATGTATATTTTTTAAACATAAAATAAGGACAGGGATAAGAATATTTTTCAATTCGTCAAACCCACAGCCAACCCGAGATTGAAAAATATTCTCATTCTTGTCTAAATAATTTTTTATCATTTGTATAAATAATAATGGAAAATCATATTACTAAAATTAAAAAAAGAAATGGAGAATTAACAGTTTTTGATGAAAAAAGAATTTCAGATGCTATTTTTAAAGCAATCACAGCGGCTGGAGAAGGGGATGGTGAAAAAACAAAAAAAGCAACTGAAAAAGTAGTTTTATTTATAAACAGAAGATTTAAAACAGATGAAATTCCTGAAGTAGAGCAGATTCAAGATATTGTTGAAGAGGTTTTAATTTTAGAAGATTTAGTTGAAACAGCTAAATCATATATTTTATATAGAGAGCAAAGAAGAAGAATAAGGGAAACAGGTTCAATTTTAGACGAATCAAGCCAAAAAATAGATAGCTATTTGAAAGAACTTGATTGGCAGATATATGAAAATGCTAATATGACTTTTTCTTTACAAGGATTAAATCAACATACAATTTCACATATTTCTAAGAAATATTGGTTGAATAAAATTTATCCTAAAGAAGTGAGAGAAGCAGGCGCTAACGAAGATTTTCATATTCATGATTTAGATATTTTAGCTTGTTATTGTATGGGTTGGGATCTTTATGATTTATTAAAGCGTGGTTTTGGAGGTGTTTCTGGAAAATTAGAATGTAAACCAGCAAAACATTTCAGAACTGCTTTAGGGCAATTAGTAAATTTCTTTTATACTGTTCAAGGTGAATGTTATAGTAAGGATACTCAAGTTTTAACAAAACAGGGATGGAAATATTTTTATAGTGTCAGAAAAGATGATGAGATTTTTACTTTAAATAATGAAACAGATGAGATTGAATTGCAAAAGCCAAGTAACTTTTATGAATTTAATTATAATGGCGAACTTTACAATTTTAAATCTAAGAAATTAGATTTATTGGTAACCCCAAATCATAATATGGTGGTTGATCAATATTGTCCTCGCTGTAAAGAGGGGTTATACAAAAGAAAATTTATTAAAGCTAAGGATTTCAAGGTGAGCGAACATTTTATCCCTAAGGGTAGTAAAATTTGGCAAGGAGAAGAACAGGAAATTCAATTTATTTCTTCTTTGGAAAGTATTTTTGAATTATCTCCAGCTGATGAATTGGTTCCAGTTAAACAAGAAAGTTTTCTATTGCCAGAGATTGGAATTAAACAATGTAGATACAGTGTTTATGAAAATGTAAAAATAAAAGCTAAGAAAATAAAAATGAATGATTGGTTAGCTTTTTTTGGTTTTTGGGTGGCTGAAGGATGTACTTATTTAAGAGAGAGGAATAGAGAGGGTTGGAAAAATCCATATTATGAATATGCAGTAAGAATATCTCAGAATAAAGGTAAAACAGCAGATGAATTTGAACAAATTTTAAAAAGATTACCTTTTAATTACAATAAAAAAGATCAAGGCAAACAATTAGAATTTTACATTAGCAATAAACAATTATATCTATATTTAAAACAATTTGGCAAAGCAGGAGATAAATTTATTCCAGAAGAAATTAAAAATTTGTCTAAAAATCAATTAAAGATTTTATTTAATTGGATGATGAAAGGCGATGGATACATAGGTAATGGAAATATTGAATATTCTACTAAAAGTAAAAGATTAGCTGATGATGTTCAGGAAATAGTTTTAAAATTA
Source organism: Candidatus Nealsoniibacteriota bacterium (assembly GCA_043819385.1). GTDB lineage: Bacteria > Patescibacteriota > Minisyncoccia > Minisyncoccales > GWA2-38-27 > JBDREW01. Next base: position 34,962 of record JBDREW010000023.1, on the reverse strand, counting down.
GGATGGAGTGCTAATATCTATAAAAGAACAAAGGAAAAATTTCATTGGTTTGATATTGGCATTTCAAGAGCAAAGCATTTTAGATTTAAAAATGAAGAAGATAATATTAAAAAAATAGCATATAATGATAAAGTTTATTGTTTAGAGGTGCCGAATCATACTCTTTATGTAAGACGAAAAGGTAAAGCTACTTGGTGTGGAAATTCAGCAGGGGCTCAGGCTGTTTCAAATTTTGATACTCTTTTAGCTCCATATATTAGATACGATAATTTGAATTATGCTCAGGTAAAACAAGCAATGCAAGAATTTTTATTTAATTGTATGGTACCGACTAGGGTCGGCTTTCAAACTCCTTTCCTTAATACAACCATAGACATTAAACCCCCTACATCTTTAGGTAAACAGCCAGTAATTATCGGAGGAAAAACTCAGAAAGAAACATATAATGAATTTCAGGAAGAAATGAATATTTTTAATAAAGTATTTTATGAGGTTTTGATGGAAGGAGATGCAAAAGGAAGACCTTTTACTTTTCCTATCCCAACAGTTTCTATTACAAAAGATTTTGATTGGAATAATCCATATTTAGAGCCATTATGGGAAGCAACTGCAAAATATGGAGTTAATTATTTTCAAAATTTTGTAAAATCAGATATGGATCCAGATGATTTTCGTTCAATGTGTTTAGATAAAAACGAAGAAGTTTTAATTAGAAATTCTAAAAATATTAAAAGATTATCAATTAAAGAGGTAGCTGAAAAGTATAAATCAAAAGAATTTGATAGGTATGGCTGGACAAATTGTAAAAAAGAGGGAGGTTTAGAAGTTTTGTCATTAAATCCTAAAACTTTTAAAACAGAATGGTCATCAGTAAAAAGATTTTTAAGAGTTTTTGACAGAAAAACAATAGAGATTACTACTGAAGATGGAAAAATAGCAACTTTTTCAGCAAAACATCCGATTCCTGTTTTTACAGAAAAAGGAATTATAATGAAATGGTCAAAGGATATTGAAAAAGGAGATTATCTTCTTTCTATCAAAAATGCTCAAAATAGTTTGTCAAAAACTTATCAAGAATTAGATGATGATATTATTTTAAATGAAGATTTAGCAAAGATTTTAGGATATTTTGTTGCTGACGGAAATTATCTTTTTGAAAATAGAAAAGGTTATACTCATTATGGAGAACCAAGAGGTCTTCAATTTACTTTTAGGACAGGAGATTTTGAAAATTTAGAATTAGTTAAATCTTTAATAAAAAAAGTTTTTGGATTAGAGGGAAAAGAAAAACAAGATCCTCGTTATAATACTTATTATCTTTATATTTACAATACAAAACTATCAAGGAAATTATATAATAGCGGTTTTAAAAAGTATGGAAGACAACCCCAAATTTTATTTAATTCTCCAGTATCAGTTATTAAAAGTTTTTTAGAATTTCATTTTAAGGGCGATGGTTATGATAAAAGAAAAGAAATTCATATAAATGATTTAGAGCTATCAAGGGATTTAGTTTTGCTTTATTCTTTAATTGGACAACCAGTTACTTATAAATTAAGAAAAAATAGCCAGAGAATTTATATACAACACGCCAAATCAAAAATAAAAGAAAATAATGGATGGCTTAATAATCCGATTATTTCAGAAAGAACACCTGCTTTTGTGACAAATGGAAGAAAAATTCCTGGTTTTTCAAAATCACGAACAATTGGTTTTGATACTATAGATAAATATAATGCTCATACTAATGAAAGTTTGAAAATAAAGAATAGCGATATTTATATTCTTAGAGTTAAGTCAATTAAAAAGAAAATTTCTAAAAAACTAAAAGAATTTTATGATTTAGAATTAAATAAAAATCATTTATTTTTGCATTCTTTGGGTCAGATTTCTTTTAATTGTTGCAGATTGAGATTGAGCAATAAAGAATTATACATGAGAGGAGGAGGACTTTTTGGATCACAACCTTTGACTGGCTCAATTGGTGTAGTGACAATAAATTTACCTCGGATTGGTTATCTCTCAAAAACTAAACAAGAATTTTTTGACAGATTAGAACGTTTGATGGATTTAGCAAAAGAAAGTTTAGAAATTAAAAGAAAGGCGTTAGACAACTTTATGGAAAAGGGTTTGTATCCATATTCAAGATATTATTTAGAGTCAGTTAAAAAAATGAGAGGTTCATATATTGGAAATCATTTTTCAACAATTGGTTTAATGGGAATGAATGAAGCACTTTTAAACTTTTTAGGAGAACAAACTACAACTCCAAAAGGAAAGAAGTTTGCAATTGAAGTTTTGGAATTTATGAGAGATAGATTAATAAAATATCAAGAAGAAACTGGTAATTTATATAATCTTGAAGCAACCCCTGGAGAGGGAACAAGTTATAGGCAGGCAAAAGCTGATCAAGATAAATATCCAGATATTATTACAGCTGGAACAAAAGAATTCCCTTATTATACAAATTCGTCTCAGTTACCGGTTGGTTTTACTGATGATGTTTTTAAAGCATTGGATCTTCAAGACGATATTCAGTGTAAATATAGTGGTGGTACGGTTCTCCACTTGTTTTTAGGGGAAAAAATAAATGATCCTCAAATGGCTAAAGCATTAGTTAAAAAAGTATTTGAAAATTATCATTTGCCGTATATTACTTTAACTCCAACATTTTCAATATGCCCTGCTCATGGGTATTTGTCAGGTGAGCATTTTAATTGTCCTAAATGTGCTATTGAACAGCCATGTGAGGTTTATTCAAGGATAGTTGGATACATACGTCCTGTTGGTCAATGGCATATTGGTAAAAAGCAAGAATTCAAAGAACGAAAAGAATTTGTTTTAAAAAATTAACTCTTTTGTATTTTTTAGAAATAAGATATAATAACCCTGTAAAGGGTTATTTAATTTAATTTTTAATTTTTCTATTCCTCTCCCGAGACCCGACCTCTAAAAAAACTTCCTCTCCCTCTCTAAGAGAGGTCGGGTCTCTTCCCAGCTTTCTTCTCTCTTTTTTAATTTGTAATTTTAAATTTATAATAAAGAAAAAACCCTTTGATATAGTCGCAGGGTTTAAATGAAATTATTGTTTGTGATTAAAAGATCAAAGATCTAAACCAGTATATTATTATCGAAGCAAAGAAACCTATCGTTAGAAAAATTGTTATTAATTGGACTAACGGCTTTTCCATAAATCTATGAAAAGATTCCATATCTTTTATTCCTTCTTCCCGTCTTTCTTTTTTCTTTTGCCATTCTTCTTCCGCCTCTTCACAAAGCTTTTCTATATCTTCTTTGCTATATTCTTCATCTTTATCTTCCCAATCATCTGGATCTGAATAAGAAGAACTACCAAGACCACTTATAAAGCTCATAATCATCTCCTTTTTGTAAAAAGAACAAGTTAACTAACTAATTTATACATTATATCTTAATAAATGTCAATGAAATACAAAATAGTCAATAATTTTAATACTTAATACTTAATACTTATGAACATAGGCGGAATACAACATCTTACTTTAATTGATTATCCAAGCAAATTAGCAACTACGGTTTTTTTAAGCAGTTGTAATTTTAGATGTGGTTTTTGTTATTCATCAGAACTTGTTTTACCGGAAAAAATAAAAAATCAACCCAAAATATCAGAAAATGATTTTTTTGATTTTTTAGAAATAAGAAAAGAATTATTAGAGGGTGTTGTTATTTGTGGGGGAGAACCAACCGTTAACGAAGAATTACCAAAGTTTATTCAAAAAATTAAGGATATGGGATATGTAGTTAAATTAGATACTAATGGTTCAAATCCTGAGATGTTAAAAGATTTAATAAATAAGAAAATGATTGATTATGTTGCAATGGACATCAAAGGACCTTTAGAAAAATCAGAATCTAATATAAATTCAAAATATGAAAAAATAATAGGCGTAAAAATAGATTTAGATAAAATAAAAAATAGTATTGATATTATTAAGAATTCTGGGATTGATTATGAATTTAGAACAACTATTGTGCCTGGTATTCATACAAAAAAAGATATTATTTCTATTGTTAAAGAAATATCAGGAGCTAAAAAATATTATCTTCAAAATTTTAGGCCTGAAAAAACTATTGATTTAGTATTTGAAAAAATGAAACCATATTCTGATGAATATATTTTAAATATTAAAAAAGCAATTTCTCCTTTTTTTGAAGTTTGCGAAATAAGATAGAAAAATCAAAAATCAAAAATTAAAAATTAAAATGACAAATTAAAAATTAAAATGACAAATTAAAAATTAAAATTATTAAATGTCAAAATAATATAAAGATAGAAAAATCAAATATAAAAAAACAACAAAAACAAACATATTTTTGTTGTTTTTTTATTGTATTTAATTCTTAAAAAATATTTACAGATAAAAAACCAAGTAAATAACTAACAACAAGTGATGCTATTATAGCTATTGTAACTGAAACTTTGTCATCCATATTTTTATTTTAAATTAATAATGTTCTTTTATTTATTTTAATATATATAAATAATTGGTCAAGGGCAGAAAAATAATTTGTCATTTATAATAAAAAAATAGGCCTATGAATATAGGCCTTTAAGGTGGGAACAAAAGAGCGGGTTTACTCAGTAGTGGTAAAATTTTGTTCCTGAGTTGAGCGAAAGAACTTCAAGAAAAGAACTAAAATAGAGGGGAAAGAAGGATTAAGAATTTTTCCAACAAAGTGAGATGGTCGGATTGGTTCCTAGCGGGTTCCGAGGCTTTCTGTCTTTGATGAGCAATGCTTGAATCTCTCCTTTCCCCTCGTTACACAAGAGAATGCTTTGCATATTTTATGATAATATAAAGAAATGACAAAGTCAAGAATTTTTTTTATTTTTTGCCTCTTTTTTATAATAGGCATTTTTTTAAGTTCTATTTTTGTAATTCCTTATTTTTTAATATTACTGATTTTATTTTCAAGTATAATTTTAATCATTGGTTTCTGGAAATTTAAAAAAATAGTTATTTTTAGTTTTTGCTTAATTTTTTTAAATTTTGGAGTTTTTCAACATCAAAAAGCAGAATTAAAAATTAAAAATAATCAATTAGAGAAATATAATGATTTAGAAAGAGATGTTATTTTAACAGGTATAATTATTGATGAACCAGATATTAGAGAAAATAATCAAAAATTAACTATTAGAGTTGAGAGCTTAAAAACATTGCTAGGCCCGTCCTCGCAAGTTTGCGAGGACGGGCCTAGCAATGAATCTTGCAATGAATATGATGTTTTAGAGTATAATAATTTTGAAAAAGAAAAAGTTTTAATTACTGTTGGAAAATATCCGAAATATAAACATGGAGATAGATTAAAAGTTAAAGGAAAGTTACAAACTCCTATTATTTTTGATGATTTTAATTATAAGGATTATTTGTCTAAAACAGGAATATATTCAGTAATTTATTATCCAGAAATTAAAACCCAAAATAGCCAGTATAGAGATCGGGTCTCTATATTCTCTAGGTTTTATAGGAGGGTTTTGGGGTTTAAGGAAGTATTAAGAAAGAATATTTATCAAAATCTTGAATATTCACAAGCATTTATTTTAGGAGCTATGATTTTAGGTGATAAAAATAGAATTCCTCAAGAAATGAAAGAAAAATTAAATATTGCTGGTATTCGTCATATTACGGCTGTTTCTGGAATGCATATCGTGATTTTATCAAGTATTTTAATGTCTTTGTTGATTGGTTTAGGATTTTGGCGCGGGCAAGCATTTTATTTTTCAGTGATACTTATTTTTCTTTTTGTGGTTATGACTGGCTTGCAAGTTTCAGCTATTAGAGCTGGAATAATGGGTATGCTTTTTCTTTTGGCTCAAAAAGTAGGCAGAAAATCAATTAGTTCAAGAACAATAGTAATTGTTGGATCAGTAATGTTATTTTTTAATCCTTTACTTTTGTTGGGAGATGTTGGATTTCAACTTTCTTTTTTAGCTGTAATTGGAATAATTAATTTTGGACCTATTTTAAAAAATTTATTTCAAAAACTATATCCAAATTTTTTAAGAAAAAATAAAATAATTATTAATATCAATAATATCTTAATAATGACATTTTCTGCATATATTTTTACTTTTCCTATTTTAATTTATAATTTTGGGCAGGTCTCATTAGTTTCTCCTTTAACTAATATCTTGATTTTGCCGATTGTTCCTTTAATTATGATTTTTGGATTTATTTTTGTTTTTCTCGGAATGATTTGGAGTTTTTTAGGATTAATATTTTCTATTCCTGTTTGGTTTTTACTTTTTTATTTATTGAAAATAACAGATTTTTTCTCTAAAAATTGGGCAGTAAAGTCAATTGATAATTTTAATTGGTTTTGGATTGTAGTTTATTATTTAATTTTAACTTTATTAGTTTATTATTTAAATAAAAAACAAAAATTAAAATTTTTAAATTATTAAAAGAAAAAACCCCTTGATATTGTATCGCAGGGTTTTGGAGAATAGATGGATAGAATTCACGGCTCAAGTGGAGAAACAACCTCCGACAGGGCAGTGAGAAACTCTCTCGGCGTAGGGCATAGGCGATGGAAATCTCCACCACCTAATTTTTGGGTAAGATCATAGAGTTTCTCATCATCAAGATGATTAGCAACCATCTCGGCGAAGGACAATGGATTTTGACTGCAACAACGAATACAACCTCCTTCGAATTGCGCAGAGTTTTTTATGCCTATACACAAATCGGCGACGAAGAAAGCAAACTCTTTGGTAGTCATTACATATCTCCTCAAAAGTGAAGTGAAAGGGCTAATTTACTATCCATATTATACCACAATAAACTATAATTTGTCAATATCTGAAAGAAAAAAGATCAAGTATTTTACAAGGTCTTTTGATAGAAATAAAGAACTATAAATATTAAAGGAAATGAGAATTATAGAAAAAAGGGAAAGAGAGAATTAAAGAGTTTGAGAACTACAAGTTCTCTAAAAAGAGTTACGATTTTTTTCTCTTAAAACTCTCTTTCCCCCTTGCTACTTTTTTAAAAGGGGACTTAAGGAAGGGATGTTATACCTTTGTCTTGCGTGAGTTAGCTTTTGGCATAAGCGTTCATGCAGACATACCTTAAGCCCCCAAAAAGCTCTAAACGAGAGCACCTGGGAAGGTTTCTGTCAAGAGCTTTTATAGATAGAAAGAACTATAATTTTTTGCGAAAAATATTTCGCAATAAGGATAAAAAGCAAGATAAGGGACTGGTGTTTTTCTTACAGCATTAGTAAGCTTTTCCGATGGGCTAATTTCTCTGTTGTTTTTCAAGCCCTTATCTTGCTTTCAGGGAAGAGAACTATTTTTAATAATAATTTAATTTTAAAATAATGTCAAATTATTATAACTTTTCAACATTTTTTTCTTGTATTTTGGTTTTGAAAAGGTTAAAATATAATAATAAAAACTTAAAAACTTAAAAAATTAAAAAAAAGTAAGAGTGAAAGCTGGAAAGAGCCCTGACCTCTCTCGAGAGGGAGAGGAAGTTTTTTAGGGGTCGGGGCTCGGGGGAGGGAGAAGAAAAGAGAAAGCTAGGGAAATTTAGATTTTAAAAAGTTATGAGTTTTAATTTATGAGTTTTAATAATAGAGGTCGGGTCTCGGGAGAGAAATAGAAAAATTAAAAATTTGAAAATTAATCCATCACAACTAGTCCCGCCTTCTAAGCGTATGAATTAACATTTAGCATAGAAGGCGGGATAATGTAAGGACAAGAAAAAATGGAAGAAAAAAATACAATTAAAAACAATAAAGCATGGGTTGTTGCAGTTAATATGGGTTATGGTCATCAAAGAACCGCTTATCCATTAAAAAAAGTTGCTTTTGACAATAAGATTATAAATGCTAATAGCTATAAAGGAATTCCTGAAAAAGATAAGAAAATTTGGAAATCAAGCAGAAATTTTTACGAATTTATTTCCAGATTTAAGAAAATTCCTTTTATAGGTGATTTTATTTTTTATCTTTACAATAAAATTCAAGAAATTCCTAATTTTTATCCAAGGAGAGATCTATCAAAGTCAAGTCTTCTTCTTAGGAAAATGTTTTCTATTATTATCAAAAAAGAATGGGGCAAGCATTTGATTGAAAAACTTAAAAAAAAGAAAGTGCCGTTTATAACGACATTTTTTACATCAGCTTTTATGGCAGAAATTTTTGATTATCCCAGAGATATTTATTGTGTTATTTGTGATGCTGACATCGCTAGGGCTTGGGCCCCATTATATCCGAAGAAAAGTAGAATTAAGTATTTTGCTCCTAATTCTTGGACAAGAGATAGATTAAAGCTTTATGGGGTAAAACCAAAAAACATTTTTTTAACTGGTTTTCCATTACCAATAGAAAACATTGGAACAGAAGAAATGGAAATTTTAAAAAATGATTTAAGATATCGTCTTTTCAATTTAGATCCTAAAAAAGAATATAGTAAAAAATATAATAAATTGATTGAAATAAATTTAGGGCCATTACCAAAAGTGGCAGATCATCCTTTGACAATATTATTTTCTATTGGAGGAGCTGGAGCACAAAAAGAAATGGCAATTAGATTTGTTAAAAATTTATCTGAAAGAATTAAAAAGGGAGAAATAAAAATAATTTTATCAGCAGGAATTAGAGAAAAAGTAAGAGATTATTTTTGGGAAGAAATTCAACATCTTGGTTTAAAACCAGTTTTAGATAAAAATATTGAAATATTATATGACAAAGATATTTATAAATATTTTGATAAATTTAATCAAAAACTTCGAAAAACAGATATTTTATGGACAAAACCAAGTGAACTTTCTTTTTATTCTGGATTAGGTGTGCCTATTATGATTGCTCCATCAATCGGTTCGCAAGAAGATTTAAATAGAAAATGGCTTTTAAGAGTTGGGTCAGGAATAGCACAAGGCAATCCGAATTATGTTGATCAATGGCTTTTTGATTGTATAAATGGTGGAAGATTTGCCGAAGCAGCGATGGAAGGATTTATCAAAATAGAAAAAAAGGGCGTTTATAATATTGAAAAGATAATATCAAATGAAACATATTAAAATAGTTTTCTTTTTATTTCTTTTAATCTTAATTGCTTTATTTGTTGTTTATAAAATACCGAAAACAGGAAAAAGCAAGGTTTTTTATTTTGGAAGCACAGAAGAAGAAAAAGAAGAAAAAAACAAATCAGGGCTAAGTGAAAATGAGAAATTATTAGATGGTTTGAGTTTAGACCAAAAAATTGGACAGATGTTTATAATTGGTTTTGATGGAACAGAAATAACTCCTGAAATAGAAAAATTAGTTAAAGAAATTCATCCCGGAGGAATACTTTTATTAAAAAGAAATGTTGAAGATGAAGCACAATTAAAAAAGTTAATAAGTTCTTTGCAAGAAATAGCTTTAAATGATACTGGATTAGCTTTATTTATTGCTGTTGACCAAGAAGGAGGATTAGTTTCTAGGGTTGATTGGCTTTATAGTGTTCCTCAATCAGAAATTAGAAATAAAAACGAAGCATATCAGATTGGAAAAGATAGGGGAGAGGAATTAAAAAAATTAGGAATTAATCTTAATTTAACTCCATTATTAGATATTAGTGAGAAAAATGATTTTATTTATGAGCGAGCTTTCCATAAAGATATAGAGACAATAAAAGTATTAGCTGAAAATATAATTAAAGGACAAAAAGATGCTGGTATTTTTACTTCAATAAAACATTTTCCAGGATATACAGGAATTTCTTTTAATCCAGAGGAGAAATTAGCAATAAAAGAAACAATTCCTGAAATATCACAATTTCAAGATTTAGAAATTTTGCCTGAAATGGTAATGACTTCAAATGTTATTTATAAAGAAATAGATGAGAGTTTACCTTTTACCCTTTCAAAAAAAGGAATTCAATTTTTAAAAGAAAAAATTAAAGGTAATTATTTAATAATTTCTGATGATTTGTCCCAGAATTCTTTATTAGATGAGTTTACTTTAAATGAAATTGTTTCTTTGCCTGTTAAAGCAGGAGTAGATATATTAATTTTTTCTGGTTGGAGAATAGAGGCAGAGAAAGGATTTTTAGCGTTAAAAAAGGCCTTAGAAAATAATCAAGTTTCAGAAACACAAATCGATAAATCAGTTTTAAAAATTATTGGATTGAAAAATGTTAAATAAAAAAGTAATAAAAAATAAAAAACATAAAAATGAAATTAAAAGAGAGGGGGAAAGCTGGTAGAGCCCCGACCTCTCTTCGAGAGGGAAGAGAGGTTTTGTAGAGGTCGGGTCTCGGGGAGGAGAGGGAGAGAAAAATCAAAAATCAAAAATTAAAATGAAATTAAATAAAAAAACCTCGCCCAAAATTTCTTTGTGGGAAATATTGAGGCGGGCAGGGATAAAAAAGATTTTAAAAATTTCAATAATAGTTTTTTTGTTTTTGATTTTGGTTATTTTTTATTTTTTCTTTGTTGGAAAAGCACCTCAACAAGATAATATTAAATGGGGAGTTAATTTTTCTCAAAAGCATAGTCAGCAATTAGGTTTGGATTGGCGAGAAAATTATTTAGCATTATTAGATGATTTAGGAGTTAAGAATATAAAAATATCTACTCATTGGGATATAATTGAGCAAGAACAAGAAAAATATAGTTTTGATGATTTAGATTGGCAAATTGATACAGCTGAAAAATATCAAGCAAAGATTTTTTTAGTAATAGGATTAAAAACTTTGCGTTGGCCAGAATGTCATATTCCAGAATGGGCAAAAAATATTAGTAAAGAAGAAAGAGAAGAAGAAGTTTTAGAATTAATTGAAAAAATTGTTTCAAGATATAAAGATAAAGATATTATTTGGGCATGGCAAGTTGAAAATGAACCCTTTTTTCCTTTTGGAGAATGCCCTGAAACAGATGAGAATCTTCTTAAAAAAGAAATTGAATTAGTGAAATCAATAAATCCTGAAAAACCAGTTATAATCACAGATACTGGAGAATTGTCGCTTTGGTTTAAGGTTGCTGAATTAGGGGATATAGTTGGGATAACAACATACAAAAAAGTTTATTCTCCAGAGTTTAAGTCATATATTCCTTTGCCTTATCCTGCATTTTTTTATTGGCGTAGGGCTCAAATTATTGAAAGGTTTTTTAACAAACAAGTTCTTGGAGTTGAATTACAAACAGAGCCATGGTGTCCAAGCTTACTTTATGATTGTTCAATAGAAGAACAGAAAAAAACAATGGATTTGAAACAATTTAAAAAAAATGTTGATTTTGCCAAGAGAATGGGTTTAAATGAATTTTATTTATGGGGGTCAGAATGGTGGTATTGGTTGAAAGTAAAGCAAAATGATTCAGAAATTTGGAATGAAGCCAAGAAATTATTTGATTAAAAACAAAAATAAAGAAAAATGAAATTAAGTATTATTATTCCAACTCTTAATGAAGAAAAGCAAGTTCCTTTATTGCTTGAATCAATTAAAAAGCAGAATTTTAATGATTATGAAATTATTGTTGCTGATGCTAATTCAAAAGATAAAACAATATCAATAGTTAAAAAATATAATTGTAAAATTACGGCTGGAGGATTACCATCAAAAGGAAGAAACAATGGGGCAAAAATTGCAAAAGGGGATTTGCTTTTATTTTTAGATGCAGATGTTATTTTACCAAAAGATTTTATTAAAAAAACTTTAAAAGAATTTGACAAAAGAAAGCTAAAAATTGCGAGTTTTTTTTTAATTCCACAAGAAAAAAATAAAATAACAAGATTTTTTTTCAATTTTTTCTATAATTGGCCTGTTTTTTTTTTCCAACAAGTAATTGCTCATGGAGCAATGGGTATTTTAATAGATAAAGATATTTTTAATAGTATTAAAGGTTTTGATGAAAAGATTAAATTATCTGAAGACCATGACTTAATAAGACGAGCAAAAAGATTAGGAAAATTTGGAATAATTAAATCTTCAAAGATATTTATATCAACTAGAAGATTTCAAACTGATGGCTGGTTTAAAACTTATTTTAAATTTATTCTTTGTGAATTTCATATGATTTTTATTGGTCCAGTCAAAAAAGATATTTTTAAATATAAGTTTGATCATTATTCACAAGACAAAAAAAATTGATTGTGATAAAATGAATATATTAAAAAACATATTAAATACATACATTTTCATTGCTCGCTCGGGATAATAAATGAATAAACTCATTTATTATCCTCTCGCTCACTTGAAAATGATAAAGTAGCAAATAAAAAAATAAATATATGAAATTGCCAGATTTTAAGAGTTTGAAAGTAGATAAAACAATTCAAAAACCAAAGAGTCCAGTAATGTTATTTTGGGTTATTATAGTTATGATATTATTATTTGGAAATATATTTTTTGGAGCTGGGTATTTTTATACAAGAGATAATTTAGAGAAAGTGAAAAGTAAAGATGAATCATGTAAAATTAATGAAAAAGTTTTAAATTTTACAGCTGTATTTATTGGTAAAGTTTTAAAAGCAGAAGGAGAAGTAGATTTTGAAGATAGATTAGAAATAGAAAATTTAGTAAGAGATTTAGATGATGAAGAGATATTAAATCAGTGGCAAAAATTTGTTCAAAGCAAATCAGAAAATCAAGCTGAAAAAGAAGTTAAAAATTTGTTAGAAATGTTGATTTATAAAATTAAGAGATAGAAAATTAAAATGGGAAAGTAGGGGAAAGCTGGTAGAGCCCCGACCTCTCTCGAGAGGGAGAGGAAGTTTTTTTAGAGGTCCGACCTCAAGATAGAAAAATTAAAAATTGGAAATTAAAAAACAGAGCTAGCTCTATTTTTTTTAAAATAATATGGATTTAAATAATAATATTCAATCTAATAATAAAAAAAATAATTTTATTGATAATAATAAGAAAAACATTTTGACAATAATTATTATTTCTTCTGTTTTTGGATTTTTAGCAGGAAGTATAATAAGTGTTTCATTCTATTTTCAATTTAAAACATATTTAAACGATAGATTATCTCAAAATCTTTCTGACCAAGAGCAAAAATATATTTCTCAAATAAATCAAGAAGAGAAAACAATAAAAGCAATAAAAGATGTTTCTCCTGCTGTTGTAAGTATTGTTATTTCTAAAGATGTACCAATTTTTGAACAATATTATTATAATCCTTTTCAGGAATTTGGACCAAGTCCTTTTGGATATATGATTCCACAATATCGTCAAAATGGGACAGAGAAAAAAGAAGTTGGGAGTGGAACAGGATTTATTATTTCTGAGGATGGAATAATTTTAACTAATAAACATGTTGTTTTAGAAGATACTGCTGAATATACGGTCTATATGAATGATGGTAGAAAATTTACAGCAAAAGTTTTAGATAAAGATCCTGTTGAAGATTTAGCTATTATTAAAATTGAACAAGAAAAAATAGAAAACGAAAATGGTGAGTTAATTTTAGAGTCATTTCCATTTGCTAAATTAGGGGATTCAGATAATCTTCAAATTGGTCAAACAGTAATTACTATTGGAAATGCTTTAGGAGAGTTTAATAATACTGTTTCAGTTGGAGTTATTTCTGGATTGGGTAGAACTATTACAGCTTCTGGGGGTGAGGGATTTATAGAAACATTAGAAAGTGCTATTCAAACAGATGCAGCAATAAATAGAGGAAATTCAGGAGGTCCTTTAGTAAATTTGGAAGGGGAAGTAATTGGAATAAATACTGCAATGGTTCAAGATGCTCAAAGTATTGGTTTTGCTATTTTAATAAATAAAGCAAAAAGAGATATTGAGCAAATTAAAACAATTGGGAAAATTGTATATCCTTTTTTAGGTGTTACTTATGTTTTAGTTAATGAATCAGTTCAAGAAGAATATGATTTATCAGTGGACTATGGAGCTTTAGTTATTGGAGATAAAGGAAAATCAGCTATTTGGCCTGATTCTTCTGCTCAAAAAGCTGGATTAAAAGAAATGGATGTAATTTTAGAGTTTGGAGGAGAAAAAATTAATCAAGACAATAGTTTAGCAAAACTTATTTCAAAATATGGACCAAATGATAAAGTCAATTTAAAATATTTAAGAGATGGAGAAGAAAAAAATGTTGAAGTTGAATTAGGAGAAAGAAAAGAATAAATAGGTATTAATTTCGCAAATAATGTAAAAAGCATACATTTTATAGTGGAGGAGAAAGAAGTAAATGTATGTATTAAATACATTTTTTAATACCTTACCCAAAAGTTCAATATATTCATATACATCAATTTAAAATTGTGATATATTATAATTAGTTAAATTAATATTTTAATATGATTCAAGAAATTAAGAAAAAAATATTTTCATATACTGTAATTTATCAAGCAGTTTTTGGTGGCGGATACATTGCTTTTGTGCCAAGTTTATCAGGTTGTCATACTCAAGGGGATACCTTAGAGGAAGCAGAGAAAAATATTAAAGAAGCAATTCAATTATATTTAGAAAGTTTAGACCAACATAGAGAAAAAATACCAGAAGAGATGCGTATTCTTCAAGGTAAAATAGAAGTTACAGTTTAACGATATTATTCTATTTGTTAGTGGATTAATTTTTATGAAAAAACTCCCTAGCTTAAAATCAAAAGATGTTATTTTTGTATTGTTAAAATTAGGATTTAGAAAAGATCGTTCTCGTGGTAGTCATCTTATTTTATATAATCCATTAAATCAAAAAAGAGCAGTTGTTCCTGTTCATAAAGGAAAAGACATTAAAAAATCACTCTTAAAAAAGATTATTGAAGAAGATATTGGAATAACAATAGAAGAATTTTTAAAAATTTTAAGAAAATGAATATTATTTGGAATAAAAAAGTTAGAAGTTGTGCAATTAAAAAACTGGTTTAAACTCAACGATCCTTTAATATCCGTATAAATCAATGTCTCTCTTGACAAGGTATTTTAAATAATGATAAAAAGAAAGATATAATTATGAAACAAACTAATATATTTAAAAAATGGTTTTTCTTTTTTTATCTCTTCTTTGGAAGAGAGGTTGGTTTGGTTCGTCTTGTTAACAAAAGTATAAAAAAATAAAAATATAAAATAAGATTATTCAAACCAACCTCTTTTTAAGAAGAGGTTTTTTCTTGCCCTTACATCATCCCGCCTTCTATGCTAAATGTTAATTCATATGCTTAGAAGGCGGGACTGGTTGTGATGGGGTTGTACTTTAACAATTAGATAGGAAAAGGAAGAAAAATGAAGAATGGAATGGTTATTTTAATGGATGAAGAAAGAACAGAACAAGAAATTGAAAATTTGAGAATAAAATTAAAAAGAGAAGGGTTTTGTTTTTTAATAGATGAAAATGGATTAATATTTGTTGCTTTTCTAGGTTGTGCTCAAATTACTGATGGAGCAATAAATATTTTTAGTCAGTTTTCTGGAGTAAAAAGTGTTATTGAAATTAATTTAGAAAGTAATTTTAAAAGGATTGGAGAATCATCAAAACGAGATTTAGCTAGGTCATTTCTTCCTTTTGAAACAGAATAAGGAGTAAGAAAATGATTGTCATATTACCACGAGAAGCTGAAGAAAAACATTTTGTTCAAGCAGAAAGGATTGTAAAATCTATGAAATTAGATTGCAGGCGAAAAAGTAAACCATGTGTAACGTCAAGAGTGATAGATAGTATAACGGGCGAAATAGAGAAAGAGAGAATAGCAATTGGAATTATGCAAAATGGTAAACCAAAAGTCAAAAGGAATGTTTTTAAAGGATTTGATTTTGGATTTAATGAAGATAGAATATTTTTTTATATTAATTCAGATGGTAATGTAGCAGTCAATTGATTAAAAAAATAAAAAAACAATAGCGGTCTGATTATTTTTCAGTCCGCTTTTTATTTTTTTATATAATATAATTAATTATTTTTATCCCAAAGAACTGTAAACAACACTATCATTTCTTACAATGTATGTAATAAAGTTGCGGGGAACAGTCCCCCGCAACTATTTATTCCCCGCAACTTTAATTTGAAGACCATGAGCTTACGGAGAGCACCTCTCCGTTAGAGCTACGGAGAGATGCTCTCCGTAAGTTTAGTTAAAGGGGATTTGAGCTTACGGAGAGCACCTCTCCGTAAGTTTTATTTGATATATATTTTGCTTTTATATTTATTTATGTTAAGAAAGATATATTCTGTAGTAACATAAGCACCTTAAAATAAAGGATTGAAAAAATGCCTGAATATTTTGGAGATTTTGAAAAACTTGAATCATCTTTAGCAACAGCACTAAAAGAAGGAGCTGGATTAGACAATATTTTAAGGAATTTTCCTGTTTTTAAAAAATTTGGAATTACTGATGGGCTTATTCATATTATCTGTACTATAAAAGATAGTGAATTTATTTGTCCTCATGGTATTAGAAAAAAAGCTCTCTTATTATTAATTTCAAGATATTTTCATCAATTAGAAAAATTATTTGAAACACCTGGAGCTGATAGGATGATTAATTTTTCAGAATTAGGCCATTCATTTTTAGTAGTTTTGACTGAAGCATTTGCAAAAAGAAATGATAAATCACAATAAAAATAATAAATAACCAAACAAACAAAGTAAACGGAGAAATAATTCTCCGTTTTTTTTATTTAAATTAAAAATAAGGAAGAGGAAAAGCTAAAAAGAGCCCCGACCTCTCTTCGAGAGGGAGGGGAAGTTTTTTAGAGGTCGGGTCTCAAGAGATTATTTTTAATTTAAACTTGATTTTTAGCAAAAAATATGTTAATAAAACATATAATATATAACATGGAATAGTTTACGGAGAGGTGCTCTCCGGAGCTCCGGAGAGTACCTCTCCGTAAGCTCTCGGTAAAATCTCTGCAAAATTTAATACCTAATACCTAATATTTAATACCTAATATTTAATACCTAATATTTAATACCTAATATTTAATATCTAATACTTAATATTAAATACATAATATATAATTATGAATGGAGCAAATTTTACACATAAGGCGCAAGAATCTATTATAAATGCGCAATCAATTGCTCAAAATAAAGGGCAACAACAAATAGATGCCTTGCATTTACTTTTATCTTTGCTTTCTCAAGATGAAAGTATTGTTTTGACTTTGCTTAGAAAATTAGGAGTTGATATAAAAAGATTAGTTGAAAAAACTGAAACAGCTTTAAATATAATTCCAACAGTAGCAACTTCTCAGATGTTTGGTCAATTTTATTTAACACAAGATATGGCAAAAGTTCTTGATAAAGCAAGGCAAGAAGCAATGAAAATGGGAGATGAGTTTATCTCAATAGAACATTTGTTTCTTGGCCTTATAAGCTCAGACATTAAAGCAAAAGATATTTTAGATAGAGCAAGTTTTTTAAGAACTGGAAAAACAGATTCTTCTTTAGAAGTTGGCAAACTTGATTATGAAACAGTTTTTAAAACTTTAGCTCAAATTAGAGGAGACCATAAAATTACTGATCCTCATCCTGAAACAAAATATCAAGTTATTGAAAAATATACTCGCAATTTAACTTCTTTGGCAGAACAAGGGAAATTAGATCCAGTAATTGGTAGAGAAGATGAAATTCGTCGTTTAATGCAAGTTCTTTCAAGAAGAACAAAAAATAATCCTGTTTTAATTGGGGAGGCAGGAGTTGGTAAAACAGCTATTATTGAAGGATTAGCTCAGAGAATTATTAGAGGAGATGCACCAGAAAGCTTAAAAGAAAAAGAACTTATTAGTTTAGATTTGGGTGCTTTAATTGCTGGTACAAAATATAGAGGAGAGTTTGAAGATAGAATAAAAGCCCTTTTAAAAGAAATAAATAGAAATGAAGCAAAATATATTCTTTTTATTGATGAGCTTCATACTATTATTGGAGCTGGGGCAGCAGAAGGTGCGATTGATGCTTCAAATCTTTTAAAGCCGGCATTAGCAAGAGGGGAGTTAAGAGCTGTTGGAGCAACTACTTTAAAAGAATATCAAAAATATATTGAAAGAGATGGTGCCCTAGAAAGAAGATTTCAACCAATTTATGTAAAAGAGTCGTCAGTTGATGATACTATTGCAATTTTACGTGGAATTAAAGAAAAATATGAAGTTCATCATGGATTGAGAATAAAAGATTCTGCGTTGATAGCTGCTTCTGAACTTGCTTCAAGATATATTACTGATAGATTTTTACCAGACAAGGCAGTTGATTTAATGGATGAAGCAATGTCTGCTCTACGTTTAGAGATTGAATCAGAACCAGCTGAGTTGGATGAATTAAAAAGAGAAATTCAGAAACTTGAAATAGAAAAACAAGCAATTAAAAAAGAAGAAAATGATAAAAAACGACTTATAGTTATAGGTCGCTCTTTGGCTGATTTAAATGAAAAAGTAAGAGCTTTTGAATTGAAATGGAAAGCAGAAAAAGAATTAATTCAGAAAATAAGGAATTATAAGAAAGAGATTGATGCTCTTGGATATCAATCTGAAATTGCTCAAAGAGAAGCAGATTTAGCAAAAGTAGCTGAAATTAAATATTCTAAAATACCAGAACTTTTTAAAGAAGTAAGGCAAACAGAAAAAGATTTAGCAAAAATTCAAGTAAATAGCCAGATTTTAAAAGAGGAAATAAACCAAGATGATATTGCAAAAATTGTGTCGCGTTGGACAGGAATTCCTTTGACAAGATTGATAGAAGAAGAAGCAAAGAAATTAGAAAAAGCAGAAGATATTATGAATCGGAGAGTAATTGGTCAAAAAGAGGCAATTATAGCAATTTCGAATGCTATTCGACGTTCAAGAGCTGGTATTTCAGAGGAAAATAAGCCATTAGGGTCATTTATGTTTTTAGGTCCTACTGGGGTTGGAAAAACAGAAACAGCTCGGGCTTTGGCTGAATTTTTATTTAATGATGAAAATGCTTTGATTCGTCTTGATATGTCAGAGTATATGGAGAAACATACTGTTTCTAAAATGATTGGTTCTCCTCCTGGTTATGTTGGATATGATGAAGGAGGTCAATTAACTGAAAAAATAAGGAGAAGACCTTATAGTGTGATCTTGCTTGATGAAATTGAAAAAGCAAATCCCGATGTCTTTAATATTTTACTTCAAATATTAGAAGATGGTAGATTAACTGATGCTAAGGGGAGAACAGCATCATTTAAAAATGCAATATTTATAATGACTTCAAATATTGGTTCAGAATATATTGCTCAAATGGGTTCTTTAGGATTTTTTGGGGAACAGGTAAATGGTGAGAAACAATCATTAAAAGAGAAAGTAATGGATTCTTTGAAAGATGGATTTAGACCAGAGCTTTTAAATAGAATAGATGAAATTATTATTTTTAATTATCTTGGTAAGCCAGAAATTAAAAAAATAGTTGATTTAGAATTGGAAAAAGTTGTTCAGAGATTAAAGAATAAAAACATAGGGATAAAAACATCTGAAAAAGCAAAAATAATTTTAGCAAATCAAGGATTTGATCAAAACTTAGGAGCAAGGCCATTAAAAAGAGTAATCCAAAGAGAAGTACTTGATCCTTTGTCATTAAAAATTGTTTCTGGCTTGGTAAAAAAAGGAGATCAGGTTATAATTGATGCAGATAAAGATAAAATTGTAATAGCTACTCCTTTTGAATTGATGAAAAATAGAAAACAAGAAAAAGTAATGGCATAGAAATAAAAAAAGCCCTTTGATAATATCGTAGGGCTTTGGGTGAAATAACTTGATATTGATGATTAGTTGTCAAGATCAAAGGGGTTTCATTGATTAGGATTCTTGACAAAAGGACTTGGAATTAAAGTCCAATCAAGTTCAGAATCATCGAAATCTTCTTCATCTTCTGGATAACCTAACTCCATCAAACGTGCAAATTCTTCACATAATAAGGCATCGTCAGTCATGAGTATTTCTTGTTCTTTTTGAAACTCAGCCTGCTCATCATGAGAATCAGGAGTTTCACAATCAAGACATCCACAGAGCTGACAGGCAGGGTAGTCACGACATTGTTGACCATGCATCTGAAATATCCTTTTTATTGGGTTTAGAGAAGCTATTTTTTAATTTACTGCCTATATTATACCATATAATATCAAAAAATGTCAATACTTACCACTAAAAAAGTTTGTCAAATTATTATTATTTTTGTTATTGGAACAATAGGAGGTATTTTTGCTGACCAAATTTTATGGCCTTATTTTATAGAAAGACCTCTTTTTTATCAATATCGTCTTGAGCAAGCTCCTGTTAATGTAGTAGAAAAACAAGAAATTTTTATTCAAGAGAACTCTGCATTAGAAGAAACAATTAAAAAAATTGAAAAAGCAATTGTTGGAATAAAAACTATTACTGCTAAAAAAGAGGAAATACAAGGTTCTGGAATTATTATTACTTCTGATGGGCTTGTTTTGACTTTAGCAGAGCTTTTACCTAAAAATGAAAAAACAATTATTTTTATGAATGATATTATTCCTGATTATACAGTGATTAAGAAAGATGAAGAGAGTAATTTAGCTTTAATAAAAATAGAACAAACAAATTTATCAACTATTAGTTTTGTTGAAATTGAAAATTTAAAATTAGGTAAAAGAGTTTTTTTATTAGGAGTTATATTAAATGGAAAATTAGAAAAAGTTGTTAATCAGGGGATTATAAGAAATTATAGTGATGAAATAATTCAGACAAATATTATTGAGCAAGAGAATCTTAAAGCAAGTCCTTTATTTGATATTGAAGGTAAATTAATAGGGCTAAGTGTTATTGACGAAAAAGGACAAGTTTCAGCTATTCCTATTAGTAAAATTAGAGAGTTTATTGGATTTTAAGAAATTAGTGAATTAGATTTATAGATTTATAATAGATTTTTAGATTTTTAAATTTATTTGACAAATATATTTGTAATTTAATATAATATGATATTATGGAAGAAAAAAATATTACAATTGAAGATTTAGCAATAATGATTAAAAAAGGATTTGATGAAACAGCTAGAAAAGATGAAATGAATCAAAGATTTGAGCAAATAGATAAAAGATTTGAGCAAATAGATAAAAGATTTGAGCAAATAGATAAAAGATTTGAGCAAATAGATAAAAGATTTGAGCAAATAGATAAAAGATTTGAGCAAATAGATAAAAGATTTGATAGAGTAGAAGATAGGTTAGAGACAATTGAAAAGATTCTTATTGCTGAACAAAATCGTAGAATAGAAAAATTAGAATATGAAATGAAAGAAATTAGAGGGCTTTTAGCTGTGAAGTAGATTTTGTATAATTTTTTAAATTTATATAGTAGATTTTATCCTATTTTAAAAAACCTGTTAATTAGGTTTTTTTCTTTTAATTCGTTTATGTATTATAATATAAGTAATAGCTAAAATATTATTTCAATGAGAATTTTAAAAACATTTGTTCAATTAATTCTTTTGGTTAGTATTATTGTTTTTGGAGTTGGATATTTTAAACGTGATACTTTACCTCAAAAAGAACAAATACTTGATTCTTTATATCAAAAACCATTACAGGAAGAAATAAAAGAACCTTGGTTTGAAGTAAGTAAAGATGGTGTTAGTTATAAAATTTATCCTAAATACGATTATCAATTTTATGGATTAATAGTTACTCAATATAATAGTGAAAATTGGCTTGATATTAGTCATAAAGAAGACCCATTAAATACTAAAGATATTTGCGCTGTTTGGGGAAATAATTTAAAAACAGGAATTTATCAAGAAGCAAAATTTAGTCATGGAGAATTTACTTGTTTTTGGAGATTTAAAAAATCAGATGGAACTTTTTCTCCATCAGAAATTTCTAATAGTCATTTACTACCTGCTAATGACCAAGTTTATCAAAAAATTAAAGAATCTCAAGTTGGAGACCAAGTATATTTTAAGGGTTATTTAGCTGATTATGCTGTGATAACTCAACAAGGAGAATTAAGAAGAACAACAAGTATAACAAGAAATGATACAGGAAATGGAGCTTGCGAAGTTGTTTATGTAACTGATTTTCAAATTTTAAAGAAAACAGATTCTATTTTTCCTCTTTTTTATAAATATTCAAAATATGTAATAGTTATTTCTTTAATTTTTCTTATAATATTATTTATTATGCCATCAGATTATAAAGAAGAGTTTTAGTTTTCCACAGATTTGAGTTTTGTTGATTTTTATAATAATTGTAGTATTAACTTATGCGACATAGCCACAATAATTAAATAATAAATATGTTTTAAAAGTCCCCATTTGGGATTTTTAAATTTGACAATAAAGTTAATTAAATTGTAGAATTAAAATATTATTATTAAATATTTAAAAAATACTATGGGATTTAGAATTTCAATGAAAAAAATTATTTTTTCTTTCGTGATTATACTACTCCTCTTGATTGGAGGATTTTTTTTATGGACTTTGTTGAGAGATTATGATCAAGAGGTAGGAACACATACTCTTTGGCAGATTGAACGGATTAAAGGGGAAACTTATCAAATTACAGAAAATGACTTAGGACAAAAGTTTGTTGAGAATAAAGAATATGGGTTGAAAGTTGAGGTTCCAGAGAATTGGATTGTAGAATATTTTGGAGATGAAATAGATATTTTAAGCCCAGAAGTAGAATTTAACGAAAATGGTGGAATTTCTTTAGATAGTTTTAAAAAAGGCGCTTGTGGAATGAGTATTATGATTATAAAATCTATAAAAGTAGATGATGACCTTACAACTTCTGCAGAAGATTTAAAAGAACTTATTTCAGGAATTGAGCAAGATACCGAAAGAGCAGAACAAGCAAAAGAAGATGGTTATGAAATAATAGTAATAGACGGAAAAAAGTTTGTTAAGAGATATTTAGAAAATAAGGATAAAAGTGCTAGTAGAGTTTCAGTAGAAATTCCAATAAATGATATAGTATATTCTTTTGATACAGGAGTTGTTTTTTCTGAAAAATGTATTGATGAGTTTAATCAATTTATAAAAACAATTTTAATAGATAAATAATTTGTAATTCTTTTTAATGTAGCTCTTTTTGGAATAGTTCTTTTAAAAATCATTATTATTTAAAATTGAATTTAATGATAAATATTTAATTAAATAGTTAATATTTAAAATTAATTTGGATAATATAAAGTTAAATAAAATAAACTTTTTTAATATTTTCCTGCTTATTTTTATAGTGGGATTTTTGTTTTTGCCTAAAAATAGCTTTTCAAAAATTGATTTAGGTAATTTATTAAATGACGATAATCAAGCTGAGCTTAAAGAAAAAGAAGCAAAAAAGATATTAAGCTCTTTAGTTCAAGATATTAGTAATAAATGGATGGATTTAACTGTTTCAGATGATTTTAATTTAGAAGAACAAGCTGTTTTAGTTATTTTAAAACAAACAATTACAACAGATGCTTCTAATTATTTTTTAAAAGAATCAGGTAAAACAATTCTTAAAAATTCAATTAAAATAGGTTCTTTATTAGTAGGACAGGACCCTGTAGAAGTTTTAAAAGAGATTGATAAAAGAATTTTAAATGAAGCAAAAGAATATTTAGAGAATTGGTTGCTTCAAAATAAAATTCAAGTAAATAAAGGAAATTTAAAAATTTCGTATTTTGATAATAATAAAAAAATATATAAAATTAATTTTCCATATATTGTCTCATATAAACAAGGAGATGTTGCAATAGAAATTTATTCTCCTTTTATTATTGCGTCACCACTTGCATCAGAAAGATATAAATGGGAAGGGGGAATAGACAACATTTCTCCATTTATAGTAAAAGTTAAAGGAAAAGTAGAAAAAAATTGGTCAACATACAAGTGGGTAGGACAGCCAGATATTGAAGTTGTTTTTGATGAAGAAGTTCCTAAAATTGAAATTGAAGAATTAAGTTTTTGGGAAAAGATAATAGCAAATTGGGAAAATGTAAAGCAATTTTTTTCTGATTTAAATCCTTTTCAAGCAGCCATAGGTCCAGAAGTTACTAATTTAAATATTTTCAATAATAATTCTGATTTTGAAGAGATAGGACAAACAGAATCAATAACAGAAGAAATAATTGAAAAACAACAAGAAATAAAACAAATAGAGCAAATTATTATACCTGAAAAACAAAATCAAGAAAATAATTTAAATAATTTACAAGATATATTAGATGATATTGCAGAAAGAATAGATATTTTGAATCAAGAAATACTTAAATTAGTTGGAAATTCTAAACTAAAAGATGATTTTGTTTTAGAAGAAGAACAAGACCAAGATGAATTAGATAATCAAGATGAACAAGAATTAGTAGATGAAAATTTTGGAAATGAGCAAATAAATAATCCTGAAATATCATTTGCCAGTCAAAGTAATGGAAATAGCTCAATAGAGCCGAATTATTGTGAAAAAACAATAGGACAAGAAGCATTTAGAGATAAAGTTATTATTAATGAAATAGCTTGGTTTGGGACAGATATTTCGTCAAGTGATGAGTGGATAGAATTAAAAAATATTTCAAATAATGAAATAAATATAAGTGGTTGGCAAATTTTAGATAAAACAAAACAAATTAAAATAGTTTTTGGGAATAATGATATAATTCCTGCAAAAGAATTTTATTTATTAGAGAGAACTGATGATGATTCAGTTCCGAATATCTCTGCTGATAATATTTATAAAGGGTCTTTAAATGATACTAATGAGGCACTTTATCTTTTTAATAATAATTGTGAACTTGAAGATGAAGTAATAGCAGATTCTGATTGGTTAGCAGGTGATAAACAAGAAAAAAGAACAATGGAAAGAAATAATAATGATTTAGATTGGCATACTTATTTAGGCAATGGAGAAAATGGGATAATGGGAACTCCAAAAGCAGAAAATAGCCAAGAACCAGAATTGCCAATTTTTTATCCTGAATTTTCTTGGCCAATGTTTCAACAAAATGCTCAACATACAGGTAGAAGCAATTATAGCGTTCCAGAAACAATTGGTTTAAAATGGTCTTATAAATTAGTTGATGTTGAAACAGATTTAGGAGTTATAATTTCTCAGCCGATTATTGGAAAAGATGGGATTATTTATTTAATAATTGGTAAAGTAGGGGATAATTCATTTGGAAAAGTTTATGCCTTAAATCCAGATGGAACAGAAAAATGGATTTTTGATTTAGAATCTTCTTCTAATAATTTAGCAATTTCAAAAGACGGAGAAACAATATATGCTCCAATTTCTAATAAAGGAGTTTATGCTATAAATAGTGTAGATGGAACAGAAAAATGGATTTTTAATGCAGAGGATTTAAGCTATGTTTCATCAATAACAATAGGACAAGATAATAATATTTATTTTACTGATAATTTATATCTTTATAATATTGATTCTGATGGGAATTTAAATTGGAGACAAACAGGAGTGTCTCGTGGGGGTTCAGCAGGAAATGGACCAGCAATTGATTCAAATGGAATAATATATGTCTCTTGGCCAGGATTTCAAACTCTTACAGACGGAAAACAAGGCGCTTTATATGCCTATAATCCAGAGAATGGTGATATTATATGGAATAAACCTTTATTGCGTGGAAGAGCAAGCTCTCCTGTTGTAGGACAAGACAATATAATTTATGTTACTGCTGGGACTTCTGGTTATTTCGGCACAAGAAGACAAGTTTTTGCTTTTGATTCTAATGGAGATGTTTTATGGCAAAGTGGTTCAGAATATGGCAGTGTTTATAGCCCAATAATTTCTTCTAATAATAAAATTATTGTAGTTGATAAATGGTCAGAACGAATTAGAGATTATGTATGGGAACCAATGTCAAGAATTAAAGCATTCAGTCCTACTGGGCTAGTATTATGGGAATTAGGACCTAATGAGAGTTCAAGTATAGATACTCAGCCGATTTTAGATGGAAATAGTAATATTTTTGTTGGAACAAGTGTTTATGAGGAATATAATAGGGGATTTCGCGCAACAGGACAACAAATACAAAGTGTTGATTTTAATGGAATTATAAGGTGGAATGTAGATGTTAATGGAAGTATTTTATCATCATTTTCAATAGGGGAGAATGGAAATTTGTATGTAGTAGTTTCAGAAAAAGTTGATGAAGACAGCAATCAAAGAATAATAAAATTATATTCTTATAATTTTGCCCTACCAGTTATTAAGCCAGTTTTTATTGAATCCGAGTTGTTAGAATTAGAACAGGATTTTGAAGAAAAGGAATTTCCACAAGATTTTCTTGAAGAAAATCTTGTGGAAGATAAAGAGGACAAAGAAGAAGCAGGACAAGAACAGGAGATAGATTTAGAAACAGAACAACAACAGGATTTATTAAAAAATGAAATTGAAAAAGAAATTGAGGAGATTAAGAGAGTAGAAATTAAAGAAATTGAGCAAGAAGATATTGAGGAAATAAAAGAGATTGAAGTGAGTATAGAAGGAAAAGAAAATAAGGAGGTAGAAGTTAAGGAAGAAAAACAGGAGGATCAAATTGATGTTGAAAAAATAAAAGAGATTGAAGGAGTAGAAGAAGAAAATAAAACAGAAGATATTATTGAAGAGGTAGAAGTTGAACAAAGTGAACAAGGGGATCAAATTGATGTTGAGAAAATAAAAGAGATTGAAAAAGTTGAAAAAGTAGATGAAATAGAAATTGAATCTGAATTTATTCAAACTCCGCTTATAGTGGAAGTTGAAGTAAGTAAGGAAATAAAAAAAGAGGATAAAGAGTGTAAAACAGAAGATATTATTGAAGAGGTAGAAGAAATAAAAGAAGAGGATAAAGAGGACAGAATGGAAGATATTATTGAAATTGAGCTGGAAAATAATGAAAATGACTAAAATCCTAGCTAAAAGAGAAGCGTTTTTTTAGTTTTAAAAGAGGAGCGTTTTTTATAGTCTTAAAAGAGGAACGTTTTTTTAGTCTTAAAAGAGGAGCGTCCCTTTTCCAATCTCTTTTTCAACTTTTTTACTTTCAGTTATGACCAAAATCTCGCGATCGCGAGATTTTGGTCATAATAGAATTCTATAATTTTTTTATTTTTTAATTTTATACTTTTAATTTTATACTTTTAATTTTATACCTTTGATTTTAATATTTTAAAAAAGTTTTCCACAGGTTTGATAAGTTTGACAGATTAATAAATGTCTATTAAGATATAAATATAGAGATAATTACTCATTGTAGGGCAAGATTATAGTTCTTTAACAATAGGGAAAAGAAAAGAAATGGAGCGCGGAATGCAAGGAAAAAAAATTAGTAGAGTTGAGTTGAGTGAACATGGATGGTTTCCTGTTCCAATTTCAAGACATCTCTTGCCAGGTGTTTTTGTTTTTGAAGATGGGAACAATGGTCGCATAGCATGGAATGTTAATACTCAAATTGTTGAATATGAGTATCAATATATTCCTTAGTTTCGGTCAAATCAAAAGGGAGTAATAAAACTACTCCCTTCTTTTTAATTTATTTTTAGATTTTTAAATAGTTTTCCACAGATTTATATTTTTATTATAAA
Organism: Candidatus Nealsoniibacteriota bacterium; assembly: GCA_043819385.1. Classification (GTDB taxonomy): domain Bacteria; phylum Patescibacteriota; class Minisyncoccia; order Minisyncoccales; family GWA2-38-27; genus JBDREW01. The sequence continues at coordinate 7,496 of JBDREW010000023.1, read as the reverse complement.
TTAGGACATTTTTAAGTAGGAAAAAATAAAAAATGTAGGGCTTGACACTAGGTCTTTGTTTTTATAATATAGATTAATATTTTGATATTTTGATATTTGAGAAAATTAGGTATTAGATATTAATATTAAATTAAATAAAATAAATAATTATGGATTTTAAAACAGTGAATAAAATAATTCTTATTTTCGGACTTCTTTTAGTTATTATTGGAACTGGTACGTTATTAAATAGGTCTGACATTGGTAAAGATTATTTTGGTTGGGTAAAATCAGTTTTATCTAATTTAAATCCATTAAAAGCTGGAATTACATTAAATAGTCCAATTACTGAAGAATCAAAATTAAATTATACTGACGTTAATTTAGATGAATTAAATGATGAACAAGATGAAATTAATCAAGTTGATCAGTTAGATAATCTTTCTTTAGAAATCAATGGTGTTAGTAAAGAAAATACACCTGTAATAAGTACAAATCAAGTTGATGTCCTACCTGTAAAAGAGATAACTTTACCTGAGATAGAACAAACAATTAATGTAATTGCTCAAAAAACTAAACAAATAGAGCAAGAAATAGACAAATTAGTGGTTTTGGAGCAAGTTAAGCAGGAAATTATCCTTATTGTTCAAGAACTTAAAGAAATAGGTAATAATGTAAAAGAATTGAAAGTTTCAAATGAGGAACAAATAGATTCAGACAATATAGTTGAAGAAACTAATCAAGAAGTTGTTGAGCCCGCTTAAGGCAATAATATTTATTAAAGGAGGGTTTTAATTTACTCTCTTTTTTAATATTTAGTATTTACTATATAAAAAGATTGTAAATATGTTAAAATAATATATTATATATTATGGATATACAAAAAAATGATATAATTGGACTTACTAATAAACTTTATAGATTGACTTTGTTATTTCCTAAAAAAGAGCCATTAAGGTATAAAACAAGAGAAATATCAAGCAATATTTTAACAGATTTGATTATATTTGAAGTTTGTTCTGATTATAATAAAGATAAAGATAATGATAAAAAAGATTTGGTTTTTAAGATAAGAAAGAATTTAGAAGTTATTAATAGCTATTTTCAAGTAATTAAATGGCAAAATTGGGTAAGTTTCTTTGATATATTGGAAATTGAAGCAGAATATGATAAGATTCATAATAAACTAATAAATTTTGTTGAGATAGAAGAGAAATTAAAAGAAAATAAAGAGGAGGAAGAAAAAGAAATAATAGAAACAATAGAAGAAATAGAAGAAATAGAAGAAATTGAAAGTAAATCTATTTCTGTTGTATATGAAGCTGAAAATTTTTTTAATAAAGAAAAATTAAATAATCAAGGTAGAGAAGATGATAAAGAAAAAGAGAAAAACATTCCGAAAGAAATAGATGATAGAAAATCAAAGATTTTAAAAATATTAGGAGAAAATGGAAAAATGCAGGTAGGACAAATAAGTGAAATTTTTCCAAATGTCTCTAAACGAACTATTAGAAGAGATTTTGTTCAATTATTAGAACAAGGTCTAATTAAGAGAATAGGGGAGAAGAATGATACTTTTTATCAATTAATACAATAAATTAGTATAAATAAAGCAGTATAGAGGCAAGGCCTCTATATTCTATTCTAAGTTTTAAACCAGTATAGAGGCCTTGCCTCTATATTCTATGTAGGACATACATATATATGTATATTATGTATATAGTGTATATTAGGACAAATATAGTGTATATTGTATAAAATAAGGGTTTTAACGAGAAATAATAAGAATAACAAAAAACAATAAGAATTTTAAAAAATGAGACCTCCAAAGAAAAAATTTAGTAAAATATATGATGAGCATATAGATAAGATCTATAGGTTTATTTATGTAAAAGTAAACTCTCAAGATGTTACAGAGGATTTATGTTCAGAAACATTTTTGAAGTGTTGGGAGATTTTTAAGAAAGATCAGAATAAAATTGAAAATATTCAAGCATTTTTGTATAGAATTGCTCGTAATTTAGTAATTGATCATTATAGGGAAAAGGGGAAAGTACAAATTGTTTCAGCTGATTCTGTTTCAATTATTGATCCTAATGTAGATTTAAAGCAGGATACAGAAATTAGTTCAGATATGAACATGATTAAAAATGCTTTAGCTGATTTAAAAGAGGATTATCAAGATGTGATTTCTTGGTATTATATTGATGATTTACCTATTTCTGAAATAGCTAATATGACAAAAAAATCAGAAGGAGCTGTAAGAGTAACGATTCATAGGGCATTAAGTTCTCTTAAGGAAAAGATAAATATAGTGTGATTACAATAAAATGAAAACTCAATTTAAAACAAATATAATAGAAAGGTATGAGAAAGGAGAGAGTTCTCGTCAAATAAGTAAAAATGAGGGATGTAGTTATAATGCTGTTCTTAGGGAATTGAAAAGAAAAGAAATTAATACTGGGTTGTGTTTTTGGACAGAAAGGGAAAAAGAAAAATTGAAAGAATTCTATCCTATCAGATCTAATAAAGAATTATTAAAAGAATTTCCCAATAGGGCAAAAAAATCTATTATATCTATGGCTACGAAATTAAGATTAAAGAAAAAAGAATATAAAGAAATTTGTAAAAATTGTAGAATAAAGTTTCTTATAAAATTTAGAAGTAAATATAATAAAGAAGGATTTTGTATAAAGTGCGTAAAAAAACAATGGGAGAATAATAATCCAGAAAGCGGAAGGAAAAGGAAAAAACGATGGATTAAAGAAAATTCAGAATATATGAATCAATATTATAAACGATTGAGAAAGGAAAATCCTAAATATCGTCTTGATTGCAATATGGGGAATCTTATTTATCAATCTTTAAAAAAGAATAAAAAAGGTCTTCGTTGGGAGCTTCTTGTTGACTATGTTCTTGCTGATTTGATAAAACACATAGAAAGAAAGTTTGACGAAAAAATGAATTGGAATAATTATGGAAGTTATTGGCATATCGATCATATTAAGCCAAGAAGTTTATTTAAATATACTTTTCTAGATGACTTAGAATTTAAAAAATGTTGGGCTTTGGAAAATTTACAGCCGTTAGAAAAACACGCAAATTTTATAAAAAATAATAAATTTATAGGATAGATTAAGATAGAACTGTAACACGATAAGGTTTTTTGCGTCTTAATATAAAAGGAGTATTAAAATTATTAATTTTTAAATTTTAAAAAACATGACTGAAAATGAGCTTATCACAAAAATTAAGGAGATTCAAAAAATAACACCCAGAAAAGATTGGGTTGTTTTTACTAAAGCAAAGGTTTTAGATTCTTTTAATGAAAAAGAATCCTCTTCTACATTTATTGATTCAATAAGATTTATTTTTAGCCATAAATTTGTTTTTTTTACTCTTGCTGTCTGTTTGGTTTTTATTGGAACTATTAGTTTTGCTCAACAATCTGTACCAGGAGATAAGCTTTTTTTTATTAAAAGAACGATTGAAGAAAGTAAGGGAATTTTTGTTTCAAAAGAAGGAAAAACAAATTTTAAACTTGAACAAGCAAAAAAACGTTTAGATGATTTAACAAAAGTAGCTGAAAGCAATAAAACAAAAAAACTTGCTCCAGCAATGAATGCATATAAGGAAAGTATGTCAGATGTTGCTAGTAGTTTGTCAAAAGAAGAAAATAATGAAAAAGTTAAAGAAATTGTTCAAGAAGTCCAAAAATTAGTAGAAGAGGAGAAAAAAGTAAAATCATTAGCAGTAGAAATTGATAGAAATGTAGATTTGGATTATGTTTTAGTAAAAACAATTATAGATAATATTAATGATTTAGAAACAAAAAGTTTAACAGAAACGCAAGTTGAATTATTAGTTAAAGTAAATGAATTTGTTAAAGAAGGAGATTTTGAATCAGCTTTAATGAAAAGCTTAGAAATAAATTCTGTTGAAGAGCAATTTTAAAAATAATTTAGTTTATTTAGCTTGACATTATATTTAATTTAACTATAATTATAAAAATTAATTAATAAAATATTTGATTGGTCGTTTATTTTGATTTTTTAAATAATGGCGCCGATTCTGACAATTGTCAGATAACGCAAAAATTTTATTATTTAAAAGTTCAAAATTTTTCTTAAAATATAAATTAAGGGAAATTGGTCGACAACGGCTAGATGAATTATAAAGATAACAATAATAAATTTATTAAAAAATATGATTAAAAAAATAATTTCAATCGCGACAATATTAACTGTTGCAACTATGATAGCAGGACCTGGTCCAGCTCAAGGTGCAACAATGGAAGAGCTTCAAGCTCAAATTCAGTCATTACAAGCACAATTAACATCTGCTTTGGCTCAATTAACTGCTCTTGGAGGAAGCACAGGATCTGTTTCTGTTGGTGGATCAGTACCAGCTGCATGTGCAGCAGTATCTGCTTTTACAAGAAGTTTATCTAGTGGGTCAACAGGAGCTGACGTTCAGTGTCTTCAAGCAATGCTTAATACTGATCCAGCTACACAAGTAGCTATGTCAGGAGTAGGTTCTACTGGAATGGAAACAATGTACTACGGTGGTTTAACCGCAGGAGGTGTTTCTAAGTTTCAAGTAAAACATGCTGCTACAGTATTAGCCCCATTGGGCTTAGTAGCAGGAACAGGATATTTCGGCCCATCAACTATGGCTGCAATGAACTCAGCATTAAATACTCTTAGAGCAGTTATTGTTGATACTGATACTGATACTGATACTGATAGTGGTAGTGAATCAGACCCAGCATCATCTTCATGTAATGGAGAAGAAGGTTCATATACAGTAACTCTTTCTGGAACTCCAGCCGGAGGAACTGTTAATGCTGGTCTTGGACTTCCAGCTTATGGTTTTGATGTTACAGCTGTTAATTCTATCGTAAATATTGGTAGAGTTGATTTTCAAGTAGCAGTAGTTAATGCAACTACAGCTGTAGCTGAAAATCCAGGAAACTTTATAACAGCACTTTATATTTATAAAGGATCTGTTTCAGATGAGAATCTTGTAAAAAAATTCTCAAATCCTGTATTTACTCAGGATGCTGCCGCAGTTTGGTACACTCAATTAGTTGGTTTGGATTTCAAAGTTGCTGATGGTGAAAAAGAAAAACTTATTATAGTAATGGATACAACTACTACTATTGATCAGAACAGAACAACAACTGTACGTCTTTATAGTGCAGCAAATGGTGTAAGAGGAACTGATTGTGCAGGTATTAATTCTTATACTTCTATAGCTACTACTCGTGTTTGGACTGTTCAGCAACCAGGTGTTGCTACTTTAACAATTTCAGCTGCTACTGATAATCCTAATACAAGATATATTCAGGCAGATGCTAATAATGGTGTTCAAACAAAAGAAACCCTTCTTTCTTTGAATGCTAAAGCAACAGCTGGATCTACTACTTTAGTAAGATTAGAAGTTACTTATGCATCAAATACTAGTGCTGCTAGAACCCCATCAGTTCTTTATTTATATGATGGAGATACTGATACAATGATTACATCAGCTACTCCTAATGCAACTGAAAATGGAGCTGCTACATTTGAGAACTTTATTTTTCCTTTTAATGCGAATCAGACAAGGAATTTAAAGATTAAAGCAGATTGGGCCGCATCAGATGCTGTTTTTGCAGCTGGAGGTGCTTTCACTCTTACTAATCCTGCTTCAACAGCTGCAAACGTTGCAGGTGGTATTCATCAAAGAGCAAATGGTCAGCAAGTTGGTGTTGTAACATCTGCTGCTATTGCTTCTAATATGGTGTTTATTGCAGAAGAAGGATTGGAGCTTACATTTGTTAGCGGAAAAGCTTCTTGGAGTCAATCAGGTCAAACATCAGGTGTTGGTACTGCAACAGGAACTATTACCTTTACAGTAAAACCATTTGGTGGAACCTTACAGGAACCAGCTTATGCTAGTCATGGAACAAGTGCAGCTGCTGGTATAGTAACTAGTGGTATGCTTGTCAGAATTGAAGGTTATTGGTTAGGTTCAGGAAGTGATGCTATTTATGCTAGTGGTACACAATTAGCAGTTGCTGAAAGTGTTACATCAAGCAAAGGAATAGGTCAGAATATTAATGATGGTGAATCAGTTACAGTAACAGCTCAAATGACTGTTCATACTGCTGATGGAGTTGGTTCTTTTGGTGGTAATGTTCAATTTAATGTAGAAGATATCTGTTATGATGTTGCTTCAACATTAAATTGTCATGGTAAAGGTGCCAGTTTGGCAGGTGCTACTTCAGGAAATTGGCTTGATAGTTGGGCAACCGACATAGTGTATATACCAAAATAATCTTGTTTGATTGTATGAATCAAAAAACCCGCTTTTGCGGGTTTTTTGATTATTCGTATTATTATATTTATATTATTAATTTATTAGTAAAATTTTATTTGTTAGTATAATATAAAATAGTTAAGCATTTTGAGCAAGTTTTATATTAAAATAAATTTGATTTTTTATTTGGTAAATGATATTATGAAAGTGAAAAATTAAAAGTGAAAAGTGTAAAATCATAATTTAAAATTTGAAAAAGAGAAAGGAAAGTTAAAAAGAGGTCGGGTCTTTAAGGGAGAGGAAAAAAGTTGGGAAAGACCCGACACCAGAGAGAGGGAATTAAAAACTAAATATGATTTTAAGAGTGTTTTAAGTTTTAAATTGTAGCTTTTCGTTTTTCATTTTTAATTTTTAAAAATTATGAATAAAAAAATTATAATTGTATTAGTTATTATTATATTGGTTATATTAGTAGGAGTAATTTATTTTTTGACTCCTAAAGAAATAGAACAAGAAATAGATGAAAATGGATGTATTATATCAGAACAAGAATCTTGGTGTGGTTTTAAAAATAAATGTATTAAACAAGGAGAAAGTTGTGATTTAACAGAGGATTGGATTTTAAAAGAAGCAAATAAAATAATTGGATTAGATTTAAATGTAATGCCTAACCAGGCAGTTGAATGGAAAGTAGAATCGGGAGAAGTAGCTTTTTCGGGTAAGGGTATATATTATACAGATTTATTGAAATCAGAGAAAATTGCAAAAACATTTGAAGATTGGGAGATGTTTTTAAAAGAAATAGGATTAGAAAGTAATGATTATAATCCAGATATAATGGAAGGAAAGAAAAGTATTAAAAAATATGGTAATGAAAAAATTGTTTGTGAGTTGAAGAAAATTAATAATCTTAATGAAACATCTTCTCTTGCTTTGTATTGCGCTAATAAAGATAATGAATTTTGTAATTTTAATTCAAGTTGTGGTAGGCAATGTGATAATGACTCTGATTGTGGTCTTGCTATAGATGGATGTGCTAAAAAATCAGTATGCAGGAATAAAAATTATAAATTTTATCAGGATTGTGATATTCCAACAGCAACTGTAAAAGATATTAGCACTTCAATAAGTGAATGTATATGTCTTGATAATCAGTGTCTTCCCAAAAAAGAAGAATTTCGTGATAGAAATTAAATAAACTTATAATTTAAAAATAA
>JBDREW010000022.1:0-2099 GCA_043819385.1 Candidatus Nealsoniibacteriota bacterium | reverse complement strand
AGATGTTTTTGTTGAATTACATAAAAGAGGGTGCTTTGTAATGCTTTCAAATTCTTGTACTGCTTTTATAAAAAAGCTTTATTCTGGATTAGATAAAAAGATAAAGATAAATAAAATTAAAGCAAATCGTATGATTAATTCCAATTCAAAAAAAAGAGGTAAAATTAATGAGGTTTTAGTTATTAATTATTAGTGTTTATGAAAAAAAGGAGTGCTGAAAATATTTCATATACCGTTTTTTTTACATCCTCTAAGCTTGTTTCGTCTCCGCTTTTATTGGTGGCAAAGTTTCAAAGAAATTATAAATGGAGCAAGAAAAGAATAGTTGATTTAATTAATTCTATTGAGCAAAACGATAAAGGTTTTTATCTTGGAAATATTGTCATCCAAAAAAGCACTAAAGGAAACAGAGATTTTGTTATAGATGGACAACAGCGCTTAATTACTTTATCTTTTATTCTAAATGCATTAAAAGAAAGAGAAATAACAAAAGGTAATAAGAATTTTATTAATAATATAATTTTTTATCCTCCAAAGAATAAAGAGGTTAGAGTTAAGTTTTATAGGAAAAATTTGCAGCAAATATATCTAAGCATTTTGAAGGGGGACAAAAATATAAAAATAGAAGATAAAAGCCAGGAAAAAATATTTACTAGTTATAAAATAATAAAAAAAGAGATAGACAAAATAATTAAACCAAAAGAATTTTTAGACAAAATAAAATTACTTGAATTTGTTATTATCAAATGTTTTTCTGCTCACGATGTTCATCAACTTTTTGAAAGCTTAAATTCAAAAGCAGAAAAATTATCAGTTGTCGAATTAACAAAAAATTCACTCTTGGGCATAGCAAAGAATTTTGACGAAAAAGTAGTTAAAGAGATAGAAGATATTTGGGAAAAAATAGAAAATTCTTTCGAAAAAACTACAATTGTGTGGTTTGATAAATTTTTGAGGCATCAGTGGTTCTCTATTGGTGGATATGTCTCGAATAGTAGTTTATTCGAGAATATCAAAAAACTAATTTTTGATAAAGACGTAGATGTATTAAAAAAATATAGTTTGACTCTAGAGAAGGATGCAAAAACATATCTTTCTCTTAGAGAAGCAAAAGGATTAGATAAAAAAGATTTTTCTGAAGAAATGTCAGATGATGCATGGAGAAAATATCTTTTACTTATAGAGTGTATTAAAAAGTTAAATGTAGATCAGGTATACGCGGTATTGTTGTCGCTTATTAAATACGGGAAAAAAAATAGTGGATATTTTAAAAGAGCTCGTCTTTTTAAAGACATCGAAAAAATATGGAGTTTTTTATTATTGATAAAATATTCTGATATTAGTCCATCTTCTTATGAAAGACTATTCGCTAATTTTTGTTATGAAATTAATAATGGTAGAAATTTTAGTAAAACAAAAAAAGATTTCTTTAATAAGTTAAAAAGCATAGCCCCTCAAAAAAAAGTTTTTGTTAATAGTATAAATAAAAATATTAAATGTACGGGTTATCAAGAAAAAAGAATAACTCATAATAATGATAGGGATTTTATTCGAGTTATTTTAATGACATGTTTGTCTTCTGGTAATAAAATTATTCCAGATGGACTAGATATAGAGCATATTATTCCTAAAGGGAATTTAAATTATTGGAAGAAAATATCTAAAAATCATAAAAAAGAGGTAGAGTTGGTGAGTAGATATAAACTAGGTAATCTTACTTTATTACCAGAAGATAATCTTAGTAATAGAGAATTTGATTATAAATACAAAAATGCATATGAAAAGGATGATTTTGAATTAAACCGAAAATTAAAAGCTAACTATGGAAAAAGTTTTAATTCAGATGATCCAACTACTGCAGTTGTTGTACGGGGAAATACATTAGCCGGTACTATTTATAGTATTTGTATATCTAAACTTAACTCATGATAATTTATGCTATTAAATAAAAAATAATATATGAAAAAAGATTTTAAAAAATTAATAGATACATTGCAAGAATCAATTTTTACATGGGATTATTTTACTGATTTTGAAAAAGTAAAAAAGAATGTTGAAAAAATAGAAAGAGAATTAAATTTATTAAATTCATTAATCGG
>JBDREW010000021.1:0-29509 GCA_043819385.1 Candidatus Nealsoniibacteriota bacterium | reverse complement strand
TATATATGTATTATACCTAAAATTTCATTTTATACAAAAATCCTTGTTAAATTAACAAGGATTTTGTATTTTAATTTATCTAATTAATATTTTACTTCTTTTATCTTATAACTTGTTTTTATTGGAAAAGAAATGGTAATTTTATCTCCAGCTTTATGTCCCATAAGAACCTCTCCTACTGGGGACTCATTACTAATCTTACCTAATTCAGGATCTGCTTCAAGCGTTCCAACAATCTCAAATTTATCTTTTTCTTTATTATTTATTTCAACAAAAACCTTAGCCCCAACATCTATTATATTTTGTTTCTTTTTATCAGGAGCTTTAATTATTTTTACATTTTTAAAAACATCATCAAGTTCAATTAATCTTGTCTCTAAAAGATTTAAATCTTCTTGAAAAGAAAGATACTCAGGATTTAAATCTTCAGATTCTAATACACTAGGAACATCTCCTTTTGTTTTAAGAATTCTAATATTTTTTAAATCTTCATATTCTTTTTTTAAATTTTGAAGTCCCTTTTTTGACAAGTAATAAATCTTTTCTTGAGTCATATTTTTATCAATCAATAAAAATTTAAGATATTTTTATAAATTAAACTTTTTATTTATTGACTTAAAAACCCCTTCTGTTGAAGGGGTTGTTGTTTATAATTTGTTTGTTTATTTAATCAACCCCTTCGATGTTGTATTTTAATTGTTGTAATAACTAAAATTGAATTAAAAATGCCTGCGCTAATAATAGAGCAAGTTTTTAATATATTATATTTTCTATCAATTTTATTTATCATTTTAATTATAGTGATTTTCTACTTTCATTGTATTCTCTTTAAAAACCCTGTCAATACCCTTTAAATAACCTTTTTAACCTAAGTTATCCACAGCCATTTTAATTTAAGATTATATGATTTTACCTTAGCGAATCAAGGTTCTGACGAGCGAAGCGAGGCAGGTTCTTATTTCAGATAAATTAAATTTGTTTTGATAAAAAAAAACTGAGAAGAGGTCGAAAAAGGAAAGAAAAAAAGAAACTAAAAAAGAGGGGAAAAGCTGAAATGAGCCCCGACCTCCAAGGAGAGAGAAAAGTTTTGAGGAGGTCGGGTCTCGGGAGAGGAGGGAGAGGGATAGAAAAATTAAAAATTAAAGAAGGGAAAAGCTGAAATGAGCCCCGACCTCTCTTCGGGAGGGAGAGGAAGTTTTGTAGAGGTCAGGTCTCTCTCAGAATTTTTAATATTTGATATTTGATATTAGTATCCCATTCCTTGCGACATAGCCGGCATTCCCGACTTTTCTTTATCATCCTTCTTTTCAGCTATAACACATTCAGTAGTTAAAAACATACTTGCAGCTGAAGCAGCATTTTGAAGAGCTGAACGAACAACCTTAGTTGGATCAACAATTCCAGATTCCATTAAATTCTCATATTGTAATGTTTCAGCATTAAATCCAAAATTCTCTTGTGATTCTTTTATTTTTTGAACCACAACAGCTCCATCTATTCCAGCATTTTGAGCTATTTGCCTAATTGGTTCTTCTAAAGCTCTTCTCAAAATACTAATTGCTGTTCTTTCATCTCCTTTTAATTCTAATTCATTTAAAACTAATCCTGCTCTAAGCAATGCTGTTCCACCACCTGGAACAATTCCCTCTTCAACAGCAGCTCTAGTTGCATTTAAAGCATCTTCAACTTTATGTTGTTTTGCTTTTTGTTCAACTTCTGTTGCAGAACCAACTTTAATTACTGCTACTCCCCCAGATAATTTAGCTAATCTTTCTTGTAATTTATCTTTATCAAATAAATCAGCATTTTTAAGTTGAGCTTTTATTGTTGTAATTCTGTTATAAATTTTTTCTCTTTCTCCTTTTCCTTCAACAATTGTAGTATTCTCTTTTGTTGAAACAATTTTTCTAGCAGAACCTAATTGTTCTAATTTAATATTTTCTAATTTTAGTCCTCTTTCTTCAGAAATTACTTCAGCTCCAGTTACAACAGCAATATCTTCTAATATCTCTTTTTTTCTATCTCCAAATCCGGGAGCTTTTACTGCTAATACATTAAAAACACCTCTAAGCTTATTAACTACTAATGTAGCTAATGCTTCTCCACTTACTTCTTCTGCAATAATTACTAAATCTTTTTTTCCAGTCTCAATAATTTTTTCTAAAACAGGAAGAATTTCATTTATAGTTGATATTTTTTTATCTGTAATTAAAATATATGAATCTTCAAAAACTGATTCCATTCTTTCAGAATCAGTAATCATATATGGAGAAATATACCCATTGTCAAATTGAAGTCCTTTAACAACTTCTTTTTCCATAGTAAAAGTTTTTGATTCTTCAACTGTAACCACTCCATCTTTTCCAATTTGATCAATAACGTCAGCAATTAAATCTCCGATTTCTTTGCTTTCAGCAGAAATAGTTGCTACTTGAGCAATTTCTTCTTTATTATAAATTGGTTTTGTTATTTTTTTGAGTTCTTCTATTATTCTTTTTGTTCCTTTTTCAATCCCTCTTTTTAAAGCCAAAGGATTAGCACCAGCAGCTACATTTTTTAATCCTTGATTAATTATTGATTGAGTAAGAATTACCGCAGTAGTAGTTCCATCACCAGCATTATCCTCAGTTCTTTCAGCTACTTCTTTTACAATTTCAGCTCCTAAATTTTCTATTCTGTCCTCTAATTCAATTTCTTTAGCAATAGAAACTCCATCATTAGTAATAATAGGAGGCCCGAAGCCCTTATCTAAAACAACATTACGTCCTTTTGGACCAATAGTAACCTTTACTGCATCAGCTAATTTATCGACACCAATTTTAATTTGTTTTCTTGCTTCTTCGTTATATTTAATATCTTTTGCCATAATATTTTAATTAAATTTTAAAAACTAATAATTTTCAATTTTAACATTTGAATTTATTCAATAATTGCGAGTATATCTTCTTCTTTAGCAATTAAATATTCTTTATCTTCAATTTTGATTTCATTTGGTCCATACTTAGTAAATAAAACTTTTTCTCCTACTTTTATTCTTACTGGTAAAATCTTTCCAGCATTTGTTCTTTTCCCAAAACCAACACTAATAACTCTGCCTTGTTCCGGCTTTTCTTTTTCAGATGATTCTGGAAGTAGAATTCCAGACCTTGTTTTTTCTTCCTCTTTAATTGGTTCAATTAAAATATAATCTGACAATGGTTTGATATTCATAAAACATGGAACATAAAACATGGAACATAAAACAATAAATTTTAATTCCCTATTTTTTGTTTTTAAAAGTTAGTTTAATAATAATCTACATTAATTAAAATAACATGGATTGTCAAGCTTACATATATTGAGTATTAAAAAGTAAGTATAAAAAAATCCCAAATGAAATGAATCACTGGGATTTGAGGTTTTGTCTTGATTTAGAATAATTCTATTCCAAAAATGAAATAAAAAATTCCAAATACAACACCAACAACTAAAGAAACTGCAACAATTTTGGGCCAATCTTTTTTCTCCACGCTGATCTCCTTTTTTGGCGTGTTTTGGCCCCCCTTGAAAAGAACTAGTTAAAATGGCGGGGAGAAAAGAATGAGAGGAACGTGGAGTTTCTCAATATAATTCTCCCTGCCTACGCACCATGCTAATTATTTTTGTATCACATTTATTAAAAAAAGTCAACCCAGCACCACTTTTTGTGAATTTTTTAAAGATTAAATTATTTTTTTGTGAATCATATTTTAATGATACTTTTTATTACTCTCAAAAAGTGGTGTTAGGTCAACCCCCATATTAAAATCAAAAATAACATTTGCTATATTGACTTTAAACAAAAACTTTGATAAGATATTTAAAATGATATCAAAGCTATTCTTCCATATTATCTCTGGAATATTAGGAATTTTCTTAGCAAGTAGATTTGTTCCAGGGATAGAATTTTCTGGATCAACTCAAATTTTATTAATAGCTGGAACTATTTTAGGTTTAGTAAATTTTTTTATTAAACCAATTTTAAAAATAATAAGTTTACCATTAAGAATACTAACGCTTGGTCTATTCAGCTTAGTAATTAATATGGTATTAGTCTGGTTAGTGGTTGATATTTTATTTCCAAATGATTTAGAAATCATAGGTCTTATTCCACTTTTTTGGACAACAATAATTATTTGGGCATTAAATATGATTTTTATTGCTCACAACCCGGTAGTGAAATCTTAAATTATACTACCAAACATAATTCAAAAAAATAAAAAGATAATAAATATGAATAATATTTTACTAATCGCTCAAATTATAATTGCTATTGTTTTAATTATTTTAATCCTTTTTCAACAAAGAGGAACTGCTTTAGGATCTTCTTTTGGAGGAGAAGGTGGAGGATTTTATTCTACTCGTAGAGGAATCGAAAAAAAAATTCTTTGGTTAACTATTATTTGTGCAACTCTATTTATTCTTTTTGCTGTAGCAAATCTTATTATTTAAACAAATAATGCCCAATAAATGGCCTACAAAATCTCAATGGAGAAATTTTTTTAAAGTTCTTTCAAAAAAAGAAAAAATCTTTTTTTTAATTTTTATTAGTTTATTTTTACTTTCTTCTATTTTCCTTATAACTAATTTTTATTTAAAAAATACTATTCAAAAACCAAAAACAGGAGGAACTCATATAGAAGGTGTTATTGGTCAACCAAGATTTATTAATCCAATTTACGCTAATTCTGATATTGATAGAGATTTAGTTGAATTAACTTTTTCTGGATTAATGAAATATAATGAAAATTTAGAAATAATTCCTGATTTAATCCAAACCTATGAAATTGAAGAAGAAGGAAAAGTTTATAAATTCTATTTAAAAGAAAATATATTTTGGCAAGACAAAACTCCCTTAACTTCAGAAGACATAATTTTTACTATTAAAAAAATTCAAGATCCAGATTTTAAGAGTCCCCTACGACCTAATTGGGTAGGAGTAGAAATAGAAAAAATAAATGATTTAGGAATTAAATTTACTTTAAGAAAACCATACAATGCTTTTCTTGAAAACTGCACAGTAAAAATATTACCAAAACATATATGGGAAAATATATCTCCTGAAAGTTTTGCTTTTGATTCTCATAATTTAGAACCAATTGGTTCTGGACCATTTATATATAAAGAAATAAAACAAGAAAAGAATGAACGAATAAAATATTTAACATTAGAAAAAAATCCTAATTACTTTGGACAAAAACCAAACATATCTGAAATAAAATTTATATTTTTTAATAACGAAGAAGAATTATTAAAATCTGCTAAAAATAAAGAGATAAAAGGACTTTCAATAAATATCTCTCAAAAAAATAATAATAAATGGCAAGAGTTTTCTATTTCTTTGCCAAGATATTTTGCCATATTTTTTAATCCAGATAAATCAGAAATATTATCTGATAAGAACGTAAGAACTGCTTTGAATTATGGAACAAATAAAAAAGAACTTATTGATAAAATATTTGAAACAAAAGGAAATTCGGAATTATCAGAAAAGATAATTGTTGATTCTCCTATCCTTCCAAAAATTTATGGTTTTGATGCTCCATTAGAACCATACAATTTTAATATAGAAAAAGCTAAAACTATTTTAGAAGGATCAGGATTTAAAGATGAAGATCAAGACGGAATAAGAGAAGTTAAAAATGGAAAACAATTAGCTTTTCAATTTAAAAGTGAATTAAGATTATCATCATCAGGTACAGAAGTAGAAGAGCTTCAAAAATGTTTAGCCAACTTTCCCGATGTTTATCCAGAAGGAGAAATATCAGGTACTTTTGGTAAAAAAACAGAACAAGCAGTTATTAATTTTCAAGAAAAATATTTTGATGAAATTTTAAAACCATGGGGCTTTACAGAAGGAACAGGACAAATAAGTAGAACAACAAGGGCAAAACTAAATGATATCTGTTTTAACAGACCAACTGAAAATTTGCTACTTAAATTTTCTTTAGCAACTGTTGATCAACCACAATTAGTTAAAGTTGCTGAAGAAATAAAAGAACAATGGAAATTATTAGGAGTTGAAGTCGAAATTAAAAAATTCCCTATTTCTCAATTAGAACAAGAATTTATTAAACCAAGAGAATATGAAGCATTACTTTTTGGAGAAGTGCTAGGTGCTATCCCCGATCTATTCCCTTTTTGGCATTCATCCCAAAAAGTAGATCCTGGACTAAACTTAGCAATGTATGGAAATAGAGATGCTGACAGATTGTTAGAAGAAACTAGAAAATCATCAGATCTTAAAATTATAAATGAAAAATTAGTTAATTTCCAAAACATTTTAATTGAAGAAGCTCCGGTTGTATTTCTATACTGCCCTAATTATATTTATTTACTTTCAAAAGAAATAAAAGGAGCTAATATTAAAAAAATTATTGACCCTTCAAAACGTTTCATTGGTATTGAAAATTGGTATATAAAAACTAAAAGGGTTTTAAATTAAAAGAAAAAACTAAAATTTAAATAATTTAAAAAAATATAATATATGGATATAAATCTTGAAAATAAAACCCCTGACATTCGTTTTCTTAACGATATAAAAGAAGTTGTTTATGATAAAGAATGGCTTAAAACAGCTGATAACCTTGAACTATACTATATGTATAGAGGACTTGAGACAAAAGATGATTTAAGATATGACATTACTGTTATCCCATCTAAAATACTTGGCAATGAATTTGTAAAGACAAAAGGGCATGAACATATTGGTAGATATGGAGAAGTGTATATTGTTCTTGAAGGAGAAGCTATTTATCTAATACAAAAAAGAGAGAACAATGAAATCAAAGATGCTTATGCTGTTAAAGCTAAAAAGGGAGATGTAGTTATAATTCCATCTTTTTACGGACATATTACTATTAATCCATCTAATAATGAATTAAAAATGGCTAATTGGGTATCAAAAAATTGTAAAAGTGATTATCAACCATATTTAGAAAAACAAGGTGGCTGTTATTTTTATACTAAAGATGGATGGATTAAAAATAAAAACTATTCAAAAGTTCCTGACTTACATTTTAAAGAACCACAAAAATATTTACCTAAAGATTTAAATTTCCTTAATGGATAAATCTATTAAGTATTAAGTATTAAGTATTAAGTATTAAGTATTAAGTATTAAGTATTAAGTATTAAGTATTAAAAAACATTATGATAAAAAATTACCAAAAACCAAACTTAAGAATTATTCCTCTTGGAGGATGCGAAGAAGTCGGAAGAAATATGACTGTTTTTGAATATGGAAGTGATATTATTATTATAGATATGGGTATTCAATTTCCCGAAGAAGATATGCCTGGAATAAATTATGTTATTCCTAATATAAGTTATTTACGTGGAAAAGAAAAAAATATTAAAGGAGTTATTTTTACTCATGGACATATGGACCATATTGGAGCCGCTAATATTCTTTTACCGAAATTAGGAAACCCTCTTATTCTTGCCAGACCATTCACAATTGAAATGATTAAACATCGCCAAGAAGATTATTCAAAAGGAAGTTCTAAAAATCTTAAAATAACATACATTAAAAAACTTGAAGAAAAAATTAAACTTGGTAATTTTACTGTTAGTTTTTTTCCAGTTGATCATGCCATTATGGATGCAATGGGCATAATAATAGAAACTCCTTCTGGAACAGTTATTCACCCAGGAGATTGGATGATTGAACATGATCCAATAGGAAGAAGAAAATTAAAATATGATTATTTAGCAAAACTTCCGAAACCAACTATTCTAATGTTAGAAAGCTTAGGAGCTACAAAAACTAAAACACCAGTTACTGAAAAAGAAATGTTTGATAATTTAAAAAAATTAATGAGAAACGCTCCTGGAAGAACTATTATTGCTACTTTTTCCTCACAGGTTCAAAGGATTAAACAAATTTTAGAATATGCTTCTGAAATTAACAAAAAAGTAGCGCTTGATGGATTTTCAATAAAAATGGCAATAGAAATAGCTAAAAAATTAGGATATATTAAAATAAACAAAGAAACAATTATACCAATTAATAAAACAAAAGATTATCCAGACAATAAAATTATTATTTTAGGTACTGGAGCCCAAGGAGAAGAAAAAGCTGTTTTAACAAGAATTGTTAATAGAGAACATAGATTTATAAAAATAGAAAAAAATGATACTATCATCTTTTCTTCTTCAGTTATTCCAGGTAACGAAAGAACTATACATAAATTAAGAGATGAGCTTTATCGACAATCTGATAATGTAATCCACAGCGACATTATGGATGTTCATACTTCTGGACATGGCAATATCAAAGATATAGAAGAAATAATTAAACAAATTAACCCAACTTATTTTATTCCAGTTTATGCCAATCACTTCTTTTTAAAAGAAGCTGCTAAAATTGCTTATAGATTAGGGATTCCTAAAAATAAAATTTTCATCCCTGACAATGGATCTGTTTTAACAGTTGAAAAAGATAACATTAAAATACTAAAAGATAAAGTTAAAACTGACTATATATTCGTTGACGGCTCTGGTATCGGAGATATAGGAGAAATCGTATTAAATGATCGTAAAATACTTGCCAAAGATGGTATGTTTGTTATTGTCATTATTATTGATAAAAAAACAGGCCAAGTTAAAGGTTCTCCTGATATAATATCAAGAGGATTTATTTACCTAAGAGAATCAAAAGAACTACTTGCTCAAACCAGAAAAAAAACTATTAATATCATAAATGAATCAACTCAAAACAAAGGAGGAGTCAATTGGAATAATGTAAAAAATGAATTAAAAAATAAAATTGGTCAATTTCTTTTTTCAAAAACTGAAAGAAAACCAATTGTGCTTCCGGTCATAATAGAAGTGTAATAAATATTAAGTATTAAGTATTTAAAAAATCCGCTTTTGCGGATTTTTTCTTAATACTTAATTTCTCCTCTCTTTAAGTTATCTCTAAAAAACTTCCTCTCCCTCTCGAAGAGAGGCCCGACCTCTTCTTAGCTTCTCCCTCTCTTTTTTATCTTTTTAAATTTTTATGTTTTTAAATTTATAATTAACATTGACAAGCTTCTTTGATTTTAATATATTAAACATATAAAAAATAATAAACTTCTTTCAAAACTCGCGAAAGAAGTTTATTAGTCCTTTGACAAGGAAAAAAGGAATTAGAAAATGACGGAACAACAGGAAACGACAAAAAAAGAAAAAATTAAAATCTGCCCAAAGTGCGTAGAAGAATTTCCATTTAATGAAGATTTTTTACCCTCTAATAAGTCAAAAAATGAAATATTAATTTGCGTTGTATGTCATAGACAAGAAGACAAAAAAAGAGAAAAAGAGAGAAATTAGAAATTTAAAAAATCGTGAAATATTAAAGGATAATAACATTTATATGTTATTATCCTTTTCTTTTTAGATAATTTTAGATATAATAAATACAAGAAATAATAATCTATCCGTAATGTATCGCAAGGTGTTGTTGGCAAATAAAAAAACCCGCCCGCATCGCTACGCGAAACGTTGTGGGCGGGCAAATGAGAGTTTTAAGTGGAATACAACCAACTGGCTCAATACACATAGGGAACTACTTAGGAGCTATTAAACAATGGATAAAACTTCAAGAAAAAAATGAATGTATTTTTCTTATTGCTGATTTACATTCTTTAACTACCCCCTACGACCCAAAGGACTTTCAAAAAAATATTCTTGAAATTGCTATTACTTATTTAGCAGTAGGTATTAATCCAAAAAAAAGTATTTTCTTTGTTCAATCTCACGTTAAAGAACATACTGAACTTTTTTGGCTTTTAAATACTATAACTCCTGTTGGCGATCTTCAAAGAATGACTCAATATAAAGATAAATCAAAACAATTTAAAAAAAAAATTAATGCTGGACTTTTAAATTACCCCATTTTACAAGCAGCTGATATTCTACTTTATAAAACAAATATAATTCCTGTAGGAAAAGATCAAGTTCAACATATTGAATTGACCAGATCTATTGCTAAAAAATTTAATAAAAAATATGGCAAAACTTTTTTTGAACCAAAGGTTTTATTAAATGAAACAGGCGCTAAAATTTTAGCATTAAATAATCCTAATAAAAAAATGTCAAAATCATTAGGGCCTCAAAGTTATATTTCTCTTTTTGATGAACCAAATATTATCAAGAAAAAAATAATGTCATCAGTAACTGATACTGAAAAAGAAATAAAATATAATTTAAGTAAAAAACCAGGAATTTCTAATCTTTTAACTATTTATAGTTTATTTAGCGACCGATCAATAAAAGATATTGAAAATGAATTTGATGGAAAGGGATATAGTATCTTAAAAGAATCTTTAGCAAAATTATTGATAGAATCTTTAGAACCATTTCGCAGGAAAAGAAAAGAACTTCTCAAAAAAGAAGCTTATGTACAGGAAATATTAAAAAAAGGAGCTCAAAGAGCAGAAAAAATTGCTCAATCAACAATACAAGAAGCAAAAAAGAAAATGGGATTATTATAGAATAAAATTGAACATTAAACAAAAAAATATTGAGGTTAATCCTCAATATTTTTTTATAATAATCTTACATATTTAGATTAATATCCTTTGTATAGATATTCTTTATATATTTTTTGAGTTAAATTATAGATATTATCTTGATATTTTTTATCAATATTTTTATTATACAAACTTTTTCTTTTACCATCATAATGAAGTAGTTTATCAAGATAAAAAATACAATCTTTTTTGTTTTCTCCACCTGCATAACCTCTCATTTTTGCATCAGTTCCAGATCTCCTCACTTGAAGAAATAAATTATCATCAAATTGAAAAAAAGTAGCATCTCCCACAAATTTTATATCCAATAATTTATCAAAATTTAAATCTGGAATTGCTTCTTTTAAAATTTTTCTGACCTGTTCAATTTTAATTTTATTATATTTTAAAGCTAAAGCAATAGATAAATAAAAAGTATCTATTTTATCTCTTTTAATTTCTCCTTGAGCTTTTTCTTCAGCCATTTTTATTGGATCAGGATTACTTTCATTATAATAAATAATATCATCTCTAATATAATAAATACTTTTTATATTATTTTCTTGAAAAATATTCTCTAAATGTTCAGACATTAATTTTTTCTTTTTAAATAAAAAAGCTGATAATGCAGTAGCAATAATACTAGCTTCTCCTGCACTTTTCTCTCGCATAGCTATTGCTTTATTTCCATTTTTGCTTTCTATAAAATCTTCTAATCCGGTTATCATCCCTCCACTCTCTTCTCCTCCAAAAACCATTCTTGGATCTTTTCCCAAGTTTATATCCTGTCCAAAAATATCTTGAATAATGACATTTTTATTTTTAATAATTTGTTTTTCAGTTTTTCTAATCACATAAGAAATCTCTTTCATACCAACCGGAGTTAAAATAACTTTTAATCCATTATTTTTTGCCCATTCACTCCAACACTTTGATGAAGGAGTAGTTGTTACAATAAAACGAGGATGATTATCCCATATTCCATCTTCTTTTAATTGTTTCATATAATAATCCATGATTAAAAGAAAGGAATAAGTTGGATGATAAACCACAAATATTTTTTTATTATCTATTTTAATATAGCCAGCTCCTAAATCTTCAACTATTTTTTTTCTATCTATTGATTCAACTTGACCAATAACTAATCTATCACCATCGGGATCAGTAATTAAAACCGTATATCCAATAGGTTTATTTTTAAGATCTTCCTCAAAAAAGGCTGATTTAACTACATCTATTAAAGTAAAGTCACATGACAAGTCAAAAAATTCTTTTCTGCCAGTTTTTAAATTTTTCTTCCATATTTTACCTATACCATGAAAAAATGGATCTTCTTCTTTATTACGCCAATCAAATACTTCTAAAATTCCTAATTTTTTAAAAATTGACCTCATCGTTTTATACATACATCCGCCCACTGTGTCATACATCAATTTAAACCCTTCTTCTTTCGCTTCTTTTATTAAGTTTAAATTAATATCTTTAGCTACATTTTTTTTTATATAATCAATATACATATCATAACCATCAAAATCTTCTATTATTAATTTATTTTTTTTAGAAGATAATTTAACAACAAAACCATTTGGATTTGTTTCCGCTTTTTTTATTATTTCTTCTATTTTTTTAATAAACTTTAAAGACATTTCTGGTAAAAATTGACTGCCCTGATTATCTAAATCCTTTGTAGCTGTTTTACTACTAATAGCATGACTTGAAGTAACATATTCGCCTCCATCATAGCTAAACATAAAAATTAAAAAAGAAACCATCCAAACGGGCGTTGTCTCTCTTTTAAATGGTAAATGAGTATAAATACCTAAATTAGCTTGTATCCTAGAAATTAAATCAACATATTCTTTTGTATTATAACGAACTTCTCCGGCAGAAATTTTATGAATATCTCTATTTTTTATATCTTCTTTTAATACTAATGCTTTACCTAAAGTAGCCAAGGCTATTCCTAATTGATTAATAGGAAAACGAGTATCCCAAGAATAAAGAATATTTTGAGGCCCTCTAATACCTGCTGTTGAAACTTTTGCCTCTTTTTTATAATTAGTAAGCCACTCTTTAAGTTTCCATTTTTTTATTAATCCTTTTGTTATAGTTAACTCAATTTCTCCATTTTTTGTCAAATCAAAAATTGGCTTATTTTTTATTTCTTCTGGGGTAAATTTTTCTACTTGATTATAATACTCTTTCTTAAATTCTTTTATTCTATTTTTATAAGTCATAATTTCTTTTATTTTTAATAATAAACAAAAATTTATTACATAAAATATTATATCATAATCAATAATATTATAAAACACTTGACCAATCAGATTTTAATTGCTAATATATTAATAATCACTTAATTCATATTATAATTTTTATGAAGAATTACGAATTAACTTGTCTTATATCCCAAGAATTTTCTGAAGAAGAAATAAAAGATTTATTAGAAAAAATAAATAATTTTATATCAAAAAATGAAGGGATAATAGAAAAAATATCTAATCTTATTAAAAAAAAACTTGGTTATAATATAAAAAATAAAAATCAAGTTTTTTTAGCTAATATAAATTTTCAATTAAACCCAGACAAACTAAAAGAATTTGAACAAAAATTAAAATCAGAAAACAAAATTCTTAGACATACGATTATAATCAAACAACAAAGAAAAGAGAAAAAAATAAAAATTAAAAAAGAATCTTTAGAAAAATCTATAGAAAATCAAATTGAATCAATTAAACCTATAATCTCTAAATCAAAACCTGAAAAACATCAAAAAATTGAATTAAAAGAAATAGATAAAAAAATTGAAGAAATATTAAATAGTTAAAATAAATTATTAATATCATATTTTTATGAATTTAAATAAAGTATTTCTTATAGGACGACTTACTCAAAACCCAGAAACAAGAACAACTCCAAATGGGCAAACTGTTTGCAGTTTTGGATTAGCAACTAATAGAGTATGGAATGATAGAGAAACAAATCAAAAAAAAGAACAAACAGAATTTCATAATATTGTTTTATGGAGAAGATTGGCTGAAATTGCCTCTCAATATTTAAATAAAGGAAGTTTAATTTTAATTGAAGGAAGAGTTCAAACAAGATCATGGCAAGATCAAGCTGGAAATAAAAAATATAAAACCGAAATTATTGGAGACAATATTCAAATGGGACCAAGATCCTCAAATATACAATCGTCAACTAATCAACCTCAACAAGGATTTACTCCAGTAACACCAAAAGCTGAGATACAAACAGAAGAAATTCCAATTATTGAAGAAGGAAGCCCAATAATCAAAGATGAAAATAATCCGTCTCTTACCCAATCAGAACAACAAGGAGAAGAAGAAATAGACGTTAAAAACATACCCTTTTAAAGAATTTATAACGAATTCTCAATAAAAGAAAATAATAATAAATGTTTAAAAATTAAAAATTGAAAATTATTTAAATATTATGGATTGTCATTTTTGTCAAAGAAATATAAAAGAGATTGATTTTAAAGACATTGAAACTCTTAAAAATTTTATCTCTGGTTTAGGTAAAATAAGGTCTAGAACTAAGACTGGTCTTTGTGCTAAACATCAAAGACATTTCGCAAAAGCAGTAAAACGTGCAAGACACATTGGACTCCTCTCCGCCATAGAAAAATAGTATTAAGTATTAAGTATTAGATATTAGATATTTAAAAAAATCCGCTTCCGCGGATTTTTTCTTTTTGTCTCTATTCACGATCTTTTTCTTTCTCTCCCTTTAATTTTAATTTTTAATTTATCATTTTGATTTTTAATATTTAATTTTTGATTTTTTATTTTTCATACTTGTTCCATAATAGATTTTTTAATTTCTTTTACTATCTTAGGATTTTCTTTTAAAAATGTTTTTGCTCCGTCCATCCCCTGACCTAATTTTATATCAGCGTATTGAAACCAACTTCCTGACTTTTTAACAATTCCGTTATTTAATCCAAGATTTATAATATCTGCAAAATAAGAAATTCCTTCGTTATAATAAATATCAAACTCTGTAGTTTTAAAAGGAGCTGCTACTTTATTTTTGTCTATTTTTACTTTTACTCTATTACCAACAATTTCATCTCCTTTTTTAATCTGAGCACTTCTTCTTAAATTAATTCTAACAGAAGAATAAAATTTTAATGCTAATCCTCCTGTGGTAACTTCTGGATTTCCAAATACTACTCCAATTTTCATTCTAATTTGATTTAAAAAAATAATAGATGTTTTTGATTTAGCCGCAATCGCAGATAATTTTCTTAAAGCAGACGACATTAATCTTGCTTGAAGTCCTATTCTAAAATCTCCCATTTCTCCTGCAATTTCGGCCTTAGGAGTTAAAGCCGCTACAGAATCAATAACAATTACATCTACTTGATTTGACCTTACTAAACTTTCAACAATCTGTAATGCTTCTTCGCCTGAATCTGGTTGAGAAATTAAAAGTTCATTAACATTTACTCCTATTTTTTGAGCATAATCAGGATCTAATGCATGCTCAGCATCAATAAAAGCACTAGTTCCTCCTTTTTTCTGTGCTTCACTTATGATATGTAATGCCAAAGTTGTTTTTCCACTAGATTCAGGCCCGAAAATCTCAATTACCCTACCTCTCGGAATTCCATTAACTCCTAATGCTATATCAAGAGAAATAGAACCAGTTGGAATAACATCAACATCAACTTTTTTAGCGTCTTTCAATTTCATAATAGAGCCCTCGCCAAAACGCTGTTTTATTTCATCAATTGCTTCCTGTAAATCTACTCCTATTTTCTTTTCTTCTTTTACTTTTTTTTCTTTAAACATAAATTTATTATTTTAGATTTCTAACTTCTCTCTCTTCTCCCGAGACCCGACCTCTACTATTAAAACTCATAACTTGAAACTCATAACTTTTTAAAATCTGGCTCTTCCCATCTTCCCCCTTTTTTCCCATTTTGATTTTTGATTTTTGATTTTACTATTATATTTTTTCCCAATCTCCATCTTTGCTTGTTTCTTCTATCCCACTTATTTCTTCTAAATTATCAGGTATCTCATCTCCAACATCTCCAACATCTCCATATACTTGTCTTGGCTTTGCTCCATCTGATGGACCAACAATACCTTTACTTTCTAAAACATCAATTAATCTTGCAGCACGTGCATATCCAAGACGTAATCTTCTTTGTAATAAAGAAGCTGATGCTTTTTTTGATTCAATTACTAATGCTTTTGCATCTTCAAAAAGAGGATCATTTTCCGTTTCTATATAAGAATCTGTTGATTCTTTCTCCGGATTTTCAAACCCATTTTTCAATTCTTCAATTAATTCCTGATCCATTCCATCTTCTACATTCCCCTCTTCAATAGATATACTTTTAACAACTTTCCTTACTTCTTTTTCTGAAATATATGCCCCTTGAATTCTTTTTGGTTTAGGAACTAAAGCTGAGATAAAAAGAAGGTCTCCACTTCCTAATAATTTTTCAGCTCCAGAAGTATCTAAAATTGTTCTTGAATCAATCTGTGAAGCAACTTGAAAAGAAACTCTTGATATTATATTTGCTTTAATAAGACCAGTAATTACTTCAACTGATGGTCTTTGGGTCGCTATTACTAAATGAATACCAACCGCTCTTGCCATTTGAGCCAACCTTACAATTCCAGATTCTATCTCTCTACCTTTTGTCATCATTAAATCAGCTAATTCATCAATAATAACTACTATAAAAGGCAATGGTTCTACTCCATCTCTTAAAGCTTTTTCATTAAAACCTCCTATGTCTCTTACCTGCTCTTCTGCTAACACATCAAATCTTCTTTCCATTTCTCCAGTTAACCATTTCATTGCATTTACAGTTTGAGTAGCATTATAGATAATAGGACATAAAAGATGAGGCAAACTACCAAAAACTGGAAATTCAACTCTTTTAGGATCTATCAAAATAAGCCGTAAATGTTCAGGGCTAGCACTTTTAACAGATGTACTTGGTTGATATAAAAGTGATAAAATTAAAGAATTTAGAAATATCGTTTTTCCTGTTCCAGTACTTCCAGCTACTAACATATGAGGCATTTTTGTTAAGTCTGTATAAACTGGAAATCCAGAAACATCTTTTCCTAATGGAATCAATAAATTTGCTGAAGACTTTTGAAAACCTGGATTTTCAATTAAATCACGCAAACCAACTTGAGCTCTTATTTTATTAGGAATTTCAACTCCGACTAAAGATCTTCCTGGAATAGGTGCTTCAATTCTAATTGGATGACTCGCTAAAGCTAATGATAAATCATTCGAAAGACCTGTTATTTTAGATAATTTAATACCTTCAGCCGGTTTAAATGAATATTGAGTAACTGTAGGACCAATATTTATTTCTGACATTGTAACTTCAATACCAAAATGCTGTAATGTTTTTTTAATAATATCAGCATTTACTTTTGTATCTCCACTATTTGGTATTCCTTTTTGTTTTTCAAGAAAATTAATAGGAGGTGGTCTATATGAAAAAACTTTTGTTCCTATTATTGATTTAGTTTCCAATTTTATATTATCTATTTGTTCCTCTTGTTCTTTTGGAATATCTAAATCAGAAGAAATTTTTTCAACTTTAAACTTTGGGGCAAATATTTTTTTTATAATAGAAGTTTTTTGAGGAGCATCAACAATCAAAGTATCTTTTTCTTCTTCATTATTAGAAGATGCTTGTTTCTTTTTACTGAAAGGATATAAAAATTGCCAAAAAATTAAACCTCCTATAATAATAGGGGTTAAAAAAATAAACAAAGATGCCCAAAAACCAAAATATTCTAAAAATGGCCAACTTAAAACATATCCTACCCAACCACCCTGCTTAATATGAGTATTAAAAATTGCTAAAATACCAGATATTCCCAAAATTAAAAATAATATAGCTAAAATTATTGGCCAAAATACTTTTTTTTCTTTTACATCTTGTTTTTTAATCAAAAATATTAAAGCTCCTAAAATAAAAATCAATGGGATTATAAAAATAGTTTCACCAATTAAAAAACGAGAGATCCTAATAAAATAATCTCCCGCTATTCCAGATTTTCCAAAAAAACTTAAAGAAATTATTACTGCTAAAAGCACTAATAAAATCCCCAAAATCCATTGTTTTGTTTCATTTGGAAGTGAAAACTTGCCTCTCATCTTTTCTTTAATAAGGCCTTTATTTTTATTTTTCTTTTTCTTTTTTCTACCCATAATAAACAAACAATAAATAAAAAATAGTAATTTTTTGCTACTTATTGTTTATTACCCGCCTGCATCGCTACGCGAACTAGCCCTGCCCGAAATACTATCGTTGTAGACGGGTCGATTGCAAAGCACTGTGGGCAAGTCTCTATTTTATTTCTTTATTCTACCTTATTAAAAGATCTATGTCTATTTTTTAAAGCCAGTACCAGCAGGAATTAACTTTCCAATTATTACATTTTCCTTTAATCCTCGCAATCTATCTTCTTTTCCTTCTAATGATACTTTTATCAATACCCTTGAAGTTTCTTGAAAAGAAGCAGCTGATAAGAAAGAATCTGTAGTAAGAGATACTCTTGATATTCCAAGAAGAATAATAACTGCTTTTACTAATTCCTTTTTTTCTTTTTTTAATCTAATATTCTCTTCAAGAAATTTTCCTTTTTCAACTATATCTCCATTGGCAAAATAACTATCTGCAGAATCTTTAATTTTTACACGAGAAAACATTTGTCTAATTACTGCTTCAATATGTTTATCATGAATAACTGCACCTTGAGATGCATAAATTCTTTGAACTTCTTTTAACACATATCTTTGAGTATGTTCTATATCTTTTAATTTAAACAATTCTTTTAAATCTAAATTACCTTCACAAAGTTGTTGCCCTCTTTCAATCTCCTGTCCTTTTTCAACGATAATTGACATTGTAGATGGTATCTTGTATTCCACAACATTATCTTCTTTCTTTTTTGTCTTACTTTTAGTAACGGGAAGAGGTTCTTCTGATCTAATTTTGATTATTCCTTCAGGAGTTATATCTATTATTTTTCCTTTAACTTGAGATATTTCTGCTTTTCCTTTTGGAACTCTTGCTTCAAAAATTTCCTGAACCCTTGGAAGTCCAAAAGTAATATCTGCACTACTTGCTACACCACCAGTATGAAAAGTTCTCATTGTTAATTGAGTTCCTGGTTCTCCTATTGCCTGAGCAGCCAAAACCCCAACTGCTTCTCCTAATTTAACTGGTTTATTTACTCCCAAATCCCATCCATAACATTTTTGACAAACACCATGAATAGATTTACAACTTATCATAGAACGAGCATTTATTTTTTCAATATCTGATTCAGCAATCTCCTTTGATGTTTTCCAATCAATTATCTCTCCTTTTTTAATAATTATTTTATTCTTTATTTTAATATCTTCTAAAATTGTTTTCCCAACAATTTTATGAGAAAAACTTTGACCTATCTCATCAGCATCTTTTCTGAATATTTCAAATCCTTCTTTATCTCCACAATCATTTTCTGAAGTTATCACATCGTGAGAAACATCAACTAAACGACGAGTTAAATACCCTGCAGTTGAAGTACGCAATGCTGTATCTGCTGTTCCTTTTCTTGCTCCATGAGTAGAAATAAAATATTCCAAAACATTAAATCCTTCTTTAAAAGAACTCTTTATCGGTAATTCAATAATCTGACCTGATGGATTAATAACTAATCCTTTCATTCCAGCCATTTGAACTGGCTGACTCCAAGAACCCCTTGCTCCTGCATCAATAATTGTAAATATTGAATTAAACTCAGATAAAGTTTTTGGAACTAATTTCTCAATTTCAGATTTTGCTTTTGTCCAAACCTCAATTACTTTACTACTTTTTTCTTCTTTTGAGAGAAGCCCTCTTTTAAAATGTTTTTCTATTGTTTCAATTTCTTTTTCTGCACTTTCAATAATTCCTTTCTTTTCAACTGGAACAATCAAATCATCCATTCCCCAACTAACACCAGACATAGTCGCACTTTTGAATCCTAAATCTTTTATTTTGTCTAAAGTGTCTTCAATTATTTCCTGATCATAATTTGCAATAACATTAGCAACAATACTTTCTAATTTTTTTGAATTTATTAATTCATCAACAAAATTATAATCATCTGGCAATGATTCATTAAATAAAATCCTACCCAAAGAAGTTTCAAATAAACTTGTTAAATCTTTTTTATTTTTATAATTAAGTATTTTTATTTTAGCTCTTATATCAATATTATTTGATTCATAAGCTAATATCGCTTCATCGGCATTTAAAAAAACCTTTCCTTCTCCTTTCGCTTTTGGAAATATTTTAGTTAACCAATAACAACCAAGCACAATATCCTGACTTGGTGTAACAACTGGAGTTCCAGTTGCTGATTTTAATAAATTCTTAGTAGATAACATTATTTCTCTTGCTTCTTTTTGAGCTTCTTCACTCAAAGGAAGATGAACTGCCATTTGATCACCATCAAAGTCAGCATTAAATGCTCTACAAACCAAAGGATGAACCTGCATTGATTCTCCTTCAATCAAAACTGGATTAAATGCCTGAATACCTAATCTATGAAGAGTAGGAGCTCTATTTAATAATACTGCTTTATCTTTTACAACCTCTTCTAAATTTTCCCAAACCTCATCAGTCTCCTGTTCAATTAATTTTGAAGCTCCTCTTACATTGTACGCAAGCTCCTTGTCTAAAATTCTTTTTATTACAAATGGCTTAAATAATTCTAAAGCCATTTTTTTAGGTAAACCACATTGATGAAGCTTTAATGTAGGACCAACAACAATTACCGATCTTCCTGAATAATCTACTCTTTTTCCTAAAAGATTTTGACGAAATCTTCCCTGCTTTCCTTTCAACATATCAGCTAATGATTTTAAAAGACGTCTTCCTCCAGTAGTCGCAGTAGTCAAAACCCCTTTTCTCATACTATTATCAATCAAAGCATCAACTGCTTCTTGAAGCATTCTTTTTTCATTTCTTACAATAACTTCTGGAGCATTTATTTCTAATAAATATTTCAAACGATTATTTCTATTTATTACTCTTCTATAAAGATCATTTAAATCAGAAGAAGCATAACGCCCCCCATCTAATTGAACCATTGGCCTTAAATCAGGAGGCAAGATAGGAATAACTGTTAGAAACATCCAAGATGGATTAACCCCTGATCTCTGCATTGCTTTTAAAATACCTAATCTTTTTAACATTTTTCTTTTTATTATTGGAGTCGCAGTTTCAGATTCTTTTTGAATTTTTTCTACTTCTTTTTTTAAATCAATTTTTTCAAAAAGTTTCCATAAAGTTTCAGCTCCTGTACCTGCTTCAAAAATTTCTCCATATTTCAAAGAAAAATCATAAAATTCAATCTCTGAAAGAATCTTTAATAGCTTTAAAGAATTTACTTCTTCTCTTGCTACGTCACGTGCTGATTTTAATTCATTTCCAGCTTCCTTTAATTCTTTTTTATTTTTAATATTTGCTTTTTGATTTTTTAGTTTGCTTTTATATTCTTTTTCAATATTTTGTAATGTTTCTTGTTTCATATCTTCATTAACTTTTGTTACAACATAAACAGCAAAATATATTACTTTTTCCATCTGCAACATAGGCATATCTAAAACAACTCCCATTCTTGAAGGAACTCCACGTAAAAACCAAATATGAGAAACCGGACAAGCTAATTTTATATGACCCATTCTTTCGCGCCTTACTGATGCTTTTGTCACTTCTACTCCACATCTATCACAAACCACACCCTTGTAACGAATTCTTTTATATTTTCCACAATAACATTCATAATCTTTTTCTGGTCCAAAAATTCTTTCACAAAAAAGACCATCTTTCTCAGCTTTCTGAGTTCTATAATTAATTGTCTCTGGTTTTGTTACTTCACCATTACTCCAATTTAATATATCTTCTGGTGAGGCAAGTTTTATTCTAATAGCTTCTAATTCTGATACATGCATAATATAAAATTAAAAATTAAAATGCAAAAATTAAAATGACAAATTAAAATTAGAAATTAAATCATTTTAAATTTTATATTCTAACTCTTTGTTTATTATTATTTATTACTTATTATAAACTTTTTTATCCCTCTCTCCCTTTTTCTCCATTTTTTTAATTTTTTATCTTTTTATTTTTTTATTCCCCTCCCCCTCTTTCTCCTCTCCCGAGGTCGGGGCTCTAAAAAACTTCCTCTCCCTCTCTAAGAGAGACCCGACCTATTCCCAGCTTTCCCCATTTCAATTTTTAATTTCTAATTTTTGATTTTACTATCCCTTTCCCTTTCTAAATTAAAAATTGAAAATTAATAAAAAATCATAATAGATTTTTTATTTTTTATTAGCTTCTCTCTTTAACTTCAATACTAAGACCAAGTGATTTTAATTCTAAAACTAATAAATTAAAAGATGCTGGAACATTTGGATTTTTAATTGGTTCTCCTTTTAAAATAGATTCGTAAGTAGAAGCTCTTCCAACAACATCATCTGATTTTATTGTAAGCATTTCCTGTAAAATATGAGCAGCTCCATATCCTTCTAATGCCCATACTTCCATCTCTCCAAATCTTTGCCCTCCGAATTGAGCTTTACCACCTAATGGCTGTTGAGTAATCAAAGAATAAGGACCAATAGAACGCATATGAATCTTGTCTTCTACCATATGGATAAGTTTCATCATATATATGTATCCAACTGTAACTTTTTGAGGCAAAGAAAGCCCTGTTTTTCCATCATATATAGTTAACTTTCCATCTTCTGGAAAATTAGCTTCCTTTAATTCTTCTTTAATATCTTGTTCATTAGCACCAGCCATAGAAGGAGACACTGCTATATATCCCAATTTTTGAGCAGCTAAACCAAGATGAGTTTCTAAAATTTGTCCTATGTTCATTCTTGAAGCAACACTTAAAGGATTTAAAACAATATCAACAGGAGTTCCATCTTCTAAAAATAGCATTTCTTCTGACGGAACAACTTTAGAAATAACTCCCTTATTTCCATGTCGTCCAGCTAATTTATCACCAGCTTGAATTTTTCTTAAAACAGCTATTTCAACTTCTATTTTTTTAATAATACCAGGAGATAATTTATGTCCTTCTTCTCTTGAAAAAACCTTAACTC
This sequence comes from Candidatus Nealsoniibacteriota bacterium, assembly GCA_043819385.1. Taxonomy (GTDB): domain Bacteria; phylum Patescibacteriota; class Minisyncoccia; order Minisyncoccales; family GWA2-38-27; genus JBDREW01. The sequence continues at coordinate 6,827 of JBDREW010000021.1, read as the reverse complement.
CTATTACTCTTCCTCTTTTGCCATGTTCCATTAATAAAGAAGTATCCTTAACATCTCTTGCTTTTTCTCCGAAAATCGCACGCAATAATCTTTCCTCAGCTGTAAGACCTGCTTCTCCTTTTGGAGAAATTTTTCCAACCAAAATATCGTTTGGACTAATTTCAGCTCCGACTCTAATAACTCCTTCTTCATCTAAATCTTTTAATTTATCTTCTGAAACATTTGGAATATCATAAGTTGTAATTTCAGGACCTAATTTTGTCTCTCTTACATCACAACTAAACTTATCTATATGTATAGAAGAATAATAATCTCTTTTTACTAAATCTTCATTAATTACTATTGCATCTTCATAATTTGAACCATACCAAGAAAGAAAAGCAACTAAAACATTTTGACCTAATGCTAATTTCCCATCATTAATTGCCCCTCCATCTGCTAAAATATCTCCTTTTTTAATTTTTTGACCATTTTTAACAATTGTTTTTTGATGAAAACAAGTATATTGATTAGTTCTAATAAAAATCCTTAAATCATAATTTTTAATTTTTCCTTTTATATTTTTAACCGCAACATGATCAGCATCAGCCTCAACAACAATTCCATCTTCTTCTGATATAATTTCCTGACCAGAATCTCTTGCTACTCTTTCTTCTAATCCAGTTGAAACAAAAGGCGCTTCAGGTCTTACAAGGGGCACTGCTTGTCTTTGCATATTTGATCCCATTAATGCTCTGTTTGCATCATCATTTTGTAAAAAAGGGATAAGAGATGTTCCTACAGAAATAAATTGTTCAGTAGATACATCCATAAAATCAATCTTATCCTTGTCTATTTCTCCTGGTCCACCTTTAGTTCTTGCTTCAACTTTATTTAAAATAATATTTCCTTTATCATCAATTTCAACTCCTCTATGAGCAATATTATATTTCTCTTCTTCAAAAGCATTAAGATACTGAATATCAGATGTTACTCTTCCTTTATCAACTTTCAAATATGGAGTTTCAATAAAGCCATAATGATTTACTTGCGCAAAAGAAGCTAAATGATTAACTAATCCAATATTAGGACCTTCTGGTGTTTGAATAGGACAAATTCTTCCATAATGGGATGCTTGTACATCTCTAACTTCAAAACCAGCTCTTTCTCTTGTTAGTCCTCCGGGTCCAGTAGCTGATAATCTTCTTTTATGTTCTAATTCAGCTAAAGGATTTTCATTATCCATAAATTGACAAATTTGAGAAGCAGTAAAAAATTCCTTTACAACTGCCATAACTGGCCTTGCATTAATTAATTGAGCAGGCATCAAAGTATTAATATCCAAAGTTGACATTTTATCTTTTATAATTCTTTCCATTCTCATTAAACCAACTCTCATTCTATTTTGTAAAAATTCAGCTAAAGTTCTTACTCTTCTATTCCCTAAATGATCTATTTCATCAGGTTTTGCTTCTGGATCATTATTTAATTTAACAATTTCACGCAAAACTGCAATAACATCTTCTGGCTTTAAAGTCCTATCTTCTGGTACTATTTTTTTATTAGAGTCAAATTTCTTTTGATTTTTATTGTCTATTCCAAATAACCTTTTACCCATTCTCCATCTACCAACTTTTGAAAGATCATATCTTTCAAAATTAAAAAAAGTATTATCAATTAATTCTTTCGCTGTATCGGGTGTTACTAAATCACCTGGTCTCAATCGTCTATAAATTTCAACTAATGCTTCTGCTTGACTATTAGTTGAATCTCTTTTTAATGTTTCTTCAATATATTTTACTTCCGAATTTTTATCAATATCTTGAAATGTTTCCTTTATTTGATCATTTGTTAAACCACTAAATGCTTTTAATAAAACAGTTGCCGCAACTTTTCTTTTGCGATCTATCTTTACTCCAATAAAACCAGTTGATTCTGTTTCAAATTCAAGCCAAGCTCCACGATTAGGAATAATTTTTGCACCAAAACAATTTCTTCCTTTAAGATTTTGAAGAGTAAAAAAAGCGCCAGGAGAACGAATCAATTGAGAAATAGCAACTCTTTCAACTCCGTTAACAACAAAAGTTCCCCTTTCTGTCATTAAGGGGAAATCTGTAAGGAAAATTTCTTGCTCTCTAATTTCTTTTGTTTTAAGATTTACTAATTTTATTTTAACTCTTAAAGGAGCTTCGTAAGAATCATTGTTTTTCTTTGCTATAAGATCATCTTTATACTTTGGTTCTCCTAATTTATAATCTGTAAACCAAAGCTCAAGTTCTTTTCCAGTATAATCTCTAATAGGAGATACTTCTGAAAATAATTCTTTAAGACCTTCTTTCCAAAACCATTGCCAACTTTCTTTTTGAAGAGTTAATAAATAAGGGAATGGTAAAGAAACTTTTGACTTAGAAAAACTTTTTGTATTCATAATTTTAATATTATAATTACAAACGAGGGAAAGAAAAGAGAATTTATTCTCATTTCTTAACTGAGTGCTGTAATTATGTGGCAAAGCCACAATATTAATACATTAACAAATTTTGGTTCTGATAAGCAAAGTGAGTTAGGTTCTTAATTATGTGGCGAAGCCACAATATTATTAAAAAAGTAATTAAAAAAAAGAAAAACTCCTCTTGTTTTTTTAAGAACCAGTTCTTAATTTATTTTTTTGATAAGCGAGAAAAAAATAATGAATAAATGAGTTAAATAATATCAAAGAGATTTTAATTCTTTTAAAGAAAAATGTCAAGCATTCCCCAATGCTTAATTTTTATATTAATTTTTAATTTTTTTATCCCTTTCCCGAGGTCGGACCTCTAAAAAACTTCCTTTCTCTCCCTAAGAGAGACCCGACCTCTTCTTAGTTTCCCCCTCTCCCTTTTAATTTATTCTTATTCTGATTCTAACTCTTCAAGTACACTCTAATCAATAGGAATAGTTTGAAGATTTCCTTCAAATTCTTCAGAATCTTTAAAACCCTCAGGCTCTTTTTCTAAAGCTGATTTTCCAGACTCTAAATTTTTTAAAATATATTTTACTTCTTCATTGCCAGGATTCAAATCAATAAGTTTTTTAAATATTTCAATAGCTTCTAATTTTTTATTTTGTTGATCATAAACTAAACCTAAAAAATACAAAGCATTAGAATAATCACTATTAATTTCAACTGCTCTCTCAAATTCAATTTGAGCTTTTTCCCAATTTTTATTCTGATAATAAATTAAACCTAATTGGAAAGCTAATCCAATATCAAACGGAGCTAAAATTTTTGTTTTTTCTAATTCTTGAATTGATTCATCAATTTTACCTTGCGCTTGATAAACCATAGATAATTGAAAACGAGCAGGTGCATAATCTGATTTTAATTCAATAGCTTTTTGAAGTTGCATTTGAGATCTAATAAATAATTTATTCTTTTCTTCTGTATTTTCTTCTGAAAAAGATAATGACTGTTTTAAAAGAATAACACCTAATTGAGTGTAATAATAAGGATTAATTGGTTCAAGATTTATTGCCTCTTCATATGAGCTTACTGCCCAATCTTCAACACCAGAAATTATACCAACTAAATTTTGATAAATAAAACCTCTTACAAGCCAATTAGCAGAATTTTTAGGATTAATCGTAGTTGCTTGATTAATAGAATCTACACTCACTTCAATAAGAGCTTGAACTCTTTGATTAATTTCTTCCATAGATATATCTTCTCTTTGAGCTTCAATCTCTATACTTTTAAAATAAACCTGCGATAACTCTCTCCAATATAAATCTACTTTAGAATTTATTTTAATTGCTTTTTCTAATTTTTCTAAAGCAACATTATTTTCTCCCTGACTTAAACTTTTTATTCCTTTTAAATAATTTGTTTCAGCCAAATATCTCTGCCCTTCAAGAATAAAAAGACCTAATCCAAAAACGAAAATTAAAATTAAAACAAAATTAATAACAAGAGCAAATAAAGGGGAGAGTTTTAATGAAAATTCTTTTTTAAGAGGAGATGCAATAGCAGTGAAAACAGCTAATAACAAAAAGAAAATAAAATCTAATGTTAAATTTGAATGATGTATAAAGAAGCTCACACTTAATGCGATAAAACTAATAAAAGTACCAACTCCAATCATCCATATAAAATCATCATCATATTTATCTGTTGTTTTTTTATTAGAATTATTTAATCCAAAATTTTTAATAAAAAGATTTTTTACTCCATAAATTAAAGAAAAAATAATCAATGCTAAAATAGAAAATGCTCCTAAAATTCCAGTAGTTGCTAAAATAGTAAGAAATTTTGAATTTGCTCCATCAAACTTTATATTCCAAAAATTACTTTTATTAAAATCAATATTTTTATATTTTGAAAAATCATAAATAAAAGTTCCAGGACCTGATCCTAAAATTGCTTTTTCTTTTAACGTATCTTTAGCAATATTAAAACTTGTTTTTTGATTTAAAAAAACTTCAATTGGACGTGAAGCAGTATTAATAACCTGAAATTTCAAAAAAATAAAAAATAAAGAAATTACTAAAAAGAACATTGGTAGAATCATCCATCGAGCATCAAATAAATTTCTTTTTTGAACTCCTAAAACTGTTATTAAAGCAGACCCAACTGCTACTATCCACCAACAAGTTGAAAAATTAATTAAAATTAATAAAAATGTTGTGAAAGCTAAAACTGTTATAAAAAGACCCTTTAAAACTCTTTTACTATTTATAACTAAAATAAACATTAATGGTAATAATACAGCAGAAAATATTCCTAATGCATTTACTGTTCCAATCGTATTAAAAGATGTTGTTTTAGAAAATTCAAAAGGAAGCACAAACTTTCCAAAAAGTTGAAAAATTCCATAAAGCACAACTAAAAAACTTGAAGCTATTAAAGAAACTACTAAATAATAAATTTCTTTCTTTTCTAATGTATTGCTTACTAAAAAATAAAAAACAAAAAGTCCGATAATACTAAACAAACTTTCTGATGTTACTAATGGCCATCCCCAAAAACTTCCATATCTCCACAAGGAAAAAATGGTTGAAGCAGTATAAGCTAAAAATAAAAGTCCCAATGGAACATATAGTCCCACTATATTTAATTTAAATTTGCCTGAAATAAAAACTTTTAAAATCCAGACAAAAAGAGAAATAAAAACCAATACTGCTAATAATATTTGTTTATTAAAATCAAGTATATTTGCTGTCCAAGGTAAAAAGAAAATAGGAAGCAAAAAAGTTAAAACGTAAAGAGCATATTTTGAAATCAAACTACAAAGATCATTTGTTTTTAAAAATGTTTTTTTCATATAAAATATAAATATAATTTTATTACTTTCTCCCTAAATTGTAAGTTCACTTATAAATTGATAACAATTTTTAAATAATGTGCCGACTGAAGCACTTGCCTTAAAATAACTTTTATTTATTCCTTTTCCAAGCCATTCAAAATATTCAGCAAATACATTTGCGGAATGCCCAAAAGAATATTTAACAATGTCAACGATTAGATAAATATCTTCTGATTCATTAGTTGTTTTATCAAATAAATCAACAATCAATTCTGTTGTTTCAAAAATAATAATATCTCCAGATTCTCCCACTATATATGTATTGCGATTAATATCACTAAAAGTTTCTTTTAAAATATCCTTTCCAAGAAATCCAGCAACAGATATTAAAAGGAAAGTTAAAACAAATAAAAACCCTAAAGATGGTCCTGTTGTATAATTAACAACCCGAGCATTAGCTGGTTTCAATTCAGTAACCAAGAGATTTTCCTCTCTATACGGCTTAATCTCTGATTTACCATGAACCAAAGGTTTTTTTATTTCTTCTTCTTTTTTCCAGTCATTTTTCTTTTCTTCTATTTCTGCTTGTTCTATTATTTGTTCTTTTTTATTTTCATTACTTCCCCTATTAATTTTAACTATAAAATTCTTTGAGATTTTTTCATCTTTTTCTTTTTTCCTAAAATCAAAATTTTTAAAAACTTCTTTTTCTTTTATAAAAAGAGCGGGATTTTCTTTAGCTTTCTCTTTTTTTTCTATTTTAATATTTAATTTTACCTTTTTCTTTTTCTTTTTCTCTCCATTTTCATTTTGATTTTTGATTTGTCGTTTTGATTTTTGATTTCTAATATTTGATTTTACTATCAAGTTATTTTTATACTTCTCAACTTTTGCTACATATATTTTTAACCACTCTTTTTTTGTAACCCAATTTCTTCCATCTTTTTTAGCTTTTAATTTTCCTTGACGAGCACGCAAACTTAAATATTCCTGTGAATACTCACAATATCGGGTAGCATCTTGTAAAGAAATAAAAAATTCTTTTTTCTTTATTTTTTTAAGTGATTTTTTTATTTTTTTAGACATAAGATTTTTTATTCCCCTATCCCTTTTAATTCATTAAAAATTGTAACATTCATTGAAAATTAGAAATTAAAAATTGATAAAAAATCTATTAAGATTTTTTATTCCCCTATCCCTTTTAATTCATTAAAAATTGAAACATTCATTGAAAATTAGAAATTAAAAATTGATAAAAAATCTATTAAGATTTTTTATCCTCCTCTCGTATCGGATTTTACCTATTACTATATCCTATTATCTCTTTTTTAAAATACAATGTCAAACAATAAATCTGTGGATAAATAATGTAATATCGGATTAGATCTTAAAACTTATAACTTTTTAAAAAACAATTTTATTCTGATACTGCTGGAGCAGGAGCAGGAGCAGGAGCAGGAGCAGGAGCAGGAGCAGGAGCAGGAGCAGGAGCAGGAGCAGGAGCAGGAGCAGGAGCAGGAGCAGGAGCAGGAGCAGGAGCAGGAGCAGGAGCAGGAGCAGGAGCAG
>JBDREW010000020.1:0-20738 GCA_043819385.1 Candidatus Nealsoniibacteriota bacterium | reverse complement strand
TAAAACTTGAGGACAAAGAAAAAGTGGTATTTGTAGGTAATGACGAGGCTTCTTATAAAAAATATGTCCCTATGGTTTATAAGGTCTTGGACGATAATGTTACGGAGGTTGCAAGAGTAGCTTCAGAGTCGGTTGCAGTTTATGTTTAAAGTTAAGCAAAAATGAAACGGCTTGATTTCTTAACTTTTAGGAAAATAATCAAAACGTTTTAGAGGCGAAATTTTGGTCAAATCGGTGGGTAGTGGTGGCAATTGGTGACAAGCTCGGGTCTGCTGTACAAAGCTCGCCACAAGGGCAAACAGCTGGCAAATCGGGGTTACCCCTCCTGATGTTCGGCCAGCAACTGCTTCATTTGGGATAGAATGACGGTCGGATATTTATACTCCTCTGCCCAATCCAAAGTTCGAAAATCGTTGAGTAGGGCGAGCCGTATAGGACGATTAAAAACAATTTAAAACCGAGAAAATTCTCGGTTTTTGTGTTAAAATAAATATATGATATCGAAATATTTAAAAGGTAAAATATTAGTGGTTATAGATGCTGCTAATTTAGAAAGTTCAGTAAAATCTTTAGGTTGGTGGATTGATTATATTAAGTTAAAAAGTTTATTTGAACAGAATGATTTGTTAGAAATTAGAAATTATTGTGTTCATCATAATACTGATAATCAAAATAAATTCTTTACTTTTCTCAAAAAGAACAAGTTTATTTTAATTACAAAGCCATTAAAGATAATAAAGGCAGAAGATATCGCAAGGGGAGACATTAGAAAGGCAAATTTTGATGTAGAAATAGCTATTGATGTTATAGAAATGATAGATAATTTTGATACTTTTGTATTGTTTTCTGGAGATAGTGATTTTAATTACTTATTAAAGAAATTGATAACTAAAAATAAAAATATAATAGTTATTTCTAGTAAGCATCATGTTTCTAAGGAGTTAATTGAAAATAGCAATAAGTATATTGATATTAAAAAATTAAAAAAGTTAATCAAAAGAGAAAAATAATAAAAAATAAAGCCCGTCTTTTGCAACGGGCGGTTGATAACAGATAATTTCTTATCCGCATTTTAATAATAGCAAATGAGTATATCCTGTCAATAGTTTCTGGTATTTTCTATATAAAACAGGTTCCCAGCCAGAGGCTGGTCCGCCTTTGGAGGATAACGTCGTCCAGTTCGCGGAGTCGCTATTTTTAGAAACTACCTTTCAATTAAGGTAGTTTTTTGATAAAATATTAGTATATGAAAAAGAAAGAAAACAATTATGCTTTTATAGATAGTCAAAATTTGAATTTAGGAATTCGTTCTCAGGGGTGGATTCTTATTTTTGATAGATTTAGAATATATTTACAGGACAAATATGGAGTCACAAAAACTTTTCTTTTTATCGGCTATGTTTCAGGGAATGAAGCATTATATACTTTTTTACAAGAAGCTGGTTATATCATTATTTTTAAACCAACACTTGAATATAAGAAAGAAGGAGAGTTGTACACAAAAGGTAATGTTGATGCAGAGTTAGTATTGCATGCAATGATAGAATATTCTAATTATAATAAAGCAATCATTGTTTCAGGTGATGGTGATTTTCATTGCTTAGTTGAATATTTACAAAAACAAAATAAATTATTTAAACTAATCATTCCAGATCGTAATAATTATTCATCCCTTTTAAGAAAATTTATGAAAAATATTGTTTTTATGAATTTATTAAAACAGAAATTGAGTTATAAAAAATTTGGGAATAAGGAGTAAATAAAAAAGGGGCATTAACCTTCGGACGAAACCTTAGGTGTGTCCCCTCATCGTGATATTTAAATTATAGCAAATCAGTATATCTTGTCAATAGTTTTTGGTATTTTTTATACAAAACAGGTTCCTAGCCAGAGGGCTGGTCCGCCTTTGGAGGATAACGTCGTCCAGTTCGCGGAGCCGTATTTTCCACAGAAAAAACTTGACAAGATCTTATAATTTTGTATTATTAAATTAGAAACGCCCCAACCAGCCGAAAGGTCCGTTGGGGTTCTATTTTTATGAAAACAATACTTTTTATAGATGGGCGTAATTTTATTAGTAAGATTAATTCAATTCTTAATCCTGACAAAAAGAAAGAAGTTGATTTTTCTATTTATGATTTTGAAGGACTTTAAAATAAGATATTAATTGGTATTAATGTCGATAAAAAGATATTTTACATCGGTAGACTTTTAAAGCACAAGGAAACAAAAGGGAAATCAATGGAATTAATACAAAAACAAAGAGAGTTAAAAAATCATTTAGAAAAACAAGGATTTGAAGTAATTTATGCAGGACGAGTAAGAGGCTATGAAGAAAGTTGTCCTAAAGGACATAAATTCTTAACATTTAAAGAAAAAGGCGTGGATGTAAGAATTGCGGTTGATATGATCACATTTGCTTGTGATAAAGAAATAAAAACAGCAATTATTGCTAGTTCTGATTCGGATTTACAGCCAGCAATAAAAGAATTAAAAAATAAAGGAGTAGAACAAATTTATCTTGGTTTTGAAGATAATCCTAACAAGGGATTAACATTTACTACTAATCGTACAATTCTTATTAGAAATTCTGAAATAACTGAATTTATGGGAAAAACTTTGATTTAATTATATAAAACAGGTTTAAGGCGTTGTCCAGTTCGCGGAGTCGCTATTTTTAGAAACTACCTTTCAATTAAGGTAGTTTTTTGATAAAATAAATGAATGAAAAAATCTAAATTTTCGCTTACACAATATAAAGATGAGAGAGTTATAAAGATTGTTAAAAAAACTAATCATAAAATATTGGCTATTTGGGCGATTGATTGTACTAAACGTGTTCTACCTTATTTTGAGAAAAAATATCCAAAAGATCATCGTTCTCGAAATGCTATCAAAACTCTTCAAAAATGGATAAATACAGGAGTATTTAGTATGACTGTTATACGTAATGCTTCACTTGCATCTCATTCTGCAGCTCGCGAAATAGGAGAAGACAATGCGGCTCGTTCTGCTGCTCGTGCCGCAGGTCAAGCAGTAGCAACTGCACATGTTCCTACTCATTCTATTGGTGCAGCAATTTATTCTTTACAAGCTATCCATAGAGCTACTAATTCTGATATAGTGGTGGCTAAAGAAAAAAATTGGCAATATCATCATTTACTTAGATTAAAAAAATGGGTTTTAATTCTAAACCATAAAGTAAATGTTATTTAAGTTCACGATGTTATGATTTTAAAATGAAATATTCTTTATTTAGCTATAAAATGCAATATATTTATATTATTTTGTGATATTGACAATTATCTCTTAGATTGTTATAATTATCATTGATGAAAAACTTCCTGTTTTATTTGGGTAGTTTTTTATTTAAAGGTTGCTTTTTTTATTAATTAAGTGGTCAAAAACAGTGCCATTAACAGACAAATATGACTCTTTTTTTTGTAGGTATAATTGAAATGTTAATCGTCACTGCTTGGACTAAAATGGTTAGCAATACACGTATCGTTGCTAGTAGCGTAATTACATTTTTTAATATCTTCATTTGGTATTATGTCTTGCAAGTTATAGTTGATGATATTAATAACTGGCAACTTATGTTTCTTTATGCTACAGGTTGTACCATTGGTACTATCTTGAGCACTTGTTTTTTTTATTTAAGAGAAAATAAAAACCAAGAGGTCTAAGCCGTAGCCACTCTTTTTTAAGAGTATACTTCTTATGGAAGACAATGACGATTCTTAAACAGCCCTGAAAAAATCATTTTTTCAGGGCGGTTTTTTTTATTGTAATTTTATCAAAAATCGTAAATAAATAGGATCAAATAGCAGAAATAATATAATAAAAGTAGAGTGTCCTCTTTAGTTTATAATTTCTTTTTTTATGGTAAAATTAGATAATGATTAATTAAAATCTTATATATGAAAAAAAGAGAAACATATCTTACTGATATAAAATATAATTATAGTTTAAAAGAATTAAAAAGAAAGATTAATTTTTGTAAACATAAAATATATTTTAAACAGATTGATTCTTTTCAAAAATTTGATATTTGGCTTGTTGATGGAAATTATATAAGAAGAAATATTTGTGGGGATTTTGTTAATTTTGGTCAATATTATTTCTTTAAATTTATACCCAAGAATGAATTGTGGATAGATAAAAAAACCAAAAACAGAGAAGTAAATTTTTATATTGACCATTTATTAGTTGAAAATAAATTAATGAGCTTAGGAATGAGTTATAAAAAAGCTCTTAAAAAGGCAGAAATGGTTGAGAAAAGAGAAAGAAATAGATGTGTTGTTACTAAAAGATTAAAGAAAATAAATAAAAAAGAACTTATTGAAAAAGTTCATAAAGATTTGATGCAAACATATACAAAAAAGGTTAAAGTTTGGGTTGTAAAAGGAAAATTAGTAAGAGATTTTTTTGATATTAATTTTGCAGGAGGAACTCATGATAAAGTAGATTTTTTTGTCCCCAAAGATGAAGTATGGGTTTCTGACGATATTTCTTCAAGAGAAAGAAAATTTATTCTTTTTCATGAAATTTATGAAAGAGGATTGATGGCTAAAGGAAAAGATTATTTTTCTGCTCATAAATCTGCTACAAAATTAGAGGATTATTATAGACATAATCCTAAAGGAATTATTAAAGCATTAAAAAAGGAAATTGAAAAACAAGATTAAAAGGGGTTAGGTATTTTTTATTAGTATTTTTTGATAGAATAAAATATATGGATAAAAGAATTAATTTTTTAAAACTTATAATTTCTATTTTAATTTGTCAGGGAGCAGGGCTTATTGGTTCTATTTTTACTTCGCCTGCGATTTCAACTTGGTATGTTACGTTTAAAAAGCCAAGTTTTAATCCACCTAATTGGATTTTTGCTCCTGTTTGGATATTGCTATTTTTGTTAATGGCTATTTCTCTTTATTTAATATGGGACAGAGGTTTAAAAGATAAAAAGATAAAAATTGCTATTTTTCTTTTTAGTATTCAGCTTATTTTAAATATTTTTTGGTCAATTCTCTTTTTTGGCTTACAATCTCCCTTTTATGCTTTTATAGAAATAATTATTCTTTGGTTGATAATTTTGTTAACCATTATTAGTTTTTATAAGATTTCTAAAATTTCTGCTTATCTTTTATTCCCTTATATTCTTTGGGTTAGTTTCGCTTTAATATTAAATTTTTCAATATTAATTCTTAATTGACAAAAAATTATGAGATTAATAGTTTCTAAATTGAGTCAAAAAGACAGATTGAAAAAATTTGTTTTTAGTATAATAAAATAATTGAAATTATAAAAAAATGCAAACAAGAATAAAAAGACCAGATTTTATTCATCATCAAAAAACCGGGATTATATCTATGATTAGAGAGATAGTATTTGGTTTTGAAGATGGTATGATTTCAACTCTTGGAGTATTAGTTGGTATAGCGATTGGAACTAATGATCATTTTGTAATTATTCTTTCTGGTTTTGTAGTTGTTATGGTGGAATCAATATCTATGGGTATTGGTTCTTATCTTTCAACAAAATCAGTAAAAGAAGTTGTTGAACGTAAACTAAAAGAAGAAAAAATAGAATTAAAAGAATATCCTGAGATAGAAAAACAAGAATTAACTAAGATTTATATAAAAAATGGTTGGCCATCAAATCTTGCTAATAAAATGGCATTAGCAGCTTCAAAAAATAAATCTCTTTTTATTCAAGAAATGGCTTATAGGGAGCTTCATATTAATCCTGAAAAGATAGAAAAACCTATACGAGGTGGAATTTTTATGTTTTTTTCTTATGTAATTGGTGGAACTATACCTCTTTTACCTTATTTTATTTTTTCAGTTCCATGGGCTATTCTTTTTTCTGTAATAATCACTATTATTGGTTTATTTTTTCTTGGCTGTGCAACTACTAAGTTTACTAAACGTCATTGGTTAAAAGCAGGATTTGAGATGGTTTTTTTAGCGGGTATAGCAGCTTTAGTCGGTTATATTATCGGGGTAGTAGCAAATTATTTTTTGATAAAATAGATTTTAATTTTTCAAAGCAAGTATTATTTAATTTGAAAAATTAATAAAGAAATCGCTTTAAGAGCGATTTTTTGGTAGAATAATAAAAGTATAAAAATATGAGTATTTTTAATAAGAAAATTAAATGGTGGGTAATGATTTTAATTTATCTTGTTTTAGGTTGTTTGATTATATTATTAGAGATTTTATTAATTTAAAAATTTAAAGGGTTTTATATTCTGTTTTCCTTGTTTTTTATCTTAAAAGTATTAGAATAAAAAGAGAATAGTAAATATAAATAATATTAGAAGCATTTTTTATGAAAAAAGATAATAATATCAATAAAGTTAGAATAAAAACAGATAAGGAAACTAAAGTAAAGACTATTACAAAGAGAAGCGATGATTATTCACAATGGTATCAAGATGTAATTTCTTTTGGGGATTTAGCCGAACATTCAATTGTTCGTGGGTGTATGGTAATTAAGCCCCATGGTTATGCAATTTGGGAAAAAATGGTTGCTGTTATAGATTCTAAACTAAAAGGAATAGGCGTAAAGAATGCTTATTTTCCAATTTTTATTCCAGAAAGCTTTTTGGAAAAAGAAAAAGAGCATATAAAAGGATTTTCTCCTGAATTAGCTGTTGTAACTTATGGTGGAGGCAAGAAATTAGAAGAACCATTAATTATTCGTCCAACATCAGAAACAATTATTAATGAATCATTTTCACGGTGGATTGAATCTTATCGTGATTTACCACTTATAATAAATCAATGGGCTAATGTCGTTAGATGGGAAATGCGTCCAAGACTATTTTTGAGAACAACTGAATTTTTATGGCAAGAAGGTCATAGCGCACATTCATCTTTAGAAGAAGCTGAAGAATATGCATTAATGATTCTTAATGATATTTATGTAAAATTTGTTGAAGATTATTTGGCGATACCTGTTTATACTGGAAAGAAATCAGAAAAAGAAAAATTTGCTGGGGCTTTAAATACTTTTTGTATGGAAGCATTGATGCAGGATGGTAAATCTTTACAAATTGGCACTACCCATAATTTATCTGATAATTTTTCCAAATCTTTTGATATTTTTTTTCTTGACCAAGATGGAAAAAGAAAAAATGTTTTTCAAACAAGCTGGGGAGTTAGTACAAGGTTAATTGGTGGCTTGATTATGGCACATAGTGATGATAAAGGATTAGTATTGCCACCTAAAATTGCTCCTGTACAGGTAGTAATAATTCCTATTAAAATTGGAGATAAAGCAGTTTTAGATACTGCTAAATTAATTGTTAGTCAATTGACCGAATTTTCAGTAGAAATAGATTTACGTGATAATTTAAGGCCTGGTGAAAAATATTATGAATGGGAGAAAAAAGGAGTTCCTATAAGAATTGAAATTGGTCCAAGAGACTTGGAAACAAAAACAGTTGTTCTTGTTCGTCGAGATACTGGCGATAAGGAATCGTGTCCTATTAAAAATGTACAGAAACGAATTAAAGAAATTTTAGAGGATATACAATCTAACTTATTTAATCTAGCCTATAAACGAAGAGAAGAAAGCAATAAAATTGTTGATTCTTGGAAAGAGTTTGAAAAAGCACTTAAACAAAAAGGGTATGTTTTTGCGTATTGGTGCGGGGATGAAAGCTGTGAAGCTGATATTAAACAAAAAACAAAAGCAGTGAGTCGTTTTTTACCTTTTGATGGTAAAGAGGAAAAAGGAGAGTGTTCTTGTATAAATTGTGGTAAAAAAACTATTTTTAAAAAACGCTGGGCATTTGCTTTAGCTTATTAGTTAATAGCAAAAATAATTTTTTATTATAATAAAGATAAGTCAAATTAGATAAATTAATTTAATAATTAAAAATATGAAAGGATTTATTGATTTTATTCGCGAACAAGGAGTTGTTGGTTTAGCTGTAGGTTTTATTCTTGGTGGTGCAATATCAAAAGTGGTTTCTGCATTAGTAACTGACATTGTAAATCCAATTATTGGAGTTTTGCTTGGTTCAACTGAGGGTCTTAGCACAGCTTCAATTAATATTGGTTCAATATCAATACTTTATGGAGATTTTATCAGTGTAGCCATTGATTTCATAATTATTGCTTTAGTAGTTTATTTCGGTGTAAAAATAATTGGTTTGGATAAGCTTGATAAAAAGAAAAAATAAAGTATTAGTGAATTAGTAAAAAAGAGAGTTTACTTTGAATTTATTAAAAGATATATTCTTTTTTATTTGTGGTATAATTAAATTATAATTAATTAATTAATCTAAATTAATATGAATTTAAACAAAGGAATATCTGCTCCTGTAGCATTAACTGTTATTATAGTATTAGCTGTTTTAATTGGAGTGGGGATATTATTATTTAATAATTCTTTAGAAAAAGAAAAAGCTGTGCTACCTGTTTTGCCGTTATCAGAAAATGAAACAGTTAATTCTCAGACTTTTTCAACAAAAGAAGAGTGTGAAGAAAAAATGGATTGCGAATGTTCTTTTTTTATGTGCGACTATGTACCAGAAGGTAAAACTTTTGAAGAAGTATGTGGAGAGGTTGGTAAAGGATGGAGATGTGTTTCAAACTAGTCATTTTCAGATTAATCTAATCATATTTTTAGGTTTTCTTTATTTTTGCACCACCCAAAAGTTCGAAAATCGATAAAAGGATAAAAGGGGTCAAGTACCTTTTTATTGGGATTTTTTATACAAAACAGGTTCTAACGTCGTCCAGTGCAGAAATGCAGAAATAGGGTTAGGAGCGTTTTTATTTATATTATGCATCGTCCAGTTCGTGGAGCAGTACAAGACGATTAAAAACAATTTAAAACCGAGAATTTTCTCGGTTTTTGTGTTAAAATAGAATAATGTTTATTGAAATTGAAAATTATGTCTAGAAAAGAAGAAAATCAAAAATTAAATAAAGATAAAATTGTAATTTATAATTCCAAAGATAATGAAGTGGAATTGAGAGTGAAATTAGAAAAGGAAATGATTTGGTTAACGCAAGCTCAAATTGCAGAACTTTTTAATATTCAAAGACCAGCCATTACTAAACATTTAAATAATATTTTCCGAACTAATGAGTTAGATAAAAATTCAGCATGTTCCAAAATGGAACATACTGCTTCAGATGGTAAAAGTTATAAAACTAAGTTCTATAATTTAGATGCTGTAATTGCTGTTGGTTATCGTGTGAACTCAAAAAAAGCAACACAATTTAGAATCTGGGCAACCAAGATTTTAAAAGATTATCTTTTAAGTGGTTATGCGATAAATCAAAAAAGATTATTAGAAGCTAAAAATAAATTTGAAGAATTAAAAAATACTATTTCATTTATAGAAAAAAAATCAGATAGTAATTTATTAAAAGGACAGGAGAAAGAACTTTTGAATTTATTGTCTGATTATTCCAAAACTTTGACCCTTTTAGGAGAATATGATAAAGGTGAAATAAAAAGAACTAAAGGAGGTAAGCCAGAATTTGTTTTAGATTATAATAATTGTCTCAAAATTATTATTAAGTTGAAGCAGGAAATTATCGTCAGAAAAGAAGCTGGAGATATTTTTGGTTTTGAGCAAAATAAATCATTTGAGGGAATTGTGAATAATATTTATCAAGGTTTTGGTGGAAAAAATCTTTATCCTGATATTGAATCAAAAGCATCTCATTTGCTTTATTTTACCATTAAAGATCATCCTTTTTCTGACGGTAATAAAAGAATTGCTTCTTTTCTATTTGTTTACTTTTTAGATAAAAATGATTATCTTTTCCGTGCAAGCGGGGAGAGAAAAATAAATGATAATGCTTTAACTGCATTAGCTCTTTTAGTAGCTGAAAGTAATCCGAAAGAAAAAGACCAAATGGTAGCACTTATTACTCAATTATTAAAATAAAAGCTTTTTTTGATTTTTATACAAAACAGATTCTATTCCGATAGAAGCTGAACCAGTTCGCGTAGCCCTGTACCTTATGGTATGGGGCGGAGCAAATTTTTGAGATGTATTTTTTTTATTTGACAAATTGTAATGAAGTATTATTATTAAATTAGAACTTTTACAAATTTAGTTTTTTTAGTAAGGAAAATTATGATGAAAAGTCAAATAAAAGAAGATTTGAGAGAAGGTGGAGCTGCAGTAGGTTGTTTTTTGATTTTCTACATTGTTTTAGTTTTAGTGATTTCAGGGATAACTTATTGTATGGTTAATGAAGATATATGGAATTTGAAACCAGATGGAGCATTTTATAGCAGAGCATTTCCTTTTTGGGCAATATTTTTAATTATTTTTAGTATTTTTCCAATTATTTCTTTTTCTCTTTTATTTATTATTGACAAGATAATATCTAGTTCGTCTAATGGTCCATCTAATAATGCAGTTGTTCCCGATAACTCGGAAGATTATTGGGATGAATATGATCCTAGTGCTCGTGATAGTAGATGGCATTGGGTATAAATATCAGTTTTTGATATTTTTTTTGAAATTTTAAGTTCTAAAGAATTTAATAAAGCCCTGATTTTAAAAATTAGGGCTTTTTTATTTGACATAATAGAGTGAATATGATATATTGGATATATTAGATTTGAGAGATCGCTTATGCGAATCAGCAAGGAGACAAAATTATAAGAAGAAACAAAAATATAATAATTTTTTGTGGCTTCACTATTTTGTGAAGTTATTGAAATCTCCTTATTTCATCTAGGGGATTTTTTTTATTGAAAAATATTATGGATATTAGAAATATAGCTATTATTGCCCATGTTGATCATGGAAAAACCGCACTTACAGATGCTATTTTAAAGCAAACAGGAGCTGAAAATAGTGAAATAAGTATGGATTCAGACGTGCTTGAAAAAGAGCGTGGTATTACGATTTACTCAAAAAATGCTGCTGTGATATATAAAGGAACTAAAATTAATATTGTAGATACACCCGGTCATGCTGATTTTGGCTCTGAAGTAGAGAGAGTGTTGCGTTCTATTGATTCAGTATTATTAGTTGTTGATGCTCAAGAAGGTCCAATGCCACAAACTCGTTTTGTATTAAAAAAATCATTGGAACTTGGATTACGACCTATATTAGTAATTAACAAAATAGACAAACAAGCATCAGATCCAGAGCGTGTTCATAATGAAGTTCTTGAATTATTTTTAGAACTTGGGGCTACTGATGAACAGCTTAATTTTCCAGTAGTATATGCTATTGCTAGAGATGGTATTGCAAAGCATAATCTTATTGATGAATCAAAAGATATTACTCCAATATTAGATGTAATTTTAGAATATGTACCAATATCTTCAAAAAATAATGATAAGCCATTTTGCGCTCAGCCATTTAATTTAGCTTATGATAATTTTTTAGGACGACTTGCTATTGCTCGAGTACATAGTGGTAGTGTTAATTTTGGAGATACTATATTTGTAAAAAAACATTCTGGAGAAACTACAAATCATAAAGTAACAAAATTATTTACATTTGATGGAGTTGTTAGAAAAGATGCTCAAACTATTACAGCTGGTGATATTGCTATGATTGCTGGATTTCCAGATGTATATATTGGAGATACATTAGTAAAGTTTGCAGACCAAGAATTGCTTGAAAATATTTCAATAGATGAGCCTACTATTGAGCTTACTTTTTTAGTTAATAATTCTCCTTTTGCTGGACGTGAAGGGAAATTTGTAACAAGTAGACAAATTAGAGAACGATTAGAAAAAGAGCTTGAAGTAAATGTAGGATTAAAAGTAGATTTTGATATTCAATCTTCTGAACAATTTGTTGTATATGGAAGAGGGGAATTACATATTGCAATTCTTATTGAAAATATGCGTAGAGAAGGATATGAATTTCAGGTTTCTAATCCTCAATTTATTATAAAAGAAATTAATGGAAAAAAACATGAGCCATTTGAAGAAATTATTGCAGATGTTCCACAAGATTTTCAGGGAATAGTTATCGAAAAATTAAGTTCTCGTGGAGCAAAATTAGTAAATATGGAATTACAAGATGGCCGTTTTTTAATGCAGTTTGAAGGTCCAAGTCGTGGTTTATTTGGATATAGAAATCAATTTATTGTAGATACAAAAGGAAATGGAATTTTAGCAAGTAGGTTTGTTGGATATCGTCCACATTCAGGAGATATTGCACATAGAAAAGTTGGATCAATGATTTCTGGAGTAACTGGAAAAGCATTAGGTTATTCGCTTTATAATTTACAATCAAGAGGTGTTTTGTATATTCCTGCAAATACTGAAGTATATGAAGGAATGGTAATTGGAAATACATCAAAAGGAGAACAAATGACTGTAAATCCAATTAAAGGAAAACAGCTAACAAATATGAGGTCTTCTTCTTCTGATGATGCGATTAATCTTACAACTCCTCAAATTATGACTATTGAAAGAGGATTAGAAACAATGGATAAAGATGAATATTTAGAAATAACTCCTAATAGTATAAGATTAAGAAAACAGAAGCTTACAGAATCAGATAGAGCAAAAGTAAAACGAGGAAGCAATAATAAATAATTAAAAAATATGTATAATCAAAAAATGTCCGCAGGTCGGACACGTGGAAAATTTAGACGGAATAAAGGATTTGGAAACTCAAAAAAAAGGAGTAGATTTGGTGGTGGAGCATCAAGATTTTCATCAAAAAACAATAAATTCAAAAGTCCAAAACTTGATATTTCTGCTTTTATAAATAGAACTGTTAATTCACATGTTGAAGAAGAAGTTTTTATTCCTGAAAACTCATTTAAAGATTTTGGATTGAATTTAACATTATTAAAATCTATTGAACAAAGAGGATATATAAAATTAACTCCTATTCAAGATAAAATTATTCCTTTTATTCTTCAGGGAAAAGATATGGTTGGACTTGCAAATACTGGAACTGGAAAAACAGCAGCTTTTCTTGTTCCACTTATTGAAAAAGTATTAAAAAATACAAATGAACAAGTTCTTATTGTAGTTCCTACTCGGGAACTTGCAATGCAAATAACGCAAGAACTTCAAAGTATTACTAGAAATATAAATATGAATATATGTTCTATGACATGTATAGGAGGGGAACGTGTTAAAACACAAATAAAAAGATTAAAAGACAGAAATAACTTTATAATTGGTACTCCGGGACGTCTTATGGATTTGGTTGATCGTGGCAATCTTAAATTAAATAACATACATACAGTAGTGCTTGATGAAGTAGATAGAATGCTTGATATGGGATTTATAAATGATATTAAAACTTTGATGAAGCATATACCAAAAGAACGACAAACACTTTGTTTTTCGGCAACTATATCCCAAAAGATAGATGCTCTTATTAACAATTTTTTAAGAAATCCAAAAACAATTTCTGTAAAAAAATCAGAAGCTCCAGAAAATATTGAACAAGATATTATTCGTGTTCGTAATTTAAATAAAGTAGATATATTGCACGATTTATTACAAGACGAAGAATTTAAAAAAGTTTTAGTATTTGGGCGAACAAAACGTGGAGTAGAAAACTTATCACGCAAATTAATAAGTCGTGGATTAAAAGTAGAATCAATTCATAGCGATAGATCACAAACACAAAGAAAAAGAGCATTATTAAACTTTAAGAATAATCGTGTACAAACTTTGGTTGCAACTGATGTGGCAGCCCGTGGATTACATATTGATGATATTACTCATGTTATTAATTATGAAGTTCCAGAAACATATGATGATTATATTCATAGAATTGGAAGAACTGGTCGTGGAAGCAATAAAGGAAAAGCTCTAACATTTGTTAATTAATTTTTAATTGAAGAAGAATACAAAAAAATCGCCTAATATATCAGGCGATTTTTTTATATTACTATTTATTTTAAGCGATTTTTCTTTACTTTTTGTTCTTAAGGTGGCATTATAAAAGTAAATAAAAGATATTAAATATTATGAATTTTAATAAATTGAATAGTAAGTTAAAATGGGGGATTATTGGAGGAGTTCTTGGAGCATTAATTGGTTTAATAGGTTTTTGGATATTTTCAATTTTATCATCGCCTCCATCAGAATCAATTGTTTAACTTATTTGCAAAATCGTCAAAATTATCAAACCAATATTTTCGATAATTCTCAAGTGTTTCAGCTATTCCTTTTTTTGGCTTCAAAAGTAATTTTGTTTTTATATTAAAACCGTTGAACGGATATACTCTGCTTTCTTTTCTTTCTTTAGTTTCAAATATGCGTGAATAGCCATCAATTTTTCTATACCCGTCTGCGTGTTCTGTTCCTTTTGGATCTACAAACAAAATTAAATATTCATTTCCTTTCTGCATCCAAAAAATAAAGTCCGGCTTAAATCTAGCCATATTATTTTCTTTTGGATTGTAATACGGAATATGTACCTCGTCTAATGTTTGGTCGAGCTTGGAAAACATCCACCAGTCAAATTTTTTAAAAACATTATTTTCATTTTGTAAATACTCCTCAAGCTGTTCAATAAATTTAACTTCGCTAGGAACATCAATAATGTGGTTTAAATAATCAACTTTTTCATTTTCAGAAATAATGAGTGGAATATAGTAATGATTTTGAATATACTTTATTTTTAACTTTTTTCCTTTATATTCAAAATTTTGCGCTTCAAATAAGCTTATTTGTTTTCGCGCAAATTCTTCTCTCGGCATTTTTCCGTATTGCTTATCAAGTTCTTTTTGTTTTTCCGGATATTGCTTTATTTCATTAATTTTTTTCTTTATTTGTTCAAATTTATCGCCGTCATTAAACTTGATTCTCTTAAAGTGGACAATTTCATTTTCTAGTTTTTTAAACTTATCAAATTCTTTATCTCTAACACTAAAATAATTTAAGATTCTATCTACTAGCAAATCTGGCTCTGAAATTGTCCTTACTTCTTCAAAGTCAAAATATTGATTTGGTGTTCCAAAACTTTCGTTTGCTTTTTCAACTACCCTGACATCGCATTCATATTTTGTTAATGCGATTTTGGGGCCGAGATAATTAAACATTAATTTGGCTAAATCAAAATCGACCTTATTGATTCCATATTTTTGAGGTTCTTTTTCTTCCGCAAATATTTTGTCCGATTCTTTATATGTCGGAATAAGTAATAATCGCTTTTCTGCGTCTTTATTGATAATAAATTCTTGTCCCAAGTCCTTTTCTTGCTTTTCTTCTTTGAGTGCTTTGATAATTTCCTTGAGATTTTCTGCATTTGTTCCAAAAACAAACAAACTTTCAAGTGGTAGAATATTTTTTCTTACTTTATTAAATAATTCTTCTTTTATTTCTTTTGCATTATATAAATTCAAAATTCTTTTCCGTTTGTTTTTTTGTGGTTCAATTCTGACACCTCGTCCAACAGATTGTAAAACAAACTTTTTAGCATCGCTTCCTACGCCGATATTCACAAACAAGATAATATTCGGGCGGTTAGAATCCCAACCCTCATAAAATGCGCGAGAGCCCATTAAAATGTTTATTTCCGAATCGTCGTGATTGATTTTCTTGAAAATACTTTTATTCTCAAAACTTTCAATAATTTCATAGCCATCAAGTTTTTCTTTTAGCCAACCGGAAATATCGCCAATTTTAATAAGTCCAAAAGGTTTTTCCGAAGTTTGTAATTTGAAAATAATCTCATTTTTATTGCCTGGAATTTTCAAAACCTCAATTTTACCGGATGATTTCGCGTTAAAAACTTCTTTTAAAATATCGTTATATTTTATTTTTTCAAGCAATTTCCTATCAACCAAAACATTTATATTTTCAAACTCATAATTGGGATTATTTTTAAAATCTTCTATTAATTCCTTTCTGGCTTTTTTAAGGAGTTCTACGCTTATTTCATTTTTTGCTACCTTTTCCAGCTCTGAAAAAAATAATTTTAAGTCGGCTTCTTTTGTATCAACTGAATTAACAAGCGTCAAAAGTAACGGGCGGTGGTAAAGTGTTTTATCTTCTTTTCTGACTTTCGCAAAATATTTATTTATATATGTTTGCAAAATAAGTGTCTTCAAAACAATTTTTTGTTTTTCGATAGGAGCAAAATCTGTTTTATCTCTAAAACCTTCAACATTTGTCTGAGATACATAAATATGCTTTCCGTAACCTTCCTCAATAAATTTGGGTAAATTAAAGTTAAAAACGCAAGTAGTATAATCTTTGGGGTCGGTAAAGGTCGCGGAAAAATTAAAAAGAAAACCATTTCTTGAAAGTATTGAATATAAAACTTGTCTTTTGCTGTCTTCTTTGTCGCCCTTGTGAGCTTCGTCTAAAAGAATGTACCATTTGCCGTTATTATCATAATTTTTGAAATTGACTATTTTTTCTTTGTGTTCATCGGAAATCAGATCGGAACGATAATAAAAAACTGTTATTTCATTTTTTGCAAACGGCAAAGAGTTTTCTCGTTTGACGTTTTCGTAATCTTTTAAGCTTTTTAAGTTTATTTTTGTCTCAAAATTGAAATTATTAAACTCATTGACATGATTTTTAAACTGCTCTAAAAGGTCATCTCTATGAGCCAAGAAAAGAATGTCGTTTTTTGGTATTTCTTTTCTTTGAATAAGCTGTCCGAGTAAATCAATCAATTTTACGATAATTAAAGTTTTCCCCGAACCTGTCGCCATCCAAAAACTCATTCTATTGATAAAATGCTCGAAAGCGATTTTTTCGTTAGTGATCGGATAATCCTTGTCAAATTCCAAAAGATGCCCGGCAGATTTTCTTTCTCGGCTTAAATCATAATCAAAATTATTTTCAAACCCGTTCGCTTGATATTGTTCAAAAAATTCTTTTTTCTCGCCTTTTTTCTCTTTATAAAATAACCAAAGGGCCTTCAACGCATTTTGTAAACCTTGCTTTTGAAAATCAAATAGCGTTTTGTCAGAAGAAAATCTGCCAAAATCAAAATCCTGCCATTTTGCCGATAAGTTATCAAAAGAAAAGTCATCAACGATTGATTGTAAATAGGTCTTCATATTATTCCCACCAGATTAGGGGCTTAATAAGCTTGTAATCCAATTTTTTCGTATTTATTTTGCTTCCGTCAGTAAATTCAACTTCGCCGTCTTTTATCGTCTTAATCCATTTTCCAGTTAAGTTTGACAGCGTTTCCGCAATATCAATATCGGGATAAAGCTTGTTCAAATCTACTTTCACTTTTTTATTTTTATAATCTATTTCCAAAGCGGAAAGCATTTTTTCGTCTTTCATAAAAACATAATCTTGATATGCTTTATCGCTTGCTTTGTTAAACAAATCGCCTTCGCCATATTTACAATTTTTTAGCGTATCCTCATACTGCTCAAGTTCATAATACTTGAAAAAACCACCCCCATTCCAATTAACATCCTTACTCAAGTGTGGCCTTCTTTCTACATCAGGTAATAAAATATTTTTATCACCAAATAATACCCACTTCATTCGCCCCTTAACTCCTAACTTTTTACCACTTTTTGTCTCATACATTTCATTAAAATGGTCTCCCATTTCTACCCCAATCCATTTTCTATTTAATTTATGCGCTACTGCAGTTGTTGTGCCAATTCCTAAAAAGTAATCCATAATTATTCCTCTCGCTTTCGACGAAGACTGTATTATGCGTCTCAATAAATTTTCGGGCTTTTGCGAAGAAGTGAAACTAAAACTTTCGCTGACTCTCATTTCAGATTGAGTAAAGGAAAAAATATCATTCCATATATCACCAACTGGAAATATTTTTTCGTTTATTTCTACATCGCTTAATCCAAAAACATTATTATTCCATTTCTCAATTTTAAACTTGAAGTCTGTAATTTTTTTAGGGGATGTTATTTTTGGAAACGCTATTAAATCAAGCCAACTTATACCAAGTTCCGTTGTATTTCTATTGGGTTTCCACAATTTTCTAAATAGATACTCGTCATTTCTGCAATAAAATAATGTTTGGTGCTTTAGCTGAAAGTTATCGCCGAAACTTTTATATCCAAATAAATCTGCCTCAATATCTTTTGTGGCATTCGTGTCAAAGATTATTTCATCGATTTTTGAAAATTTGTCTTTAATAAGTTCTTTGCCAAAAACATTTGCGTTATCATCAAGATGAAGCCAGAAACTTCCATTTTTCTTTAATAGACTAATTCCTAGATTTATTCTATCTTTCATTAAACTCAGCCAACTTGAATCCTGAAATCTATCTATATACGGAAAATCTTCACCCGTATTAAACGGCGGATCAATATAAGCCGCTTGTACCCTTTCTTTGAATTTAGGCAGAATTGAATTTAATGCTTGATAGTTTTCACTTTTTATCAGCCAGCCGTCTAACTGATTGTCTAAATCGTTAAATAAAGACAAAATTTCAAGTTCTAAATCTTTAAAATATTTTGTGTCAATCGGCAAATGTTCGTATTTTTTATCTTTAATGTCTTTAACTTTGAATTTACCATCAATTATGCCTAGTTTCTGCCATTCTTTTATTTGATCTTTAAATCCGGCATGTTTTAGTATTTTTTCAACAATTTTTTTATCTGAAATTCTGTCCAGCGTAATTACATAATTGCTTTTACGCACAAATTTTGGCTTATTCCAAATTTTTACTAACTCATTTTCAAATTGAGAAATAAAATCAATTATTTTGAAAGCAATATTTTTAAGGATTTGTAATTGATTCACTCTGTCCCCAGACCACTCTTTTGCACCTTCCCAAAAATACTGATAACTCCAAAGTTTAAATTGTTCTTGCAAAAATGCGTTAGCATTTTTGTTGATAAAAAAATCGACTTCGCTTTGTTTTTCAAAAATACGGAAAGCTTTTTCAAGTTGTTCTTCGGTAATTTTGATATTCTTCTTTTTCAAATCTTTTAGGATTTCGTCGGATTTTGTCTTCGTTCCTCGTTCGGAATATTTAACACTAAAGACAATGGTTTCGTCCTCACGAATTTGCTTGAGCTCAAAATATAATGCTCGCTTTTCATTAGCCTTCTTGTTTTCAATTTGGTTGGCATTAAAATAGAATTTTAAATTATCAAACTCAACAGGCATACTTCTGAATATGCGGTCGGTTTTGACATAATAAAGCATTTGCGTTTTCCAAAAAAGAATAACATCCTTTTCGTTAGTATAAACCTTTTCGTAAATATTGTTATGAAAAGGAGTTGAATTAAAATAAATTGATCCGCTCTCGGTAAAATAACGGCTAAAAAATGAATACAATTTATCAAAAAGTTCTTCTCTAAAGGCAGGGTATTTTTCTACGGCTTTATTTATATCTTTCTTAAGTAATTTTTCTATTTGAGAATAATAACCAGCTTTAATTCGCATCAAATTAATAAATCCACCTTCGCCTTCAATTTTGGCGCCAATAAAAATATCCTGAAGTGTTTTATAAAATTTTTGTTCTTTGGTCATATTTTTTTATTTATTTTTTACTTTATTTAAAAAATTATTAAACTCTTCTTTGTCTATGCGAAACTCTTTACCTATTTTATAGGCTTTTAGTTTACCAGATTTGATATAGCGATAAATAGTCATTATATTCACTCTTAATTCTTTTGCTAATTCTTCAGTTGTGTAGAAATTTTTTATCATGTTTAATTAAATGGAGGAATTATTCTAACTGAAACAGAGCTTGGAGATGATGTTGTATCAACTATTGCTGAAGTGCCAGTTGATATAAAATCGGTAAGATTGCCATAATTATGTGGTTTTTCAATTCCATAAGAATATTTTTTTGTCCATATTTCTTGGGCAAATAATTTTTCATTATGTTCTTGGTTTGTTTTTATTTTATCTACAGAAGAAATCATAGTTTTAGGTTGATCGCTAACTAAAAAACAATCCTGCTTTTTATTAGGTTTATTTGTTTTTTTAGTCATGAGCGGACTAATTACCTGATTTAAGGCGAATAGTATAGCTATTATTGCTAATAATTTAATTATGATCATATGTTTATTCTATTATACTTTACAATTATTTACAATCCAAGTAGAATAAAAATAAAATTATGGAAAATATAATTAGTGGTTTAATCGGAATCGTTGGTGTAATTATCGGTTGGTTCCTGAATTTTTTTACGGATTTAATAAAGAATAAGTACAAAAAGCATAAATTAGTAAGATCGTTATTTATCGAACTTCAATTCAATCAAGATATAATATCTTATAAATATTTGTATTCTAAAAATTTATTTAAAAATTCAGATCGTTCTAATTCTTCAATAAAAGAAAAAAAGTTTTTAAATTTAATAATAAAGTTAGCCGTTATGAAAGAACTTGGTTGGGGTTTTAAAACATCAGCATATAATAAAGCAGAATTGGAAGGAGTTTTGATTGATTTACCTTCTTATGTAGAAATTGTAGAAATTTATAGAATAATATCTAATTTGCAAAAGTATGGAATTCCTAAAGATGAAGCCGGATGGTTTGTGGCAGAAGAAAAATTAGAAGGATTAAAAAGATCGTTTGATTTAGTTATAAAGAATTTTTATAAGAATAAGAAAGAATGGCGAGCAGTTATTCAATAAGAATTACAAAAAAAATAGTGTCAATTCTGATTTTTGAAAAATAAATGTTTAAGAGTAAATATATTAAAATAGGATCTATGAACTGGGCCCCAAAAAGTAGACACAATTAAGTGTCTACTTTTTCTATTAAGTCGTTTATGTATATAATAGAATAATAATTAAAGAATAATAAAATAATATGTTTAATCAAGAACAAATCAAGGAATTATTAAAGAAC
>JBDREW010000019.1:0-22610 GCA_043819385.1 Candidatus Nealsoniibacteriota bacterium | reverse complement strand
ACATAAATATATATAGTAATGAATTACTTGAATTAGATAAATGGTATTTTGTTGTTGCGACATATGATCATGATAAAAGCACAAATACAGGATATGCTGCTATTTATATTAATGGTAATAAAGATATAGGGCAATCATCAGTTACTCCTAATGGATGGGTAGAAGGTGGGCTTGATAATGGAGATGCAATGATACAAGTTGCTTCTTTTGTTCCATTAAACTCCACTCTTGATAATGTTAGAGTTTATAAAGAGGCATTAAGTTCAGCTCAAATTAAACAGCTTTATGTTCAAGGAGCAGAAAAGCATGAATTGACAATAAGTGATTAAAATATTAAACAATAGATAATGAAACCTTTAATTATTGCAAATTGGAAAATGAATCCCCAAACCTTAAAAGAAGCAAAGGAACTTTTTAAATTGATTGAAAGGGCAATTGAAAACATAAAAGAAATAGAAACTATTGTTTGTCCTCCATTTGTTTATTTATCTGAATTAAAATCTAATTCTAATATTAAAATTGGAGCTCAAAATTGTTTTTACGAGGAAAAAGGTGCTTTTACTGGAGAAATTTCTTTAGCTATGCTTAAAGATTTAGGTTGTCAATATGTTATTGTTGGTCATTCTGAAAGACGGAAATATTTTAATGAAACAGATGAAATAATAAACAAAAAATTAAAAGTAATTTTAGAAGTAGGATTAAAACCTATTTTATGTATTGGCGAGACACAAGAACAAAGAGATAAAGGAGAAACAGAAAAAGTTTTAAAAAATCAATTAGAAATAAATTTAAAAAATATTACAATATTGAATGCAACACTTTCTATTGCTTATGAGCCAATTTGGGCTATTGGAACAGGAAATCCATGTAGTTCAGAAGATGCTAAAAAAGCTCTTTTATTTATAAAAAAAATTATTGATGTTCCTGTTCTTTATGGTGGAAGTGTTAATAAGGAAAATACTCAAGAATATATAAAAAAAGCTGGCTTTAACGGACTTTTAGTTGGGGGAGCATCTTTAAAAGCAGATGAGTTTATTCAAATAATAAAGAATTCAATTTAAGATAAAGATATTAAAATTTAAGAGGTTTAACTGGCCTTTTTCGTTTTTATAGAATATTTTTAATATAAGTTTATTAAAAAATTTTAAATGGAAGCAAAAAAATTAAGAAAATTTTTTTTAGATTATTTCAAAAAAAATGGACATAAAATAGTAGTGTCTAGTTCTTTAATTCCAAATGATGAATCAGTCCTTTTAACAACAGCTGGAATGCAACAGTTTGTTCCTTACCTTTCGGGTAAAATTGATGTTTTAAGGGATTTTAAAACAAATCATTTATGTTCCATTCAGAAATGTTTTAGAACTCCTGATATTGATGAAGTAGGAGATGATACACATCATACTTTTTTTGAAATGCTTGGTAATTGGTCAATTGGACAAGATAAAAAGAATAAATATTTTAAAGAAGGGGCTATTGAATTAGCTCTTGATTTTTTTGTTAATGAACTTGATTTAGACAAAGATAAGCTCTGGATAACAATTTTTAAAGGAGAAAATAATATCTCAAAAGATAAAGAATCTTTTGAGATATGGCAGAAGCAGGGGATTCCTAAAGAAAGAATTCAAGAGTTTGGTTTAAAAGATAATTTTTGGGGTCCAACAGCAGAGACAGGTCCTTGTGGGCCGAGCTCTGAAATTCATTATGATAGAGGAAAAAAATATGGTTGTAAAGTAAATTGTGGTCCAAATTGTCAAAAATGTAATAGGTTTGTTGAACTTTGGAATTTGGTCTTTATGGAGTTTGATAAAAAAATCAAAAAGGAACAAGTTCCTCGTAAACGAGAGCAAAAATCAAAAATCAAAATTTATGAATATAATAAATTACCACAGAAAAATATTGATACTGGAATTGGTTTTGAAAGATTGCTTTCTGTTTTAGATAATAAAGATTCTGGCTATGAAACAGATTTATTTGTGCCTATTATTAAAAAATTAGAAAAAATTACTGATAAAAAATATGAGGGTTATAAAAAAGAGTTTAGAATTATTGCTGATCATATTCGTGGTTCAGTATTTTTAATTAGCGATAAAGTTTTACCAAGTAATTTAGGTAAAGGATATATATTAAGAAGAATTTTAAGAAGAGCTATTCGTTATGGAAATATTATTAAAGCTGAAAAAAACTTTTTAAATGTTTTAGTTGAAGAAGTTATTAAGAATTATAAAGATTTTTATCCTGAAATTGAATCAAATAAAGATAATATTATAGATGTGATTAAAAATGAAGAAGAAAAATTTGAAAAGACATTAGAAAAAGGAATTAAACAATTTCAAAAAATAATTAAAGAAAATAAAATAATTAAAGGAAAAGATATTTTTTATCTTTATGAGACGCATGGTTTTCCGTTAGAACTTACTGAAGAAATAGCAAAAGAAAAAGGAATTAAAATAGATAAAAAAGGGTTTGAGGAGGCATTAAAAAAACATCAACAAATTTCTCGGGCTGGTGTTGAAAAGAAATTTGGTGGAGTAGGGAAATCTGCTGATTATCAGTCAACAAAGCTTCATACTACTACGCATTTGCTTCATCAAGCATTAAGAGATGTTTTAGGTTCCGATGTTCAGCAGATGGGTTCTGATATAAACTCTGAACGATTACGTTTTGATTTTTCTTATACTAAAAAAATGACAGATGAAGAAATTAAAAAAGTTGAAAATATTGTCAATCAAAAAATTGAACAGGATTTAGAAGTAAAAAAAGAGGAAATGTCTTATGACCAAGCAATAAAATCAGGTGCCTTAGCATTTTTTAAAGAAAAATATCCAGAAAAAGTTAATGTTTATTCAGTTGGTTTGTTCTCAAAAGAAATTTGTGCTGGTCCTCATGTTAAAAAAACTTTTGAATTAGGAAAATTTGAAATTATAAAAGAACAATCATCAGGAGCAGGAATAAGGAGAATTAAAGCAGTGTTAAAAAAGTAAAAAATTTGGTAGAATTAATTAATGATGTTAAAATGGTTTAAGAAGAGAAAATTTCATAAAAGTTCTAATGCTAAAAGAGCTAAGTTTTTTTTAACTTTAGATATTGGAACTGAAACAATAAAGGCCTTAATTTTTTCAATTTCAGGTGATTTGTCAAAAAAAATTACTATTTTAGGAGTTGGTATTGAATATTTTAATGGAGATAATATATTTAATGATGAATCAACATCAAATGTTTTAAGTGGAGCTATTGTTGGGAGGGACTTTGAAGCAGAGTTAATTAAAAAAACAATTTTAGGAGCAGTAAAAAAAGCGAAACAGAATTTATCTTTTTCTTTAGCTGATAAAGAATTAAAAGAAAAAGCCCAAAAACAAAAAAATTATCAAGTTTTACTTGGATTACCTCCGGATGTATTAAGAGCCAGAATAATTAATAGATCTGTTACAAGAGAAAAACAAAAAAATAAAATAGATAAAAAAGAACAAGAAAATATTTATAATTATATAATTAAAGTATCTAAAAAAGAAATATCTCATAAATTTGCCCAAGAAACAGGTATTTTAGAAAATGATATTCATTGGATTTCTTCAAAAATTCTTGATATTAAAATTGATGGTTATCAAGTTTCAACTTTTAAGGGATATGATGGAGAAAGTTTAGAATTTAAAGTTTTAGTTATTTTTCTTCCAAAAGATTATTGGCAGAACATTGAAAAAATAATTACTTCTTTAGATTTCAAAATTTTTAAAGTTGTCCATTTAACTGAAAATTTATTTTTTGGTTTTAAAAATAAGAATAGTAATGGTCTTTTTTTAGATGTTGGAGGAGAAGTTACTCAGATTTTAGAAGTTAGAAATAGTAAATTACATAATATTGATGAATTTAAAAGTGGTGGTAGAGATTTTACAAAAGCATTGTCTCAAACATTAGGCATAGATGATGAAACAGCAAGAATTATGGAAGAGGATTATTCTAAAAAAAAGTTAAGTGGGAGTGCTATGAAAAAAATTAAAGAAATTTTTTCATGGGAAAGAAAGAATTGGTATGATAAATTAAAATTAAAACTTAAACAAATTAATCCAAAAGGAGTTTTTCCAGCAGATGTTTTTCTTTTTGGAGGAGGTAGTTCTACGCCAGAAATTGAAAAAGTTTTAGAACAAGAAGCAGTTAATGATTGGCAAAATATTCCTATTTCAGGTCCTCCAAAAATAAAGTATATTTCTTTAAAAGATTTGCAAAACATTGAAGATACAACAAAATTTTTAAATAAACCACAAATCATGCCATCTTTATTTATTTGTTATAGTTCTATTATAGATAATTAATTAAAATTATGACTAAAAAAGTTTTTGATATTATCCCTTCTGATAAAAAGAATATATTTCATAAAAAACAAGAGGTTTTTGAATATGAAAAAAAAGAACCAAATCAAGAAATTAAATTATCTAATAATCCTAAAAATAAATTAAAGAAAAATATTTTTAAAACATTAGTTTTTTCTTTTGTTTTTTTAATATTAATTGGAGTTTTTGGTTTTTTTATTTTTTCTAAAACTGAAATTGAAATTTGGCCAAAAACTGAAATTTTAACCTTGAAAAAGCAATTTGTTATAGACTTAGAGGAAGAAGAATTAGACATAGAGAATGGAATTATTCCTGGAAAGATTTTTTCAAATCAAAAAACAGGATTTCAAGATTTTTTTTCTTCAGGAGAATCACTTAAAAAGGGGAAAGCTAAAGGAATAATAAAAGTATATAATGAATATTCTACTTCTGATCAGGGGTTATTAAAAAATACAAGATTTGTTTCTGTTGATGGAAAATTATTTAAATCAGTTAAAAAAGAAACTATCCCAGGTGGAAAATATGAAAATGGAAAACTTATTCCTGGAGAAATTGATATTGAAATTGAAGCAGCAGAGGTAGGAGATGAATATAATATAGAACCATCTACATTTTCTATACCTGGTTTTGCTGGAACAGTTAAATATACTTCTTTTTATGGAAAATCTTTTTCTCCTATGAAAGGAGGATTTGAAGGGGAAATTCCTCAAGTAGTTCAAAGTGATTTGGATAAATCAAGGTCTATTTTAAAAGAAAAATTAGAAAAAGAAAGTTTTGATTTTCTTAAAACAGCTTTGCCAACAGGGTTTATTCTATTAGATGAAACAATTTTTCAAGAAATAGTTGAAGAAAAATATTCAGAAGAAGTTGGATCAAGCGCTGAAGCATTTAATCTTAATATGAAAATAGAATCAAGTGGAGTTATATTTAAAAAATCAGATATGGAAGATTTTTCAAAAAATCTTATAAATTTGAATATTGAAGAAAATAAAAAATTTCAAGAAGAAAGTTTAGATATTAATTATTTTATTGAATCTAATGATAGAGGAGAAGATAAATCACAAGTGGTTTTAAATATAGAGATCAAAGTTAAAGTTTATCAAGATATTGATTTAGATGCTCTTAAAAAGATTCTTTTGGGGAAATCTTTTCAGGAAGTGGAGACTTCTTTAGATGATAAATTTGAAATAATTAAAACAGAAATAAAGCCAGGTCCGTTTTGGATAAAAAAAATGCCAGAAGATATGGATAAGGTAGAAATAAAATTAAATATTGATTAGCTTGACTAAAAAGCTAAATTTTGTTAAATTACATTATTACTATTAATGGAAAATTCTAATAAAAAAACATATAGAAAAAATGGGATTGTTTTAGAGGCATTGCCAAGTACTCATTTTAAGGTGAGGCTTGAAGATGGAAAAGAAATGATTGCGCATTTAGCCGGAAAATTAAGAATTTATCGTATTAAGATTTTAGCCGGAGATAAGGTTATAGTAGAGTTTAGTCCTTATGACGAGAATAGGGGTAGAATAGTATATAGGGGTAAGTAAAAAATAACAAATAATAAACAAAGAACAGTGAACGCTTTTTTTGTTCCCTGTTCTTTGTTCTTTAATTTATGAAAGTAAGATCATCAGTAAGAAAAATTTGTAGAGATTGTAAAATTGTAAGAAGGAAAGGAAGGGTTTATGTTATTTGTCAAAATCCAAAACATAAGCAAAGACAAGGATAAGCAGAAATTATAAAAAAATGCCACGTATAGCTGGAATTAATATTCCTGAAAAAAAACGAATAGAAATAGCATTAACTTATATACATGGAATAGGTTTGTCTTTGAGTAAAAAAATTCTAAAAGATTTAAAAATTAATCCTAATTCAAAAACATTAGAATTAACTTCAGAGGAAATAAATCGTCTTAGAGAAGTAATTGAAAAAGATTATAAAAAAGAAGGAGACTTAAGAAGGGAGAAAATGATGAACATTAAAAGGTTAAAAGAGATAGGTTCTTGGAGAGGAAGTCGTCATATAAAAGGATTGCCAGTAAGAGGTCAAAAAACTCAAACAAATACAAGAACTGTTAGAGGTAATATTAGAAAAACAGTTGGTTCTGGAAGAAAGGCACCTCCGACAGCTAAGTAGTGATTTAAAAAAATGGGAAAAAAACGTATTATTCAAAAAACTGAAGAAGAGTTAATAAAAGAAAGAGAAAAAGTAGATGCAAAGGTAAGAAAAGATGTTAAGGTTTCATCTATACATACATCTAAAGAAGCTAAAATATTTATTTCCTCTTCTTATAATAACACATTAATTACTTTAGCCAATAATAATGGTGATGTTTTAACTTGGGTTAGTTCGGGTTCTATTGGATTTAAAGGAGCAAAAAAGGCAACGCCTTTTGCGGCTTCAAAAGTAGCTGAAGCAATATGTGTCACAACCGGGAAATTAAAAATTAAGGATGTATCAATTTTTGTGAAAGGAATTGGCTCTGGAAGAGATTCAGCCATAA
Source organism: Candidatus Nealsoniibacteriota bacterium (assembly GCA_043819385.1). Taxonomy (GTDB): domain Bacteria; phylum Patescibacteriota; class Minisyncoccia; order Minisyncoccales; family GWA2-38-27; genus JBDREW01. The sequence goes on along the minus strand of JBDREW010000019.1, from coordinate 15,779 downwards.
GGTCTTTAGCAAATCATGGTTTAAATATAATTTCGATTAAAGATGTTACACCAGTACCTCATAATGGATGTAGACCACCGAAAGTAAGAAGAGTTTAATTTAAAATAATGAAAAACACAAAATGTAAAATATGTAGAAGATTAGGAATAAAGCTTTTTTTAAAAGGGGATAAATGCTTATCTCAGAAATGTTTGATGGTTAAAAATCCTTATCCATCAACTCAAGGTAAAAGAAGAAAAGGAACAACTTCTGAATATGGCAAAGAATTAAAAGAAAAACAAAAACTTAAAAATTGGTATAATTTAAGAGAAACACAATTTAAAAAATATGTAAAAGAAGTTCTTGATAAAAGAGGAAAGGTAGAAGACGCTGGTGATTTACTTATTAAAAAACTAGAAAGACGTCTTGATAGTGTCGTTTTCCGTTTAGGATTTACAATGTCAAGATCTAATGCAAGACAGATTGTTAATCACGGACATTTTTTAGTTAATGAAAAAAAAGTAGATATTCCTTCTTATCAAGTAAAAAAAGGGGATATCGTTAGTTTGCGCTTGAGTTCTCGTGAAAAAACTCTTTTTAAAAATTTATCATCTGTTTTAAAAAAATATAATCCGCCATCTTGGTTAATACTTGATGTTGAAAAATTAGAAGGTAAAGTTATTGGAGAACCTTCTTTAGAAGAAGCATCTCCACCATCTGAAATTTCAGCTATTTTCGAGTTTTATTCAAGATAATTTTTAAAAGCAAAAAACAAAAAACAAAAACAGAAATTTAAATTATTGTTTTTTGTCCATTGTTTTTTGTCTATTTATATATGATTATTTTACCTCAAAAGCCTAAGATCACAAACAAAAAAGATAATTTAGCGAATTTTGAAATCGAGGGGTTATATCCTGGATATGGAGTTACTATTGGAAATAGTATGCGCAGAGTTTTGCTTTCGTCTTTAGAGGGAGCATCAGTTACTCAAGTAAAAATTAAAGGAGTTAATCATGAATTTTCAACAATAAGTGGAGTTTTGGAAGATGTGATTGTTATTATAATGAATTTAAAACAAATGAGATTTAAGATGTATACAGATGAACCTCAAAAAGCAGTTTTAAAAATTAAAGGAGAGAAAGAAATTAAAGGGTCTGATTTTAAAATTCCTTCTCAAGTTGAATTAATAAATGGATCATGTAATATTGCAACTATATCTGATAAAAAAACAGAAATAGAAATGGAAATTAAAATAGAAAAAGGTCTTGGTTATGATCCAGCTGAACAAAGAAAAAGAAAAGAAAAATTAGAAATTGGAGTAATGCCTGTTGATTCTATTTTTACTCCTGTTAGAAGAGTGAGTTTTAAAGTAGAAAATATGCGCGTAGGAGAAAGAACTGACTTTGATAGATTAAATTTAGAAATTGAAACAGACGGAACGATTACTCCAGAAGATGCATTTTTTCAAAGTGCAAAAATATTAGTAAATCATTTTTCTTTGTTAGAAGATGCTTTTAAAAAAGAGGAGAAAATAAAACCTATTCAAAATTCTTCTATGGAGAATGTTAAGGAGGAGAAAAAAGAAAAGAAAATAAATAAAAAAGAAAAGGAAGAGAAAAAAAATAAATCTGAAAAAAATATAAAAGTTTCTAAAAAATAAAATATGAAGAAAAAAGTGAAAGGTAGAAAATTTGGTAGAGAAAAAGATCAAAGGAAGGCACTTCTTAAATCTTTAGCTAGATCAATTTTTTTGAATGAAAAAATAAAAACTACAGAAGCAAAAGCAAAAGAAGTTTCAGGTTTTGTAGAGAAACTTATAACTAGATCTATAAAAGGGGACTTAGCTACAATAAGATATTTGTCTGGACTTTTTGATAAAGAATTAGTTAAGAAAATAGTTAATGAAATTGGGCCAAGATATAAAAATAGACCTGGTGGATATACTAGAATTATAAAAGTAGAACCAAGAAAAACCGATGGATCAAAAATGGCGATAATAGAGTTTGTAAAATAATTAATATTTATGGATTATAAAGTACATACAATTGACGCTGAAGGTAGAGTTTTAGGAAGATTAGCAACAGAAATTGCTGTTTTATTGCGTGGTAAAAATAAATCAGATTTTGCTCCCTATAAAGATATTGGAGATATTGTTATTATCAAAAATGTTGATAAAATAAAATTTACTGGAAAAAAAGACGAACAAAAAATTTATTATCGTCATTCAGGGTATTTAGGAAGTTTAAAAAAAACACCATTAAAAAAACTTTTTGAGAAAGATTCTAAAGAAGTTTTAAAAAAAGCAGTATTTGGGATGCTTCCATCAAATAAATTAAGAGCAAAACAAATTAAACGATTGAAGTTTTCATAACTTATAACCTATAACTCATAACTTATAATATTATGGTAGTAGCAAAAAAAACAATTAAAAAATCCGTTAAAAATTCTTCTGAAAAGAATATTAAGGAAAGTAATAAAAAGGAGAAAAAAGATGAAGGAAAAGTGGAAAAAAAATCTGTTGTTGAAAAGAAAGAAAAAAAAGTTTTTAAAGAGATAATAGATGAAAAAAATGATAAAGAAAAAAAATCTGTTCGTGATAACATAGACAAGGATACTAAGTCAACTAAATATTTTGAAGCAATTGGGAAAAGAAAAACTGCTGTTGCAAGAGTTCGTCTTTATACTCAAGGAGAAAAAACATTATTTATTAATAATAAGCCGTATAAGGAATATTTTTTTACTGAAGAACTTCAACAAATTGTTATTTCTTCTTTAGATAAAATGAAATGTCTTAACCATTTTTTTATTTCAATTAAATTAAAAGGAGGAGGAATTCATAGTCAAGCAGAGGCAGTAAGGCATGGTATATCAAGAGCATTAGTAAAATTTAATCCTGACTTTCGTAAAAGATTACGAAGAGCTGGATACATTACAAGAGATCCAAGAACGAGAGAAAGAAAGAAGTTTGGTCTTAAAAGAGCAAGAAAAGCAAAACAATGGAGTAAGAGATAAGATAATAACAATGCGGATACAACGAATAAAATGCGAATACTACTAATAAATAAAAAAATCCCGTTTTAAACGGGATTTTTTAATACTTAATATTTAATACTTAATACTTAATTATGGGGCTATTTGATCTGAAACATATAGATTATTTTTAGTAAGAACATATAGCTTTTTATTTTTTTGATTCCAAAATATTTTAGATTGTTCAAACTCAGCAAAGTTAACAATATTTAATCCATTTCTTATGTCAGTTTCTACTATTTTTATTTTATTTTCGGTGTTAAATATTAAATAAAAATTTGTGAACCAATAAACTTCATTAATTTCTTCTGAAAATCGAGTTAAAAATAATTTATTATTATTTTTTTCACTGAAATCATAATTTTCTTTATCTAAAAATAAAATCCAAACCTCATATTTAGTAAAATAAGCGATTTTTTTAAAGTCAGGAGAAAATTTAAAATCTATTATAAATTCAGATATTTTTTTAAGAGATTTTTCTTTTTCATTTAAAATATATAATGTCTGGTCTTCTTTTAAAAGAACATTAGATGGAGAAATAGTTATTTGATAATCAGCCATCTCTTTAATTTCAATAGGAGTTGTGTTTAATTTATCAGTCCAGCCAAAAGAAAAATCTGTTCTAAAAAGAAATCCTGAATTATCTAGATAATAAATATTTTTATTATCAACTAAATAACTAACGACATTTTTTATAATTGGTTCAGAGATTTCTTCATTTGATAAATTAATTTCATTTATTGATTTAATTTTTAAATTTTTAATTGTATCATTATTTGAAGTGTCGTGGATTGGTTCAGATTCAATTAAAGCAAATAGCTTTTGAGAATCTTTTGGATTAAAATCTACTTTTTTAACTTTTGAATTTAAAAAATTAAGTTTAATTAAAATAGGATTAGATTTATCTATTTCTAAAATATAATGAAAGTTATTTAATGTTAATAAAACTCTTTTAGAATCGGCTGAAAATTTTAAATCAAATATTTTTGTTTCTTCTTCTATTTCAGAATCAAGTAAAGATTTTGTGATATGTGATAGGTCTTCTTCTGAAAAAAGTTGACTTTTGATATTTTTTTCTATTTCAAAAAGTTTTAATGTCCAGGTGTTATTAGTTTTAATTTCAGTTTTTGTTTGTTCTAATAAATCAGAATCTTCAGATAAAATATTTTTTTCTTTAAAAATTATTTTATTTTGATCTGGAGAAAAAAATAATTTATCTATTTCTTTAGAAATAGTTGTAAAAATAGGATTTTTTGGTATTAAAATAATATTTTTTGATTCTGTTGCTTGCCGTTTTTTAATTTCTAAAGTTTTTTTCCAAGTATGAAATCCTTCTTTTCTTATTTCAATATCATATTTTCTAGGGGAGAGGTTTTCAATCATAATTGAACCAAAGAAAAAGTCAGTTTTTTTCTTAAATTCATTGTCTAAATAAATCTCAACACTTTTTGGATAAACTTTGAAATAGAAAATTCCTGGTTGAGTTAGCTTTTTTGTTTTAAAATCAAATCTCCAACCAAGAGAATAAAAAATAATTATTGGTGCTGTTATTAGAAATAAAATCGCTAATGATATAAATAATGTAAGTCGAGTGTTTTTGGTCATAATTGATAGAGGTTATTTATTACTTCTTATTTGATTTTAGCAGAAAATCATCAGCTTGCCAAATTAAAATATATGAGCTATCATTAAAATATAATTTTTAATTATGTCTGAAAAATTTATTATAAAAGGAGGTAAATCTCCAAAAGGAATCATTGAAGTAATGGGTGCAAAAAATTCTGCTTTTCCTGTTTTATCAGCGACTATTTTAACTGATGAGCCATGTATTATTGATAATATTCCTCTTATTGAGGATGTTTTAAAAATGCTGGAAATTTTAGAAAAATTAGGAGCAGAAATTTTTTGGCTTAATAAAAGAAAAATTAAAATTAATTGTGCTAATATTGATATTGAAAAACTTCCTAACGAGATTATTAGTCGTTTTCGTGGTTCTATTTTATTATTGGGTTCTCTTTTAACAAGATTTGATAAAGTAAAAATTCCTTCTCCTGGTGGATGTTTAATAGGAACGAGGCCGTTAGTTACTCATTTAGATGCTTTTACCCAATTAGGAAATAAAGTTTCTGAAATTGATAATGTATATTTTTTTGAGAAAGGATTAGAAGATATTAATTCAGAAGTTATTCTTAGGGAGTTTAGTGTTACTGGAACAGAGAATGTTCTTTTATTTTCTGCTTTAAACTCTAAAAAAACAATACTAAAAATTGCTGATCAAGATTATGAAATTCAAGAATTAATTCAAGTTTTGGAACAAATGGGAGTTGATATTAAGGGAGCTGGTAGTCATACTTTAGAAATTCAAGGAAAGAAAAAATTAAAAGGATTTGAATATACTATAATGTCTGATCCTATTGAAACTGGAACTTTTATTGCTATGTCTTTAGCAAGTCAAGGAGATATTTTAATAAAAAAAGCTGAATTAACTTTTTTAGAACTTTTTTTAAAACGTCTTAAAGATTTTGGAGCAAAATTTGAAATTTTAGGTGAAGATTCTATCAGAGTTTTACCGTCAAAAAATCTTAAAATAGACAAAGTACAAAGTTTGCCTTATCCTGGAATTCATACTGACTTACAACCAGAATTAGGTGTTTTGGCAACTCAGACACAAGGTCCCACTTTAATTCATGATCCTTTATATGAGGGACGTCTTGAATATCTTAAAGAGTTAAATAAAATGGGAGCTGATATTGAATTTTGTGATATACATCGTGCAATAATTAATGGTCCAACATCTTTAGTCGGCATAGAAATTCCAAGCCCTGATTTACGTGCTGGAGCTGCATTAATTATTGCAGGCATGATTGCAAAAGGAGAAACAATTATTAAGAATATTTATCAAATTGATAGGGGTTATGAAAGGATAGAAGAACGTTTACAATTATTAGGGATAGATATAAAAAGAGTTAAGGATTAATTTTATTTTTATATGTTTATAAAAAAAATAGGTATAGACTTGGGAACTTGTAATTCAATTGTATTTACTTCTCAAAAAGGAGTAGTTTTAAATGAACCGTCAGTAGTAGCAGTATCTATTGCGGAAAACAGGATTTTAGCAATAGGGAAAGAAGCGAAAGAAATGACTGGACGAACTCCTGACACTATTAAAGTCTATCGTCCTTTAAAAGATGGAGTAATTGCTAATTATAAAGTTACAGAGGCAATGCTTAAATATTTTATAAAAAAAACACCAGGAACTTTTAGATTTTTGAAGCCAGAATTATTAATTGGAGTTCCAGCTGGGATTACATCAACTGAGAAAAGAGCTGTAATTGAAGCAGGAATTTCATCAGGAGCAAAAGCTGTTTATGTCGCTAAAGAACCTATTTTAGCTGCTATTGGAGCTGGGATTCCTATTAATTCTTGTTCTGGTCATATGATTATTGATATTGGCGGAGGAACTTCGGAAGTAGCTGTAATATCTCTTGGAGGAATTGTTACTGCTCAATCACTTAGAGTCGGTGGTGATAAAATAGATCAATCAATTTCTGAATATATTAAGAAAAAATATAATTTAGCTATTGGAGAACAAACAGCTGAAGAAATAAAAATAAAAATTGGTACAGCTGTGCCAGAAAAAAAAGAGCTTGAAATAGAAATTAGGGGTCGTGATTTAATTACAGGCTTACCTCATAATATCAAAATTTTTTCTAATGAAATTTGTGAAGCAATGTCAGAAAAACTTAGTGAAATTATTCAAGTTGTAAAAATGGTTCTTAGAGATACTCCTCCCGAACTTTCAGCCGATATAATGGATAAAGGAATGGTTCTTTCTGGTGGAGGGGCTTTAGTTAGAAATCTTGATGAACTTATTGCTCAATCAACTGGAGTTCCTTGTTTTTTAGCAGAAGATGCTTTACTTTGCGTGGCAAAAGGAACTGGAGCAGTTCTTAATAATTTAGATGATTATAAAAAGAGTATAATGGCTAAGAAGTAATTTTATGATTTTAGGTCATCATAAACAAAGACAATTTCTAAAAAAATTGGTAGAATTAAATAAACTTCCTCATGCTTTTCTTTTTTCTGGCGAAAAACAAATTGGAAAGAAAACATTAGCAATTGAATTTATTAAATTTCTTAATTGCCAATCAAGTAAAAGACCATGTAATATTTGTAGAAGTTGTAAAGATATTGAAAAAAAAGTAGATCCAGATTCTATTATTATCAAACCAGAACAAGGTAAAAAAGAAATTTCAATTTCTCAAATTAGAAATCTTATTTGGAAAACTTCTCTTTTCCCGTATTCAGCTTCTTTTAAAACCGCTATTATTGATCAGGCACATTTAATGACTAAAGAAGCTCAGAATTGTTTTTTAAAAACATTAGAAGAGCCAAAAGGAAAATCAGCTTTATTTTTAATAACTGAATATCCTGATTTTTTACTTCCAACTATTATTTCAAGAATTCAAAAAATTAGATTTTTTCCAGTCAAGAAAAAAGAATTAGAAAATTATTTGTTTAAACAAGGAGTTTCTCAAAATAGGGTAGAGTATTTAACATCTTTTTGTTTAGGAAAACCAGGCATGATAATAGATTTTTTAGCTGATCAGGAAAAAATAAAAAATCATCAAGATTTTATATCAGATATAGAAAAAATTTCTGAATCTGATTTCGGATTTCGTTTCCAGTATGTTAAAAATTTGTTAGAAAAAGATGTTAGCATAAAAGATGTTTTAGATACTTGGCTTGTTTATTTTAGAAAAATGTTTTTTTCTTCTCTTGAAAAAGGAGATGATTGTTCAAAAATTAAAAAGATAATTTTAAAGATTCAATCAACAAATTATTTAATATCAACAACTAATATAAATCCAAAGTTAGCTTTAGAATTGTTGTTGATGGAAATAAAATAATTAAAAAAATATGTATAAAGAAATAATAAATAGAATAAAACCAGAGTTTGATAATGCTGTGAGCTATCTTGAAAGAGAGATGGCAAAAATTAGAACAGGCAGAGCTTCACCGTCTTTGGTTGAAGATATAGTTGTTGAATGTTTCGGAGATAAATTTCCATTAAAGCAATTAGCTGCAATATCTTCTCCAGAACCAAAGCTAATTGTTATTCAGCCATGGGATAAATCATATATTGAAGGAATTGAAAAAGCTCTTTCTGACTCTTCTCATGGTTTTTCTCCTGTTGTTGATAAGGATTTAATACGTATTTCTTTGCCTCCTTTGACTGAAGATTATAGAAAAAACTTGTTAAGACATTTATCAGAGAAACAAGAAGAGGTAAGACAAACAATAAGAAGATTAAGAGAAAAAGTTTGGAATCAAATACAAGATGGATTTAAAAGTGGGGAGATTAGAGAAGATGATAAATTCCGTGCAAAAGATGAGCTTCAAAAAGTAGTAGATGAATACAATAAAAAAGTTGAAGAAATGGGGGAAAGGAAAGAAAAAGAAATGTTGGAGTAGATAATTTTTAATTAATTTTTATAATATAAAAAATATGTTTTTAATAATTTTAGTAGCATTTTTTAGTTTAATTGCATTAGTTGTTCTTCATGAATTAGGTCATTTTTTATTAGCTAAAAAATTTGGAGTTAAAGTTGAAGAGTTTGGAATCGGTTATCCTCCAAGGATTTTTGGAAAAAAACTTGGTGAAACAATTTATTCTTTAAATCTTTTACCTTTTGGAGCTTTTGTTAAAATATATGGACACGAAGAAAGAATTCAAGATTCTCGTAGTTTTTCAACAAAACCAATTTGGCAAAGAGCTCTTGTTATTTTAGGAGGAGTAATATCTTTTTGGATAGTTGCGGCGATTTTATTAACTATTGTAATGGCCTTGGGGGTTCCAACAATGATCTCAGATGATGAAAGTAGAGATTTAGTTGATCCTAAAGTTCAGATTGTTGCAGTTGTTTCAGATTCTCCAGCTGGACAAGCGGGTTTAAAAATTGGAGATGTTGTTAGAAAAATTCAAAATCAAGATATTAGTAAAGTAAAAGAACTTCAAGAATTTATTGAGACAAATAAAGGGAATGAAATAATTTTTGGAATTCAAAGAGGTAAGGAAATGATTGATATATCAATTGTTCCTCGTGAATTTTATCCAGAAGATCAAGGCGCTACAGGTATTGCTTTGGTTAGAACAGCCCTTGAATCTTATCCTTGGTATCAAGCACCGATTAAAGGAATTACGGCAACTTGGAATTTAACTTTGATGATACTTGATGGATGGAAAATGACTTTTTCTAGTTTGTTTAGTGGCGACGGAGTTCCTGATGGAGTAGAAGTAAGAGGAATTGTTGGAATTTTTGAATTATTTGTTCAAGCAGGTGGATTAGGAATAAGTTATTTTCTTCAATTTATAGCTATAATTTCTGTTTCATTGGCACTTATTAATATACTTCCTATCCCAGCATTAGATGGTGGATGGTTTATGCTTCTTATGATTGAAAAGTTTAGAGGAAAACCAATTAATCAAAAAACAGAACAAATAATTAGTTCTTTTTTCTTTATTTTATTAATTGGTCTGATGCTTTGGGTTACAGTAAAAGATATTATTAGAATTTTTTAATTTTTAAAGTATTATAAAATAATTAAAAATTTAATGTTTGGTAAAATTTTATCTCATATTTCTCATGATATTGCAATTGATTTAGGCACAGCAACATGCCTTGTTTATATTAAAGGTAGGGGAATAGTTATTAATGAGCCGTCAGTTGTAGCGATAAATCAGAAAACTGGTCAAGTTTTAGCTATTGGAAAAGAAGCAAAAAATATGGTTGGAAGAACACCAGCTCATATTACTGCAATAAGACCATTAGTTGATGGAGTTGTTTCTGATTTTGAAGTAACAGAACAAATGCTTAAATATTTTATTGAGAAAGTTCATAAAAGAAAATTTCTTTTAGGTCCAAGACCAAGAGTAATTATTGGAATTCCTTATGGAGTAACTGAAGTTGAAAAAAAAGCAGTTATAGATGCGGCTAAAAATGCTGGAGCAAGAGAAGTTTATTTAATAGAAGAGCCAATGGCTGCAACTATTGGAGCAAGATTAGCAGTTCAGGAAGCAGGAGGTAATTTTATTGTTGATATCGGTGGTGGAACAACTGAGGTGGCAGTTATTTCTCTTGGAGGAATTGTTATTGCTAAAAGTTTAAGAATTGCCGGCGATAAACTTAATGAAGATATAATTAATTATGCTCAAGAAGAATATAAATTATTGATAGGAGAGAGAGCGGCTGAAGAAATAAAAATAAGTATTGGTTCTGCTTATCCATTTAAAGAAAGAGTAGAGCTACCTTTGCGTGGTAGGAATTTGATTACTGGACTTCCTGAAGAAATTTTAGTATCAGATGAAGATATTAGAAATGCTTTATCAAAATCAGTAAAACAAATTATTTCGGAAATAAAAACAACAGTTGAAGAAACTCCTCCAGAACTTTTATCTGATATTATGTCAAAAGGAATTTGTTTAGCTGGTGGGGGTAGTTTATTAAAAGGATTTGATATTTTAGTTCAAGAAGAAATTAAAATGCCAGTTAAAATTATAGAGGATCCAATAACAGCAGTTGTTAGGGGAGCTGGTATGGTTTTAGAAAACTTAGATGAATTACGTGGTGTTTTGACTGAGTCAGAAAATCTTAAACCACCTAGATAAATATTAAGTAGAAAGTATTAAGTAGAAAGTATTAAGCATGATTGATAAAAAAGAAGTTGAACATATTGCCAAATTGGCCAAGTTGGATTTAAAAGAATCAGAAATTAAAAAATTTCAGAAGGATATTTCTGAGATTTTAGATTATTTTAATTTATTAAAACAAGTAGATACAAATAACGTTAAGCCACTTTTTTATCCAGTTGAATATTCTGTTGATTCGATGAGAGAAGATAAAGAAAATTCTCAAACATTAGAAACAATAAATAGAATTATTGAGTCTGCACCAGAAAGAAAAGAAAGATATGTTAAAGTTAAAAAAATACTTTAATATTATAATTAAACATAAATAAGAATAATGATTTTTATATTTTTATTTTTTTAAGTTTTTATTTATATTATGAATCTTTGTGAATTGACAATATTACAAGCACATAAAGGATTGAAAAATAAGGAATTTTCATCTGTTGAATTAACTCAGGCATTTTTAAATAGAATAAAAAAACAAGATAAAAAAATATCTTCTTTCATAACTATTACAGATAAACAAGCACTTTTACAGGCAGAGAAAATTGATAAGGATATTTCAGCGAATAAAGATATTTCAGTTTTAGCTGGTATTCCAATGGCAGTAAAAGATAATATATTAGTAAATGGAATAAAAACAACTTGTGCTTCTAAAATACTTGAAAATTATATTGCTCCTTATAACGCAACTTGTATAGATAAGCTTAATAAATTAGGAGCTGTAATTTTAGGTAAAACAAATTTAGATGAATTTGCAATGGGAGCTTCAACTGAAAACTCTGCTTTTTTTACAACTAAAAATCCAAAAGATTTAAGTAGAGTTGCTGGAGGATCTTCAGGGGGTTCAGCAGCAGCTGTAGCAGATAATTTGTGTGTCTATGCTTTAGGTTCTGACACAGGAGGGTCTATAAGACAACCAGCATCTTTTTGTGGAGTTGTTGGATTAAAACCAACCTATGGGACAGTTTCTCGTTATGGTTTAGTTGCTTTTGCTTCTTCTTTAGATCAAATAGGACCAATAACTAAAAATGTAGAAGATGCTAAAATTGTTTTTGATGTTATTAAGGGTAAAGATAATTTAGATTCAACATCAGTTGATATAAAAATTGAAAACTCAAAATTTGAAATGAAAAATTTAAAAATAGGTATTCCAAAAGAATATTTTATTGGAGGAATGGACAAAGAGGTTGAAAATATAATTAGGCAGGGGATTGCAAAGTTTAAAAAAATGGGGATAGTAATAAAAGAAATTAGTTTGCCTCATACTAAATATGTTGTGCCTACATATTATATTATTTGTACTTCAGAGGCATCATCTAATTTAGCAAGATATGATGGAATAAAATATGGATTATTTAAAAAAGGTAAAAACTTAATAGATGTTTATTTAGGAACAAGAGGGCAAGGATTTGGAGATGAAGTTAAGAGAAGAATTATGCTCGGAACTTATACACTTTCTAGTGGATATTATGATGCTTATTATTTAAAAGCTCAGAAAGTAAGAGCTTTAATTAAACAAGATTTTGATAAAGCGTTTGAGCAGGTTGATGTTATTTTAACTCCAACTGCCCCAACACCATCTTTTAAAATAGGTGAGAAAATTAATAATCCTTTAGAGATGTATCTTGCTGATATTTTTACATCTTCTGTTAATTTAGTTGGTTTACCAGCTATATCAATAAATGCTGGTTTTGCTAATAGTTTACCAGTTGGAATGCAAATTATTGGAAAACCATTTCAAGAAAATCAAATTTTAGAAATTAGTAAAAGTTTTGAATCATAACAATATAATATTATGGAAAATATAATTGATTTTTTGAATAACATTTCAGGAGATGAAATAATTTCTTTTATTCTCGAGCCAGAATTTGATGGTATTTTTTTAATTGTTAAAATTATTTTTGTAATAATTTCTTCAATTTTAATTGGCGGAATTATTTTTCTTTTAACGGCAACTGATTGGTTTCAAGAACGTTATTCACAAGATATAGTAGAAATTAAAAGTCAAAAAGCCTTTGATACTCAAAAAGATACTCAAAAATGGGGAAATATTTTGAAAAGATTAAAATTAAGAAAAGAAGCAGAGTATAAAATGGCTGTTATTCAAGCAGATGCTTTGTTTAATAATCTTTTAGAAAGAAAAGGGATTATGGGAGAAACTATGGCAGAAAAATTAAAGAAAATAAATTCAGAAATGTTGAAAAATATAAATGATGTTTGGGAAGCGCACAAAGTTCGTAATGATATTGTTCATAGTCCAGATCAAAAAATAGGATTAGCTAAAGCAAAAAAAGCAGTTAATGTTTTTAAACAAGCATTTGATATTTTAAATTAATTAAAAATTATTTTACATTTAATTGAATAAATATTTTTAAAATTGATCTTTTAAAAGGTTGATTTTTTTATTAAAACAAGATATAATCGAAATGCGGGATGGAGAAGTAGTATCTTACGAGGCCCATAAAATTTTTGTGGCCCAGAATAGTAATATTCTGTGGAAAAATTCCTTAAATTGCTGGAAAGTCATTAGAGTTCTTTTCGCTACAGCGGAATCCGTAAAGGATATATGCGAATGCTTAAAAAGAAAAGAAATTTGATAATCAGCAGCCAAGCCATATAAGATAAAATTATCTTATGAGGAAGGTTCAGAGACTATAATAGGAGCTTCCAATAAAAAAATAATTGGAAGATGGTATAGTCCATTCCATTTAGAAATAAATGGTTCTAGTTTTTTACTAGATTAAATTAAAGAACCTTGAGACCCGGGTGCAATTCCCGGTCCCGCAACAAGTTAAGTTTTTTAAAAATGGTAAATATAACAAAAAAAGTTCTCGCTCAGGAGTTTCGTAAAAAAGGTTTTAGCATTGGTGAAATTGCTGAAAAATTAAAAATGCAAAAAAGTGGCTCTATTAGTAGATGGTGTCGTGATATCTCTCTTAGTGAAGAACAAATTGAAAGATTAGCAGATAAACAAAAATCTGGAAGTTATAATGGAAGAATAAAATTTTTGGAGAAATTAAGAAGGGCGAGAATGAATGAAACATTACTTTTAAAAGAAGAAGGAATAAAAGAAATTGGTGATTTAAATAAAAGAGATTTTTTTATTGGTGGAATAGCATTGTATTGGGGAGAAGGCTATAAATATTTAGGAGGAGATCAAGTTGGTTTTACAAATTCTGATCCTAAAATGATTTTATATATGTTAGAGTGATTTAAAAAGATTTGTGATGTTACAAATGATAGGTTTTCTTTTCAAATAAAAATTAATGAAATTCACAAAGATAGAGTTCAAAAGATAGAAAATTATTGGTCAAAAATTACAGGAATTTCAAGAAAACAATTTACAAAAACTATTTTAATTAAATCGAAAAATAAAAAGAATTATAAAAATTTTCCTGTTTATTATGGAGTACTTTCAGTTAAAGTTAGAAAGCCAGCAGAACTTTATTACGAAATTATGGGTTTAATTGAAGGATTAATTATGATAGAAAAAGATAATAAAATTTAGTGTCGGAGAGTAGATTGGCATCTAAAGTCGTCTCATAAGCGATTAACGCAGGTTCGATTCCTGCCTCCGACAATGCATTTATATGCAGCTGTAGCTTAGCTGGTTTAAAGCGCCGCCCTGTCACGGCGGAGATCGTGGGTTCAAATCCCATCGGCTGCGCATTTAAAAAATACGAGATTAAACCTCGTATTTTTTTATATCTATATTATGGTAAAATAGGATTGCAAGGACGGGCCTAGCAATCATATTATGTTTGAATTTATAAAAAATGTAAAAGATAAAATAGATAAGAAAAATAAGCAAATTATTTTTCTTATAGCGTTTTTTTCTGTTTTTGTTGGTATTTTAGTTTGGGCAATTATAAGTTCACCAGAAACATCTGATATTGATTTTGTTTTTCCTGAAAAGTTTATAATTATTGTTTTACCAGATACTCAAAAATATTCTGAGGAATATCCTGACATTTTTACTTTGCAAACAAAATGGATTAGAGACAATATAGATAATAAAAATATAATATTTGTTAGTCATCTAGGGGATATAGTTGATAATTGGGATTCTGAATTTCAATGGAAAAATGCAAAACAAGGTATGAGTATTTTAGATAATAAAGTTGCTTATGGAATTTCAGCGGGTAACCATGATATGTCCAATAAACGAGAGCTTGATTATTTTAATCAATATTTTCCTTTTTTTGAAATTAGTAATCAAAACTATCCTAATGGAAAAAGTAATAATAATTATCAATTATTTTCAGTAGCTAATAATGATTTTATAATATTTCATCTTGAATATTGTCCTGAAGCTGATGTTTTGGAATGGGCTAATTCTATTTTTAAAAAATATCCTAATAAAAGAGCAATAATAACAACTCATGGATATCTTAGTGAAAGCGCGAAAAGAGATGTTCATACATCTGCGGGAAAAATGGGTGGATGTACAGCAGAATCAAATAACACACAATATATTTGGGATAATTTGATATATAAAAATAAAAATATTTTTTTGGTATTATCTGGCCATGTTCATTCAGAAGCACAAAGAACAGATAATAATATTTTTGGAATGCCTGTTCATCAACTTTTAGCAGATTATCAAAGCAGAGAAAATGGCGGTAATGGTTGGTTAAGAGTATTAGAATTTTTTCCGTCAGAAGATAAAATTTATGTAAAAACATATTCTCCATATTTGAATCAATATGAAATTGATGAAGATAGTGATTTTATTTTAGATTATGATATGACGGGGGAGTAGTATTAAGTAAAAAGTATTAAGTATCAAGTATTAAGTATCAAGTATTAAGTATTAAGTATTAAGTATTAAGTATAAAACATACAGGGTAGAGGACGGGCCTCTATCTTGTTCTTTTATATTATTGACAATATAGAGGACAATATTAGAATAAAAAAAGAGATGAATAGTGTATGGTTAGTTAATTAACGCACATTTCGGACAAATTAGGTAGTAGAATAGTTTGTTGTTTTAGTATAGCTTGATTAGCAATTATCTGTCCATAATGTTTGCGTAAAAGTTTTAATTTTAGTCTTTGTTGTGTGTTCTTTGAAGTAA
>JBDREW010000018.1:0-7760 GCA_043819385.1 Candidatus Nealsoniibacteriota bacterium | reverse complement strand
TGTTCTTTAATAATTCCTTGATTTGTTCTTGATTAAACATATTATTTTATTATTCTTTAATTATTATTCTATTATATACATAAACGACTTAATAGAAAAAGTAGACACTTAATTGTGTCTACTTTTTGGGGCCCAGTTCATGTCCCCTATTTTTACAATAAATGCCTAAAATCCCGACTAAAAGTGGAGCGTCCCTTTTTTATTTAAAAAGGAAGAATTTCCTTTCAAAACTTATTATATAACTTCATTCTTTCAATTATTTGATTATTCTTATTTTTATTATTAAATTCTTTAAATATTTCTTTAAATTTTTCGAAACCTAAAATTTGAATTATTTTATTTTCAAAAATAATCGCTCCATAATCTACAATATTTCTTAAATAACAATGAAATTCATTTGCTTCATTATTATCTATAATATCACTTAAAAACATATCAGCATCTCTATAATTTGATCGTATTCTAATTCTATACAAACAATCAAAAACTGTTGTTCTTCGCATGCCATTTATTATTTCTTTTCTCTCTCCCTTTTTTAATTTCTTTTTATTTTTATTTAACCGTTTTTGCCGTCTATAATTAAATTCATTATTGCGAGTAGTTAAAATAAACATTCCCAATAAATTCCATGAATCATTAATAGTAATTATTTCTTTTAAATTACTAGTTAAACCAAATGTATGTCCATTTGGTAAATTTTTAAGATTAAAATTATTTCTTTCAACTCCATTCAAACCAAATAAATTAAATGGTGATGGCAAAAAATCATTATCTGAAATTAATTTTTCTGAAATATTATCACAAAAATTTTTATGTATTATTTTATATTTTTCATGTCCTTCTTCTAATAAAAAATAACAAGAACCTAAAAGAAAAATTACATAATATGCTTGAATCGATAACCAATGATTAGAATATCTAATTAAATCAAAATTATTATTTGAAAAATTAAGCAAAAATTCTGTATTCCAAGCATTAAATAAAAGTTTTTTAACTTTTTCAAAATTATATTCTTTAAAATTTTTTCTTTCTTCAAAATTAACTAATCTAGTTTTATCCATATAAATAGAATTTAATAAAATAGATAATGATTTTAAATAATGTAAATATGTTTTAAATGATTTAAATGACACATTATCTTCATCTGTATTAATTCTAGTATATTCAACATCTTCTATTAACATTTTACTTTTAACTTTTTTGAAAAACCTAAAACCCCGACTAAAAGTGAAGTATCCTCTTTTTATTTTTAAGATTACTCATTAGTTCCTAAAAAATATATTTGGGCCAAAGGTAACATATTTTTATCTTTATCTGATAATTTTTCGTAAAATTCCTGCCAAAGACTAATAAGTCTTTCGAAATCGATTAATTCTATATGTTTGTGCATACTCCTTGATTGACCTTCTGAATCTAAAGTAAATTTTCCAGAAGTAATAAATATACCAACATCACTATTATCATTTAACAAACCTGCCAGTTGCCTAATTTCATCCACTGATATAGATGCACATGGTCTATGTTTCACTTGTACTTTTATGCGAGGTGTTTTAATTCCTAATGGATCTTGATAGGCAATAATATCTACTCCACCATCTTTTCCTTTTGGAGCAACAAATGAAGTATAGTAACCCATCGCCCTTAATAACGCCGCAACTATATCCTGAAATTCATAAGGGTTCTTACTTATAATATAATTTCTAATATCTTCAACAGATCTTTCCTCTATTTGATCAAGGTTTGCTTTTTGTAATTGATCTGGCTCAGAATCTAATTCCGAATCGTCCTGACCTATAATCTTCGTTTCTTTTTTTATATCTGCCCATTTTCGGTATAAATCAGTTGTTTTTTTCAATAATTCTACAGGACCAAGTCCTATAGCCTCCTCACCTTCTTTTGTTAACGTCCAAATACCTTTATTTTTTCTTAAAAATCCTGCTTTCATACAGTTAATAGTAAAAAAATGTAAAACAGATTGCCATCTTACATTGCCAGTTTTTTCATATATTACTTTATCCCAATCATTGAAATTGATATTTTTTTCAATTTTTTCTATAACCTCTTCCCCCCTTAATTCTCCTCCAGCCTCTTTTAAAATTTTAAATGCCTCAAATATTACTCTTGAAGCTAATTCTCTAGTTGGAGATAATGTTTTTTTGTCTTCCATAATTTTATTATTAATTTTAATTATTTATTTTCAATTAAAGTTTCAACTTTTTGTTTCGCTTGTTCTAATAATTGCTTAACTTTTTTTCTTGCACTATGAGATTTTTTAACTAAATCAGCGATTTTTTCTTGAATATTTTTTGATAAAATTGGAATTACAATTCTATTAATTTGTTCTGGTCTCCAATGAATTATTATTGAACCTCCTGTATCACGCTCCATCTGCATTTGTCCAATAATTGAATTTAAAACTAAAGTTAAATATTCTGGATTAATTTTTTCTTTTAATTTTAATCTCAAAACTCCACTTGAAATTATTCCATTAATTGGTTCTTTAAGAAAATACGCAATACCTGGTGTTGCATCTTTCGTTAATAAAATTTCTCCCTCTCTCGGCTCAAAATCATCTTTTAATTTTTTATATAATTCTTCTTTTAAAAATTTTGTTTCTCCTCTATTTTGTTCATTTTTTGAGATATTACTAACTCTTATAAAAGGCTTTCCATTCTCCTGATATTCATTATTCCCCACTTCAATTCCTTTTTTAAATAAAACTAAATCTCCTAATAATTTTGATTTTTTATTTTTTATTTTTGATATCAATTCATTATATTTCTTTTGAAAATATTCAGCATCAATACGATTAGCAAATTTTACATCAGAAAGATTAACAATAGAAAATAAATTTTCCTTTATTCCAAAATCTTTTAATTCTAATTTTTCTAAAAATAGATTTTCTGCTTGAGAATATAAAGATTTTGATTTTTCTAAATAATTTTCTATCTTTTTAAAATCTTCTACTATTTTATTTTGCTTTTTTATATCTATATTCGGAACAATAAAAAATTTAATCTGATCAGAATTTAAATACGGCTGAGCATTTCCAGTTATCATTCTTAATATCTGCAATTGACCAAAATTAGAAGCAAAAAAAAGACCTATAAAATAAGGATTAAACATCTCATTTTTTATTCTAACTCTAGCTATATTTTGATTTATATTACCTTCTTTAATCTTACCTTGAACAATTGCTAATTTACCTATTGTAGCACCGACTACAGCGAATAAAATATCGCCTGGAATAATATTTGATTTTTTATTTTGTATATGAAAATCTTTTTTACAAAAAACTAATTTAGAATCATCAATTAAATTATCTAAAAAATTCTGAGATCTTATAAATGGCACTCCATCTTTTTCAAAAACTCCACCAGTAGGAGTAGTTCCATATACAATATCCGCTATATCTCCAATAAATATAGTTTTATAATTCTTAATTTTTTGTTCATTACTCAAATATTCTGGCTGATAATATTCAGCATCTATTCTCAAAGCTCCTTTCAATTTAGATTTTTGAATTATTGAATAAGTAATCATATTCTTAATCCATTTTGATTTGCTTCAATCTTTTGTTTACCAATATAAAAAACACCATTCAATTCTATCTCCCCTGTTTTATGAGCGATTATTTCAATTGGTTCATTAAATTGATTAATTATTTTTATTTTTTTCTCTTCCATTCTTCAATTTTAAAAACGTTATCTTTGTTTAATTTTATTTTATTTCTAACTATCTTAATTACCAATCTACCATCTCTATCATAAAAATCAGTACTTAAGTAAAGTCTCTTACCTAACGCATCAACCTTAATTATCGGCTTATCGTTTATTGTTAAAATATTTGGACATCCAACGAATCTATTTGAACCAAAAATAAAAACTTGGTTTCCTGAATAATTATATAATGGTTGATTAAAAAAGGTTTTATAAAACCAAGAAATAATTTTCCATATAAGTTCTATCGAGAGAAAATTTGAAATAATAGATATATCAAAAAAATACATAATTTCTATCTCCAAAAATCAAATTTTTGATTTTTGGCAAATTTAATAAATTCTTCTGCTATTTCATCAAGATCATGATCTAATGTTTTTCTGCCTCTGTGATTTGTAATAATATTTCCTTTCTCATCTTTTTTATAAACATAATCTCCTGAATTATCTTTACCTGCTTTTTTAGATGTAGCCATAAAAATTGGATAATCTTTTGATGGCTTGTTTTTTTCTGACCATTTTTGAAGAAATAAAACACTAGTT
This sequence comes from Candidatus Nealsoniibacteriota bacterium, assembly GCA_043819385.1. Taxonomy (GTDB): domain Bacteria; phylum Patescibacteriota; class Minisyncoccia; order Minisyncoccales; family GWA2-38-27; genus JBDREW01. The sequence goes on along the minus strand of JBDREW010000018.1, from coordinate 3,499 downwards.
TTTGTTCCTGTATGTGGCTTAAAGCTATTTCCATGTAATCCCACAACTGCTAAAATTCTTGCTTTTTCAAAAAGCCATTCACGAATATACTGCATATTTGTATTATTAAAAACGCCTTGAGGTAAAACTATTGCCAACCTACCACCAGGACGAACAACATCAAGAGATCTTTCAATAAAAAGAATATGCCTTTCAACATTATTTTTTAACTTTCCATTTTTTTTGGCTAATTCATATTGACGAAGCAATCCTTGATCAGGATTTTCTCCAGCAAAAGGAGGATTTGTAAGCAAAATATCAAAATCTAAATACTTATAAGTTAACTCATTATCTCTTGTATCAGACGAACTTTCTAATTTTGCTAAAAAAGGCCTTAAAGCTACTCTTGCATCTTCACTTTCAGTTCCTTGCCAGTCTCTGGCATCAAGAGCATTCCGTTTGAAAATGTGATGACGTCCATCTCCAGCGATAAGCATTAATGCTTGAGAGATGCGACGCATATTATCATCAAAATCAAGACCAAAAAGATATTTTGAAGCATATCCTTTTTTAGCATCCTTTGTTTTTAAATTTTCCCAGACATAATACATAGTATGTAAAAGAAAACCTCCACTGCCACATGCTATATCAATTATAGATTCATCTAACTTTGGATTCATCATTTTCACACACATTTTAACAACATGACGAGGTGTGAAATACTGCCCCTTCTTACCTTTTGAAACTTCGGTAATTAAATATTCAAAAGCACTATCAATAATTTCTAATTCTCCTTGACCTATTTCAAAAAGACGATAATCTTCTAAAAAAGGAATACAAGTATTTAATCTATCTGGAGATAATCTAATTTTATCTGAAGATTCAAAAGTATCTGGCCATTCTTTAATAGCTTTTTTAAATAATTGATCATTAATTACTTCATATGTTTTTTCTGGATCTCTATATTTTCTAAAAATTACCTCTTGATTTTCTCGCTGTTCTCTGGCAAGTTTTTCATCATATAATTTGGCATAAATAATTTTAAATATTTCTTCAAAAACATTTGCCCCAGAGCCAGCAAGAGCTATCTCTTCAATTCGCTTAATAATATCAACAAAATTAAATTTTGGATTCAAATTATCCCAAATCTTTTTAACTTCAAATAAATCATCAATAGTTTGGTCAGCTTTTGGTATATCACTTAATGAATCTTGAAATTCTTTTGGATAAGGACGATATAATACTACTCTACCTATACCGTTTGACCAAACTCCTATTTCTGAACCTTCAGCTGAAAGATAACTTTTTAGCTGTTCTATTCCTTTTTTTTCATTTGGACTCTTAACTTCAATAATAATATATGGTGTTATTTTATCTTTCTTATAAATAATAATATCAGCTGCTTTAGTATGTATTTCTCTTCCAAAATGAATACTTTTCTCAACATCTATTCTATCAAATGGATATTTATAATAATCATTTAATTTGAAAAGCCAAAGTTGACGGATAATTTCTTCAGGTCTTCCCTTTTGTTTCTCTTCATCAAAAACCAACCTTAATTTTTTTGATTTTTTATCTTCAATGTAAAATTTGCCTTTTTCTTGTTCAATAATTTTTAAAGTTTTTTCTAAATCAATATTTTCAAACTCTTTTAATCCATAAGCGACTTCTTCATCACCAAAAACTTTACTAATTATTTCTTTTGTTTTGCTAATTTTTTGAGTAGGCATAATATTTAATTAATTTTAATTACTTAATTGATTTCCAATAACCATTTTTTAAAACAGAAATTACTTTTCCTTTCATTTCCATTTCTTCATTAAAAACTATATTATCATATTTTGGATTTTCTGGTTTAAGATATACAAAAGGTGGCTTATCATCAGAAATAAATCTTTTAATTGTTGATTCATCTCTAATTTGAGCTAAAACAACATCTCCAGAAACAAATTCTTTTTGACTTTTTACTAAAACAACATCATTATCATCAATGCCAGCATTTATCATTGAATCTCCAGATATTTTTAAAAGAAAAACATCATTTTTAAATTTTGATAAATCATGAGAAACTTCTTCCCATTCTCCAGGAATTTCAACTGCTTCAATAGGAGCACCAGCACTTGTAACACCAAGAAAAGCAACAAGCGATGGTTTTCCTAAAACTTTATAGCCAAGTGGTAAAATTGAAATTCCACGAGCTGCTGAATTATTTCTTTTTATAAAATTATTATTTTTAAGTTTTTCTAAAAGATCGATAATTGATTGATTAGAATATACATTAAGACGATCTTTCATCTCTTGAAAGGTTGGCGGGTAACCTTCTTCTTTTATATATTCATAAAGAATAAAAAGAAGTTCCTTTTGTCTTTTTGTTATTCTCTCTCTTTTCATTACTTTATTTTATACCCGACCTTTTATTTTTACAAGAGTTTTAATTGTGGAAAACTATTTTCAAGGATAGTTTATTTTAAAAAAGGGTAAGCTAAAATAAGACAAAAACAAAAAGTACTTGAATATTTATTCAAGTACTTTGATTAATTGATTTATTGGTTTATTATCTGCGACGAAAAAAAAATAAAAAGAATTAATCCTATTGTTCCAATAACTAACATTATAAATGTTGAAGGTTCTGGGATTGAATTGACTCCTAAAGTATCGATATATACGCCTCCAGAGCCACCATCAAGCTCAAATTCAATTCCGACTCTATCAAAGAAAGTAAAAGTAGAAGTGTAGCCTCCATACCAATCCGTCCAATTTTCATCGTTCACTCTATACCTTGCCTTTGAATCATTTGCGCGCCACTCCATCTCGAGCTTTGTCCATTCGTTGTCGTTAAAGGTCGCAAAATCTACTTCAACCTCCCTGCCCTTTAAAAAGCTTACGGTGCCGTCCTGCTTAAAATCAACGCGAAGAAGATCGTCAGGGGGCCACCCTGAACTATTCAAGAGTCTAAATTCCACCTTACCACCAGTCCAGTTTTCCCTATTTTCAGTTTTAAGATAGAAAACCTGCAACCCATTTGGAAGCGGAGTTCCTGTTTTAACAATCACATTATCGGAAGCGGAAGTACAATACAATGCTTTTGCTCCTTCAAACATTATATTATCCTGAACAGCGAAACGGTCACCATAAAAACTAGCGCTTTGCCAACCACCTTGTCCAACGATTGAACCATTAGTATAATTATTAAAATCATCTATAACAATTGCCTCTGCCTTAACCGAATTGACACCAAACACCAGAACAAACAGAACAACCAAACTCACAATTAACTTCTTCATCTCAACTCTCCTTTTTGTGAAAGAACCAAGTTAAACTTGAACATCAAGTTTATTTACAAATATAACATTACAACACATTTTTTGTTTTGTCAATTTATAGTTAATTAACGCACATTTCGGACAAATTAGGTAGTAGAATAGTTTGTTGTTTTAGTATAGCTTGATTAGCAATTATCTGTCCATAATGTTTGCGTAAAAGTTTTAATTTTAGTCTTTGTTGTGTGTTCTTTGAAGTA
>JBDREW010000017.1:0-22108 GCA_043819385.1 Candidatus Nealsoniibacteriota bacterium | reverse complement strand
TACTTCAAAGAACACACAACAAAGACTAAAATTAAAACTTTTACGCAAACATTATGGACAGATAATTGCTAATCAAGCTATACTAAAACAACAAACTATTCTACTACCTAATTTGTCCGAAATGTGCGTTAATTAACTATGAGTTTACCTTTCTTCTAAAATTTGTCATAATAGATTTAATGATTCGTATATATAATAATCAAACAATTAAATATATTAATAAAGAAGTAAAAATTTCTGGATGGATAGATTCTATAAGATCTCATGGTAAGATTATTTTTATTGATATTCGTGACAAAAGCGGGGTTTTACAATTAGTTGCAATTCCTAAGAATGAAAAAATCTATAAAATTGCTAAAGAGATTCGTCCTGAGTGGGTAATAAGTGTTCAAGGAAAAGTTGGAAAACGTCCTAAGAAAATGGAAAATTCAAAAATTGAAACTGGAAAAATAGAAGTTTTAATTGAAAAATTAGATGTTTTATCTGAATCAGAAACTTTGCCTTTTTCTATTGAAACTAATGGTTATGAAATAGATGAAGAAAAAAGAATGAAATATAGATATCTTGATTTAAGAAGAAATAGATTGAGAAATAATATAATAAATAGACAGAAAGTTATTCACTTTATGAGGAATTATTTTATTGACCAAGATTTTATTGAAGTAGAGACACCAATATTAACTAAATCAACTCCTGAGGGGGCAAGGGACTTTGTAGTTCCTTCAAGATTGCAGAAAGGTAAGTTTTATGCTTTACCTCAATCTCCTCAACAATACAAACAACTTTTACAAGTAGCTGGAATTGAAAAATATTTTCAAATTGCTCGTTGCCTTAGAGATGAAGACCCAAGAGGGGATAGACAAGCAGAACATACTCAACTTGATATAGAAATGTCTTTTATTGAAGAAAAAGAGATTTTAAATTTAATAGAAAAACTTTATATCAAAATTATTAAAGAGCTTTTTCCAGAGAAAAAAATAATTAAAATTCCTTTTCCAAGAATTACATATAAAGAAGCGATTAAAAGATACAAAACTGATAGGCCGGATTTAAGAAAAAATAAAAAAAACAATAATGATTTAGCTTTTTGTTGGGTTGTTGATTTTCCTTTTTTTGAAAAAAATAAAGAAAACAAATGGACTTTTACTCATAATCCCTTTTCAGCTCCAAAGCAAAGATTTATGAAAGATTTACTTGATAAAAAAAATATAGGAAATATTTTAACAAGTCAATATGACATTGTTTTAAATGGAATGGAAGTAGGAGGAGGGAGTATAAGAAATCATTTAGCAAAAGCATTATTATCAGTATTTGAAATAATAGGTTATAAAAACAAAGAAGTTGAAGATAATTTTGGACATATGTTAGAAGCATTTAAATATGGAGCTCCACCACATGGAGGAATTGCCTGTGGAATTGATAGATTTTTATCAATTTTATTTGATGAACCAAATATTAGGGAAGTGATAGCTTTTCCTAAAACAGGGGATAGTAGAGATTTAATGATGAATTCACCATCTGAAATAAGTTCTAAACAATTAAAAGAATTAAATATTAGAATTAACCTTGATCAAGGTATTACTAAATAAGAAACAATGGATAATAAATACAAAACATTAAAAAACGAAGAAAATAGTAGATTAAAGTTTTTCTTTATTTCATTTTTTATAGCTTTTGTTTTTGGCCTTGGAATAAATATTATACTAAATAATTCTGAAAAAGCGGAAATATCTGAAGGTTCTGAATTACTCACTGCTCAAATGAATATTGTTAAATCAGAAAAAGAATCAAAATTAAATTTTGATGAAGATATAAGTGAAGATGAAGATTTTGTTAATAATGAAATTCCAGAAATTGAAGATTTAGAAATAAGAGCAAAATCAGCTATTTCAGTTGAAATTAATCAAGATGGAACAGAAACAATTTTATTTGAAAAAAATTCTAAAAGCCCTTTACCAATAGCTTCTTTATCAAAGTTAATGACAGCTTTGGTAATTTTTGATTTAAAAGAAAGCTATAATTTTTCTCAAGTAATAAGAATTAGTAAAACAGCAATAGACCAAGAGGGGGTATCTGGGAAATTAAAAGAAGGTGAGTATCTTTCAGTTGAAAATCTTTTAAAGATAATGCTTATTCAGTCAAGTAATGATGCTGCTTATGCTTTAACAGAACCAATCAGCCAAAGTGCCTTTGTTGATTTAATGAATATTTATGCTCAAGATATTGGTTTAAAAAATACTAAATTTTTTAATTCAACAGGTCTTGAACCAATAATAACTGGAGCTCCAAGAAATTATTCCAGTACAGAAGATTTAGTTAAATTATCTATTTATATATTAAAAAATTATCCAAGAATTTTTGAAATTACAGCAAAAACCTCTGCTGAAATTTTAAATGTTGATGGGTCTCTTCATCATTTTATTACTAAGAATACAAACAATCTTTTAAAAGAAATTCCAGAAATAATTGGAGGAAAAACTGGTTGGAATCCAGTATCGCAAGGATGTTTGCTTATAGTATTAGATAATGGAGATGGTAGCCGTATTATTAATGTTATTTTAGGCGCTTATGATAGATTTTCTGAAATGAAAAAATTAATTAAAATCACAGAATAAATTAAATTATGTCAGAATTAAGCATAAATGTAATTAGTATTTTTATTCTTGGTTCAGCTGGATTTTTTCTGGCTTTTTTAGCTACTCCTTTTCTTAATCATTTTTTGTACAAACATAAACTTTGGCGAAAAGAAGTAAGAACTAAATCAATAGATGGAAAAGATTTGCCAGTTTTTACAAAGTTTCATAGCGAAAAAGAAGTAAATGTGCCAAGATTTGGAGGTTTGCTTATTTGGGTAAGTGTTTTAATATTAGCTTTTGTTTTCTTTTTAGTTTCTGAAATTACAGATATTCAATTTTTAAAAAGATTGAATTTTTTAAGCAGGTCGCAAACATGGTTACCTGTTTTCGCATTAGTTTCAGCTTCATTAGTTGGATTAGTAGATGATGTTTTGCAAGTTGTTGTTGGTAATAAATTTTCAAAATTCTTTTTTACAAGATTTTTAAAAAATAAAGAACAATATATCGCTGGTGGTTTACGATTAAAATATAGATTAATATTAGTTGCTTCAATAGGGTTAATTGGCGGATTATGGTTTTATTATAAATTAAGCAATAGTGCTATTCATATTCCCGGTAATGGGGATTTTATTCTTGGTATTTGGTATATTCCTCTTTTTGTATTAGTTATGATGGCAACTTATAGTGGGGGAGTTATTGACGGATTAGACGGGTTGGCTGGTGGAGTTTTTGCTATTATTTTTGCGTCTTTTTCAGGTATTGCTTTATTTAATGGTCAAATTGATTTAGCTGGATTTTGTATTGTTGTAACAGGCGCAATTCTGGCATTTTTGTGGTTTAATATACCTCCAGCTCGTTTTTATATGGGAGAAACAGGTATAATGGGACTTTGCGCTGCTTTAACTGTTGTGGCATTCTTAACTGATTCTGTATTGGTTCTACCAATAATTGGATTTTTATTAGTTGTTGAATCTGGTTCTGTAATTTTACAACTTTTATCTAAAAGATTTTTTAAAAAAAAGATTTTTCTTGCTTCACCTATTCATCATCATTTTGAAGCAAAAGGATGGCCTCATTATAAAATAACAATGCGTTTTTGGTTAATTGGGGTTCTCTCAGCGGTGATTGGTTTAGCTATCCGATTTTTAGGATAAAACTTTAAAATAACTTTATTAAAATAAGGTTGTTTTTTTTGATTAAATAAGAAATTTTTAGTATACTATACTAAATAGATAATACTTTATACCTAATACTTAATATTAAATATATGATTGGAGTTTTTGATTCTGGGGTAGGGGGATTAACAGTTGTTAAAGAAATTTTCAAACAACTTCCTGAATACCAGATTATTTATTTTGGAGATACAGCACGACTTCCTTATGGAACCAAGGGGGCTAATTTTGTTAAAAGATATTCTGAGAAAATAACTAGTTGGCTTTTGAATAAAGATGCAAAAATAATTGTAATTGCTTGTCATACTTCAAGTGCTTGGGCATCTAATTCATTAAAGAAAAAGTTTAAAAAAGTGCCTATTTTTGAAATGATAACTTCTGCTTCTCAAGATGTTGTTGATATTACACAGAATAAGAAAATAGGGATAATAGGAACACCTGGAACAATAAAAAGTAAGGCATTTGAAAAGAAGCTTTTAGAATTAGATTCTAATTTAGAAATTTATTCAAAATCTTGCCCTTTGTTTGTTTCATTAGCAGAAGAGGGATGGGTAGATAATAAAATAACAAAAGAAATAATTAAAGAATATTTAGAACCATTAAAAAATAAAGGTATTGATACATTAGTTTTAGCTTGTACTCATTATCCATTGCTTGAAAAAGCAATTAAAGAAGTGGTAGGTGATATTAATATTATTAATCCTGCTAAATCAGTTGCTAAAGAAATTAAATTATTTTTAGAAAATAATCCTCAAATTATTGCTAAAATTAAAAAAGGAAAAAATCATCAGTTCTTTTTTAGTGATGAACCATATAATTTTGAAAAAATAAGTCATCTTTGTTTTAATAAGAAATTAAAAATCAAAATAAATGACCCATTTTAGCTTGACAAGGGCATTGGGTTTGATATAATTATATTAAAGGTAGGAGAATCCATAAAACTACGGGTTCTACTCTATGTGTGCAAAAGAAGTTATCTTTTTAGGTAACTTTTTTTGTTTTATGCAACATAGATGCTATAATGATAATTGGACTTGGGCTCGTAGTTTTATGGAGCTAAAATCCTATCATTAACACATAGGGTAGCGGGTGCAAATCCCGCCGAGTCCATGCAATCAGTATGGATTTTTCAAATAAAAAAATAGTTATAATGGGATTGGGCTTGAATAATGGGGGAGTAGGTACTGCAAAATTTTTCTGCAAACAAAAAGCAGAGGTTTTAGTTACAGATTTAAAAACAAAAAAACAATTAAAAGAATCAATTGATAAATTAAAGGGCTTGCCTATCAAATATATTTTAGGCAAACATAGAAAAGAAGATTTTGAAAATGCTGATTTAATTATTAAAAATCCTGATGTTCCTCAAGATTCCGTATATCTAAAAATTGCTAAAAAGAAGAATATAACAATTGAAACAGATATTAATTTGTTTTTTAAATTGTCAGGAGCATATATTATCGGAATTACTGGCACAAAAGGAAAATCAACTATTTCTACTCTTATTTATAAATTATTGAAAAGTAAGTATAAAAATACGTTTTTAGCTGGTAATATTGGTATTTCTCCTTTAGAAATGCTTTCAAAAGTTAAAAAAGGGGATAAAGTAGTTTTGGAATTATCAAGTTTTGAATTGGAGGATTTAGAAATAAGTCCTCAGATAGCTATTTTTAGTAATATACTTAAAGATCATTTAAATAGATATAAAAATATAAACAAATATATTGAAGCAAAAAAGAATATTTTTAAATATCAAAATAAAAATGATATTTTAATTTTAAATTATGACAATCTTAAAACAAGAGAGCTTTCTAAATTAGCTAATTCTAAAGTATATTTTTATTCAATAAAACATGCAGAGGATAGGCCTTTACAAATATTAGGATGTTATTTAAATAATCAAAAAATATTTTTTAATAATGAAAAAAAACCAATTTTGAATGTTAGAGATATTAAATTATATGGAGAACATAATTTATCAAATATTTTATCAGCTATTTCTTGTGCTAAAATTTTAAAGGTCTCTAATAATGAAATTGAAAAAAATATTAAAAAATTTAGAGGAATTGCTAATCGTCAAGAATTTATTAAAGAGAATAGGGGAGTTAAATATTTTAATGACACTACTGCTACAATGCCAGATGCAGTTGAACAAGCATTAAGAACAATGAGAGAAAGATTTTTTGAATCAAAAATAGTTCTTATCGCAGGAGGTCAGGATAAAAAATTAAATTTTAATGTTTTAAAAGAAAAACCTGATTTTCTTGTTTTATTACCTGGTACTGCTTCTGAAAAAATTAAAAATAAATTTAATGTAAAAACTTTTTTAGTAGAATCAATGGAGCAAGCAGTTAAGAAAGCTGATCAATTGTCTGAAAAAGGGGATATTGTTTTGCTTTCTCCTGGATCAGCTAGTTTTAATTTATTTAAAAATGAGTTTCATAGAGGGAAAGAATTTATTAAATATGTAAATCAATTGTAAATGAATTTAACAAAAGCACATCATTTTGATTATTCACTTATGATTATAGTCGGTATTTTGCTGATTATAGGAATTTTAGTTTTATCAAGTGTTTCAGCTGTTTTTTCATACGAAAAATTTGGTTCTTCAAATTATTATTTTAACCATCAAATGATTTATGGAGTAGGGTTAGGACTTTTATTTGGGCTTTTTGCTTACAAACTACCTTTAAAGTTTTTTAAGAAATTTTCTTGGATTTTTTTATTTCTTAATTTGCTTTTTATGATTTTAGTTTTTATCCCTGGATTAGGAATTGTTTCTGGCGGAGCCCCTCGTTGGATGAATTTAAGTTTTTTTACATTCCAGCCGTCTGAATTATTAAAATTAAGTTTCCTTATTTATATTGCTACTTGGCTTTCTAATAGAGTTTCAAAAAGATCAAGGACAAAAGACAAGAAAAAATGGAAAAATACTTTTTTGCCTTTTATTTTTATTTTAGGTCTCATTTCTTTTTTATTATATCTTCAATCTGATGCAAGTACATTAGCTTTAATTCTTGCTATTGGAGCTATATTATATTTTGTTTCAAATACCCCCTTATGGCATACATTTTTATTGATTTCAATCGGAGTTGGAGGATTTTTTGGATTAGTTTCTTTAGTTTCATACAGACTAGAAAGAATTTTTGTAATGTTAGGATTAGTAGACGATCCAATGGGAGCGGGATATCATATTAAACAGGCACTTATTACAATAGGTTCAGGTGGAATTGTTGGATTAGGAATCGGAATGTCAAGTCAAAAATTTGGAGGACTTTTACCTCAAACAATGTCTGATTCAATTTTTGCTATTTTTGCAGAAGAAACTGGATTTCTTGGGTCTTTAGTTTTAATATCTCTTTTTTTACTTTTTTTGTGGAGAACTTTTAGAATAGCTAAAAATAGTAAAGATAAATTTTCCCAACTTTTTAGTATTGGTATTGGTGTTTGGATTTGTATCCAAGCATTTATTAATATAGGGGCTATGGTTAAATTATTACCCCTTACTGGTATCCCTTTGCCTTTTATAGGATATGGTGGTTCTCATATAGCAGTTGAATTAGTTGGAGTGGCTATACTTCTTAATATTTCTAAACAATATAAAAAGTGATACAATAAAGTAATAGAATAATTTTTAATTTCGAATTTTGAATTTTGAATAAATTTTTAATGATTTAATTTTTAATAATAAAATAAATAATAAATGTTAAAAAAAAGATTTAGATGTTTAATTATTTAATATTTTAATATGAAAATTGTTTTTACTGGTGGCGGTACTGCTGGTCACATAATGCCAATAATAGCTATTATAAGAGAAATTAAAAAAGCTCATTCTGAAAAGGATATTCATTTTTTTTATGTTGGCCCAAAAGATAAATTTGCTGAATCTTTATTTATTAAAGAAGGTGTTATAATTAAAACAATTTTAGCTGGAAAATTAAGAAGATATTTTTCATTTCAAAATGTTATTGATATTTTTTTTAAATTTCCAATAGGAATTATTCAATCATTTTTTCATATTTTTGTAATTTCTCCTGATGTTGTATTTAGTAAGGGTGGATATGGTTCTTTACCAGTAGTTATTTCAAGCTGGCTACTTTTAACACCTATTTTTATGCATGAATCAGATGCTTCTCCGGGTTTAGCTAATAAAATAGGGAGTAGATTTTCATTAGAGATTTTTACTGCTTTTCCAGCTGAAAAAACAGAATATTTTCCAGCTAAAAAAATGATATTTGTTGGAAATCCTGTAAGAGAAGAAATTATTGAAAATTCTTCTGAACAAGCAAAACAAGTATTTAAGTTAACAGGAGAGAAACCAGTAATATTAATTTTAGGAGGTTCACAGGGAGCTAAAATTATAAATGATAGAATATTACTTGTTTTGTCAGATCTTCTTGATAGTTTTGAGGTTATTCATCAAACTGGAAAAGCAAATTTTGAACAAGTAAAAAGAGAAGCAGAGGTTGTTGTTCATAAAAATTTAGAAAAATATTATCATCTGTTTCCTTTTTTAAATGAAAAAGAAATAACTTATGCTTATCAAATATCTGATATAATTATTAGTAGAGCTGGGGCAGGAAGTATTTTTGAAATTGCTCTTGTTGGTAAACCAAGTATTTTAGTCCCTCTTTCAGGTTCAGCTCAAAATCATCAGATTAAAAATGCCTATATTTATGCTGAAAATAAGGCATGTATTGTAATGGAAGAAGATAATTTTACTCCTCATTTTCTTTTAGAGAGATTAAAGTTTTTATTTTCTAATAAAGAAAAATTAGAAGAAATGAGTAAAAAAGCCAAAGAGTTTTCAAAACCTAATTCTGCAAGAATAATTGCCAACTATGTTGTTGCTTATTTATATCAATAATAAATTAAATTACTGGAAAGAAAGCAGTTTGTGATTGCAAATTGCTTTTTTTGTTTTGACGATTTTTTTGAAATAAGGTAAAATAATTTAATGGCTACAATAGAAGAAATTAAGAAAATTCGGTTGAAAAAACTAAAAAGCATTGAATCTGCTGGAATTTTAGCTTATCCATCTAAAACAAAAAGAACTCATACTTGTGAACAAGCATTAAAAGAATTTTCTAAATTAATAAAAGAAGAGAAAGAAATAGTTATTGTTGGACGAATTATGACATTAAGACAGCATGGAGGTCTTGTTTTTGTAAATATTAAAGATGAATCAGGAAAAATTCAGGGAATGTTTAGAAAAAATGGAATAGGGGAGAAGAGTTTTAAATTTTTTATAGAAAATTTTGATATAGGAGATTTTATTGAAATAAAGGGAATATTATTCAAAACAAAAAAAGGAGAAAAAACAATTGAAGCAAGGGATTATAAAATGCTTGTTAAAACATTACTTCCTTTGCCCGAAAAATGGCACGGGTTAAAAGATGTTGAAGAAAGGTATAGAAAAAGATATTTGGATTTAATTTTTAATAAAGAAGTAAAAGAAAAATTTGAAATAAGAGCTGAAATTATAAAAGAAATAAGAAAATTTTTAGAGAATGAGGGCTTTTTAAATGTAGAAACACCTATTTTGCAACCACTTTATGGTGGAGCAAGCGCAAAGCCCTTTAAAACGCATTTAAATGCGTTAGACATTGATTTATACCTAAGGATATCCCCAGAACTTTACTTAAAACGATTATTAGTGGGTGGTTTTGAAAAAGTATATGAAATTGGAAGATGTTTTAGAAATGAAGGAATAGATAGATCTCATAATCCAGATTTTACAATGTTAGAGTTTTATTGGGCTTATACTGATTATAAAGATTTAATGGAATTAACAGAAAAACTTTTTTCTTCGTTAATTAAAAAATTATTTGGAAAAACAGAAATTGAATATCAAGGGAAAAAAATAGATTTTAAACCTTCTTGGCCAAGAATAGAGTTTAATCAATTATTTAAAAAATATACAAAAATTGATTTAGATGAAATTAGCTTAGATGCTCTTATAAAAGAAGCAAAAAAACTTGGAGTTGTAGCAAAAGGAAGTAAATATGAAATAGCAGATGAGATTTATAAAAAAATTATTAGAGAAAAAATAATAGAACCTACTTTTGTTATTCATTATCCTGCTGGAGCCTTTCCCTTGGCTAAACAATTAGAAAAAAATCCTAAAAAGAGTGCTAGTTTTCAATTGATTGTATCTGGTCTTGAGTTAGTTAAAGCATTTTCTGAACTTAATAATCCAATTGAGCAAAGAAAAATGTTTGAAAGTCAAGAAAAGATTTTAAAACAAGGATTTGAAGAGGCACAAAGAATAGATAATGATTTTATTGAAGCATTAGAATATGGAATGCCACCTTCAGCTGGATTTGGAATGGGAATAGACAGATTAACTCTTTTATTAACAAATTCAAATACAATTAGAGAAATAATTTTATTTCCTACAATGAAGTTAAAAAATTAAAAATCAAAATTCAAAAATAAGAACCTGCCTCGCTTCGCTCGTCAGAACCTTGATTCGTTAATGTAAAATCATATATTCTTAAATTCAAAATGACAAATTAAAAATTAAGTCATTAAAAATTCATTCAAAATTTGAAATTAAAAATTAAAAATTGAATAATTATGCTTGATATTAAATTTATTAGAGAAAATATAGAAAAAGTTAAAGAGGCCTGTCAAAAAAAACAAGTTAAAGTTGATATTGATCAGCTTATTAAAATAGATAAAAAACGAAGAAAAGAATTACAATTATTAGAAGAAATAAGGGCTCAAAAAAATAAAGCATCAAAATTAATTCCAAATATTGTAGATAAAGAGGGAAAAGATAAATTAATATCTGAAATGAAAGAAATAGATCAAAAAGGAGATGAATTAGAGGAATCTTTAAAAAATCTTAACAAAGAATATCATGATTTAATGTATCAGGTTCCAAACATTCCCTTTAATGATGTTCCAGTTGGAAAAGATGAAAAATCTAATATTGTAATAAGAGAAGTTGGTAAAAAGCCAAATTTAAGATTTAAACCAAAAGATCATATTTTATTAGGAGAAAGTTTAGATATTATAGATACTAAAAGAGCATCAAAGGTAAGTGGAGCAAGATTTAATTATTTAAAAGGAAAATTAGCTCTTTTGGAATTTGCTTTAATTCAATATACTTTTGAAATTTTAACATCAGAAAAAATAATTAAAAAAATTGCTAATTCTATAGAAAAAGGATATTCTGATAATCTTTTTATTCCAATTGTTCCACCAGTAATGGTAAGACCAGATGTTTTTAGAAAAATGGGACGACTAACAGATAATGATAAAGATGAAAGATATTATTTAGAAAAAGATGATTTATATTTAGTTGGAAGTGCTGAACATACTTTAGGGCCTATTCATATGGATGAAGTTCTTGACGAAAAAAATCTTCCATTAAGATATGTTGGTTTTTCCACTTCTTTTAGACGAGAGGCAGGTTCTTATGGAAAAGATACAAGAGGAATTTTAAGAGTTCATCAATTTGATAAAATTGAAATAGAATCTTTTACTACTAAAGAGAATTCTTTAAAAGAACAAAATTTTATTGTTGCTGTTCAAGAATATTTAGTAAATTCATTAAATATTCCATATCAAGTTGTTATGATATCTACCGGAGATATGGGAATGCCTGATGCAAGGCAAATTGATATTGAATGTTGGATGCCTGGGCAGGATAAATATAGGGAAACTCATACTTCGGACTTGATGACTGATTTTCAGGCAAGGAGGTTAAAAACAAGAATTAAAAGAGAATATAATAAAATAGAATTTGCTCATATGAATGATGCAACTGTTTTTGCTATTGGTCGCATTTTAATAGCTATTATTGAAAATTATCAACAAAAAGATGGAAGTATAAAAGTACCGAAAGTTTTACAGAAATATGTTAACTTTGAAAGCATAAAACAAGAAAAAAATGAAACTAAAATTGATTGAACAGCAAGCTCTAATTAAACAAGTAAAATCTAATTATAAGGTTATGGGAGAGGGAAAACCTCTTCTGATTTTACATGGATGGGGTGTTGGTTCTTCAAAAACATGGAAAAAGATACAAAAAAGTATTTCTAAAAAAGGATATAAAGTATATGTTCCTGATTTCCCTGGATTTGGAAAATCAGGAAATCCTACTTATCCATGGGATGTCACAAATTATATGGAATGGGTTGCTGAGCTTGCTGAATATTTAAAATTAGGTAGATTTTCAATAATTGCTCATTCTTTTGGAGCTCGTGTAGCTATAAAATATTCTGCTAATTATCCTAAAAAATTAGAAAAATTAGTTTTAGTTGGTCCTGCTGGAATAAAAATAAAGCCAAGTTTTAAAATATGGCTTATTAATTTTGTTGCTGAAACAACTAATTCTTCAAAAAGTTTAAGACCTTTTAGAAAATTAGCTAGAAAGATTTTATTTATTATTTTGAGAAAAAAAGATTATGTAAAAGCAAAAGGAGTTATGAAAGAAGTAATGAAAAGAATTATAGGAGAAGATTTAACCCCTTATTTTTCTAAAGTTAAAACAAAAACTTTAATTGTTTGGGGAACAAAAGATAAAATGGTTCCAGTTAAATATTCAAGCGTTTTTAAAGATAATATTGAAAATTCAATATTAGAGATTATGCCAAAAGTAGGGCATTGTCCTCATAGAGATAAACCTAAGAAATTTCTTAAATTAGTAATCCCATTTCTTAAAGAATAATTATATTATAAATGAAAAAGTTACGGAGAACTGATCCCCGTAAGCTAAATTAAGCATAAATTGAGCTCCGGAGAGCTGCTCTCCGGAAGCTATAAATTAAATAAATTAAAATGTTTTATATATTATCTTTATTTTGGCTAACAAGAACAACTAAGATTACTCTTTTTTATTTTTATCTTTGGCAATTAAAAGAATATCAAGTCAAAAGATTTATTGACCATTTTAGAACTGATAAAGGAAAACAATTATTATTTGGAAAATTTATTTTAGTTAAAATAATAATTTTTATTCCATTTATTTTTCTTTTATATTCTAAAACATATTTAGGAAGAGAATTTTTTCTTTCAGCTATTTCAGGAGCATTATTATTTTTATATATATTTGAAATATTAGTTTTTTTGAAAAATATTTTTCAAAAAAACTTGAAAAAACCAGTTTTAACTAAAAAAACTGGATTTTTAATTTTATTTGGACTGATAATTGAATTTGTAATTATTGCTATTCTTATTACACTTGTAAAAGATGTTTTTGTTTTCTTTTTCTGGCTTTTACTTTTTGATATTTTATTTCCATTGATTGTTTCTTCAATTGTTCTTTTAATTCAGCCATTTTCTGTTTTATACAGAAATAAAATGATAATTGATAAAGCAAAAATAAAAAGAAAAGAATTTAAAAATCTTAAAGTTATTGGAATTACAGGAAGTTTTGGAAAAACATCAACAAAAGAGATTTTATATACAATTCTTTCAAGTAAATTTAAAACATTAAAAACAAGTGAACATCAAAATAGTGAAGTTGGTATTTCACAATGTATTCTGAATGAATTAAAACTTAAACACGAAATTTTTATTGTTGAAATGGGAACTTATGGTAGAGGAGGAATAAAACTTTTATCTGATATAGCAAAGCCAGAAATAGGCATATTAACAGGTATAAATCAACAACATATGTCTCTTTTTGGCTCACAAGATATAATTGTTAAAACAAAATATGAATTGATTGAGAGTTTACCTAAAAATGGATTAGCTGTTTTTAATGGAGACAATAAATATTGTATTGGTCTTTATAAATCAACTAATATTGCTAAAAAATTATTATATAGTTCTAAGAAAGCAGAGCTAAAAGATACATCAAAGCCAGATATTTGGACTGAAAATATTAAAATGGAAAAAGAATATATTTCGTTTAAAGTTCAGACAAAAGATGGACAATCGGCTGATTTTAAAGTTAATATATTAGGAATACAAAATGTTCCAAATATATTAGGAGCAATTTTAGTTGCTAAAGAATTAGATATGAATTTAAATGAAATTTCTAAGGCATGCTTAGAAATAACTCAAGATTTTGGAGCAATGAAATTAATAAAAGGTAAAGATGATCCTTTTGTTCTTTCAGCTGTTTATTCTACTAACCCTGATGGAGTAATTGCTGATTTGGATTATTTAAAAATATGGCAAGGGAAAAAAGCAATTATTATGCCGTCTTTGATAGAATTAGGAGAATCATCAAAAGATGTTCATTTTAAAATTGGTCAACAAATAGGTGAAGCTTGTGATTTAGCAATAATTACGACAAGCGAAAGATTCGAAGAATTAAAAAAAGGAGCAATAGAATCTGGAATGAAAAAAGATAATATCTTATTTCTTGAAAAACCAGATGATATTATTGAACATATCAATAATTTTTCTAGCCCAGGGGATGTAATTCTTTTAGAAGGTAGAGTTCCAAAAGAAATTAGCGATTTTTTGAAAAAATGATTAAAAAAAATGTGTCAGATTTGTTCTGACACATTAACCGATTTTTATATTTGTTATTGAAAGAAATTTTTCCCTGCTGATTGGTGAACTTCTTTCAAAAATTGAAATAATCCTTTTTCTTCTTTTTGAGGACTATACCAATATTGTTTTTTTTGAACTGGTTGTTCTTGGAAATAATATTTATCAACATTAGCTATTATAAAAAATATTATTATTGTTCCAAATATCAATTTAATCAAAGTATTCATTCTATTTTCTCCTTAAAGGGACTGTTAATGAACTAATCTTATCAATAATATAATATAAAAAGTAAATTTTGTCAATGTTTTTCACTAAAAAACTTACCATAAAGCATTGTGAGGTATGACATAGCAATATATTCAAAGTTATTTATGCTTAAATCAATATTTAAACCGATTTCTATATCATTATCTCCAAATACTGAAAAAGACGATATCTGGCTTGTTTTTAAGCTGTTTTTGTGGGGAGCAAAAAGAAAAGAGGGAAACGATATTTTAGAATTAGAAAAAGAATTTAAATCATATCTTGATGTCAGATATGCTTTTTCTTTTAATAGTGGTAGGTCTTGTTTATTTACTATATTAAAGTCGCTTGAATTAGAACAAGAAAGTGAAGTTTTAATTCAAGCATTTACTTGTAATGCAGTAGTTAATCCTATTTTATGGAATAATTTAAAACCGAATTATATTGATTGTGATAAAGATGATTTTAATATTGATATTGATGATTTAAAAAAGAAAATTACTCCTAAAAGCAAAGTTTTAATAGTCCAGCATACATTTGGATTATCAGCTAATATTGATGAAATATTAAGAATAGCAGAACAAAATAATTTAATTTTAATTGAAGATTGCGCTCATTCTCTTGGAGCAGAATACAAAGGCAGAAAAGTTGGAAGATTTGGAAAAGTTGCCTTTTTTAGCTTTTCAAGAGATAAAATAATTTCTTCTGTTTATGGAGGAGTTATTACAACTAATGATGATGATTTGGCTCTAAAAATTAATGATATTTACAAACAAACAAAGTATCCAAGCAAATATTGGACTAATCAACAAGTTATTCATCCAATTTTGATGAATGTTTTAATTTTACCAATTTATAATTTTCTTAAATTAGGTAAAGCTCTTTTAGTATTGTTTCAATGGTTGCATGTTTTTTCAAAAGCAGTCCATTACAAAGAGAAAAAAGGGGAGAGACCAAATTATTTTCCTAAAAGAATGCCGAATGCTTTGGCAAAATTAGCCTTAAATCAATTTAAAAAATTAGAAAGATTTAATAATCACAGAAGAGAAATTGCTGATTTTTATTTTGATAACTTAAAAGATTCTAATTTTATTTTACCTGTAGATTTTCCTCAAAGAAAAAATGTTTTTTTAAGATTTACAATTAAAAATAATTTGGCACATGAAATAATAAAACAAGCATGGAAGAAAAATCTTTTGATAGGGGATTGGTACACAAGTCCAGTAGCTCCATTTGATACAAAATTAGAAAAAGTAGGATATAATATGGGTAGTTGTCCAAAAGCAGAAGAATTATCAAAAATAACTTTTAATTTACCAACACATATTAACATCTCTAAAAATCAAGCCCAAAAAATCATTAACTTCTTAAAAAGATTTTAATTTAGTGTTATTATAAATTATAATGTAACGAGTAATATAAAATTATTTAGACAGGAATAAGAATATTTTTTAATCTCGGGACGGCGGTGGGTCTTGGCGAATTAAAAAATATTTTTATTCTTGCGCCATTTTAAATTTAAAAAACCATGAAATCAAATAAATTAGCTATTATAATTTTGTTAATTATTGCAATTGCTACAGCAGATTTTTTAACTTATCCCGAAAGATATTTAGGAAAAATGAATGCAAGTCTTTTTACTTTAAATCCTATTTTTACTTTTCAACAATTAAAGGCTGATGCAGAAATTAATAATGAAAAAAAAACCATTTTCTGCACCTGAAATAATAAATGCTGTTTATTCAACAAGCTGGTCAATTACTAGAGAAAATTTTATTAGTTATGTAATTAGATTAGCGCGAACTACTGAAATTAATGCTATTGTAATTGATATAAAGGATTATTCGGGATATATGGCGTATAATACTAATGTTCCCAAAGTTAAAGAATATAATGCTGAATATATCAAAATAACTAATTTAGAGGCCTTAATAGAAAGATTCCATCAAGAAGGTATTTATGTTATTGCTAGAATTGCTGTTTTCCAAGACCCAGTATTAGCTAATGCAAGACCTGATTTGGCTGTTCATAGTAAATCAAAACTTTCTTATTTAGGTTCTGAATTTGATTCTTTAACTTTATGGCTTGATAATTTAAAATTAGCTTGGATTGACCCATCTTCTAAAGAGGCATGGGATTATAATATTGCGATCGCTAAAGATGCAGCAAGTAGGGGATTTGATGAATTAAATTTTGATTATATTCGTTTTCCATCAGATGGAAAATTAAGTGATATGAAATTTTCTTCATGGGATGGAATAACACCAAGACATTTAGTTTTAAAAGATTTTTTTCAATATCTTCGTCAAGAACTTCCTGATATAAAAATATCAGTAGATTTATTTGGTCTTGTTTGTAATAATTATGATGATTTAGGGATTGGACAAATCATTGAAGATGCTTTTGAAAATTTTGATTATATAAGTCCAATGGTTTATCCATCTCATTATGCTTCAGGATTTTTAGGATATTCAAACCCAGCTCAATATCCTTATCAAGTAGTAAAAGATTCAATCCAAAAAGCTTTTAGAAGAATAACTATATTCAATGAAACATTTAATAAAAATGCTAAAATAAGACCATGGCTTCAAGATTTTGATATGGGAGCTAACTATGATGCTTATATGGTAAAATCAGAAATTCAAGCCGTTCAGAATGCTTTAGGTGATGAATATAATGGTTTTATGTTGTGGAATCCAAGAAATATTTATACTGAAGGAGCACTTGAATTATCTAATTAATTTGATTTTTAAATTATTTTATAATATAATTATTTATAGCTCCTTTCTATAGGGAGGGAAACGTAATTTCTTTTTCGCCCGAGTAAGAAATCAAACGTTTCCCTCCCGTTTTTTATAATAATTGTTTTCCCCATTGTTTTGTCTATTGTATCTTGATATAATAAAGATATTAGTTCAAGGTCGAATTATTTTTTAAATATGATAATATATTTATGCCTAAAAAACCTATAATTATAATTATTGTTGTATTAGTTGTTTTATTTGGATTATTACTTTTAGTTGGAGGTAAATACAGCAGTCCTCAAAGAACTTTTAAAATAATGTTAAAAGCAATGCAAAAAGGAGATATTGATGGATATCTTGATACTTTAACTGAAAAATCTAAACAAATGCTTGTAGATAGTGGAATAAAAGATCAAGACCCTGAAAGCTTGAAAAAAGGAATAGAAGATTATGAAGATCCTGATTTTAAAGTAATAGAAAAAACTGAAAATATGGCTACAATGAAATCAGAAAAAGAAAACACCTATCTTATCTATCTAAAAGAAAAAGCTGGTTGGAAACTTGACCTTGAAGAAACCTTTAAGAAAATGTTTGAAGAGGCAACAAAAAATATTCCAACAGGAGAATAATATTTTTAATTTCAAAATCTTAAAACCAGCTTTTCTAAAAGCTGGTTTTTTGTTAGAATAGATATCAGAGTTATGTATTAGAATGTATTTTAATATATATTATGGAAATAAAAGAAATCAATAATAAAGAAATTTGGGAAAGTTTTTTATCAGAATGCGAGGAAACAACATTTGTAGATTCTTGGAATTGGGGAGAGTTTCAAAAAAAACAAGAAGAACAAGTCTGGAGAATAGGAATTTTTGATAATAATGAAATAATTGCTTCTGCTTTAGTTATAAAAATAAAAGCAAGAAGAGGCAGTTTTTTATTTTGTCCACATGCGCCTAATATCAGAAAAGAAAAAACAATAAATAATAAAAAGATTTTAAAAACATTATTAGATGAATTAAAAGAAATAGCGAAACAAGAAAAAGTAAGCTTTATTAGAATATCTCCAATTTGGCAGAACAATAAAGAAAATATAGCTATATTTAAAGATTTAGGGTTTAAAAACGCTCCTATTCATATGCACCCTGAAATAACATGGGAATTAGATATAATACCCCCAGAAGAGCAATTATTAGCTAATATGCGCAAAACTACTCGTTATTTGATTAAACAAGCAGAAAAAAATAATGATATTGAAATAATTAAAAGTGAGAATATAAATGATTTGGAAAAATTTTATAATATCTATAAAGAAACTGTTAAAAGACACCATTTCTCTCCTTTTTCATTAAATTATTTTAAAAATCAATTTTTAGAATTTAAAAATGATAATCAGATTTTAATTTTTTTAGGAAAATATAAAAATGAAGTTGTTTCCTCATCAATTGTTATTTTTTCTCAAAACATTGCTTTTTATCACCATGGAGCTTCTTTATCAAAATATAATAAAATACCTGTTTCATATTTACTTCAATGGACAGCAATTAAAGAAGCAAAACAAAGAGAGTGTGAGATTTATAATTTTTGGGGAATTGCGCCAGATATTAAAGACAAATCAGACATTTCAAAATCTAAACACCCTTGGGCAGGGCTAACTTTATTTAAAATGGGATTTGGAGGATATAAAGAAGAATATGTTCCAACTCAGGACTTTATAATTTCCAAAAAATATTATTTAACATATATTTTTGAAAAAATAAGAAAAATAAAAAGACGTCTTTAAATATGACAGCTATTAAATATAAGAAATCGTATAGAACCAAAAAAAAGAAGTCAGCATTTAAAATATTAAAAAATAATTTTTTTTGGATTGGGCTTTTATTTTTTATTACATCAATAGGTCTTTTGTATTTTTTTCTTTTTTCATCAGTTTTTAAAATAAATGAAATTCAAATTAATGGAAATAAAAAAATAGAAACAAAACAAATAAAGGATATTGCAGATGAACAAATTAATAAAAAAACATTATTTATTATTCCAAAAAATATTTTATTTGTTAATTTAAAAAAAATAAAAACAGAAATTTCAAAAAAATTTCATATTATTGGAGAGGTGAGTATAAAAAGGAAACTTTTTCATACTATAATTGTTGACATAGAAGAAAGAAGTCCTATTGGTGTTTGGTGTAAACCAATTATTATTGAATCTAAAGAAAATCAAGTATGCGAAGAAGAAAATTGTCAAAATAATGATATAGAACAAAAAAATCAAGAAAAAATGATTTTAATTAGTGATAGTGATTGTTTTAATATTGATAAAGAGGGAGTGATTTTTGAAGAAGGTAAAAAAGAAACAGCTCAGCTTGTTTTAAAATCAGATAAAGAAATATCTTTTGGTAGTAATATAATTGAAAAAAAATATATTGATATAATTTTAAATATAAAAAAACAAGTAGAGGAAATTCCACAAATAGATATAAAAGAATTTTTTATTCCATTAGGAATTGGACAAGGTGAAGAAAAAATAACCTTAATAACTATTGATGATTGGGAAATATATTTTAATTCAGAAAAAGATATTTCCAATCAAATTTTCAATTTAAAACTTGTTTTAAAAGAAAAGATTCCTGAACAGGAAGTTAGGAATCTTAAATATATTGATTTAAGGTTTGGAAGTAGATTATTTATTAAATATAATGATGAGTTGTCTGATATTCCAGAGTTAGAGCTTGAATCAGATTCAAATTCAGAATCAGAAACAATAAAAGAAGAAAAACCAGAAAAAGATAATCAATAATCAATCAATATAATAAATAAAGATTGAATATCCGATTTTTTCTACAAGGTCATAATTATCAAGCCAATTATAATAATCTGTTGGATTTGTATAGTCAGATTTTGCAATTCCTCTGCCTCCTTGAAGCTGAGTAACAGAAACAGCTATATATGAGCCTCTTTTAATTTCTTCTGGGCTTCTTTGACCAGACCATCCTTCATATCTATCTCCCAAATAATAATCTAAATTTCCACCTCCAAAATAATCAATATAGATTTTGTTAACATTATTTTCATTCATCCAATTACTTAATCTTTTTAAATCTTGACCCCAATCTAAATTAGAATCTACTGCATATAAATATCCTTTGTTTGGTCCTCCAACAAATTCGTTGAAATAAGCAAGGAAATGAGGATAAATTGAAATTACTGAATATGCTTGCCAAAGTAAAAGCCATGCCAAAACAGCTTTTTTAAGTTTTGAAAAACCAGCTGTTGTTATCCAAACTGCTGTATGTCCTCCTACTAATAACATAGTAAAAGGAAATACTGGTAAAAGATGACGCACCCCTATATTAAGATTACTTGATAAGCTCACAGCCCAATATATAGCAATAAAAATAAGGGAAGCTATTTCAACAATATGAAGTTTTGCCCAATTGGAAATTGATTTTAAAATTGGTTTTTGCCAAAGTAATTTTTTAAATATATAGAGTAAGGAAATTAAAGTAAGTAAAGTAAATATATGAAATGGCAGTGGTGCTTTTACAAAATAAACTACTGGAAAATATGATTTCCAAGCGTCAGCTGAAATTTCTCCCATAAAATAAGTAGTGTTTCCTCCGTCTGATCTTTCAAAAACCATAATCAAGCCAAGCATATATTGAGCCATAGGTCTTAAAATTGGTTTATCTGACATCCAAATAGTTGTTTTGTATAGAGCGTCATTATCTGGTTTTTCTATTGTTGTTTTTGTATTTTCTAATTGCTTTTCAGGAGGATATCCTAATGTGTGGAAGCTATAAGCAACCCAAATTACAAAAAGAGCAATAAGTCCGATTAAAACTGAATAACCCGTATAGCGAAGAAAAGTAATTATAAATTCTTTAAATCCATTTATTTTAACTTTTGTAATATCAGTAATTTTATTATCATTTTTTTGTCTATCTTTTTTGTCGCCAAAAGTTAAAATTGACCATAAAAGAACTAAAATTCCGAATAAAGGAATAATTAGAATTGTTGAAAATTTTACAAGAAATGCTAATCCCAAAACAATTCCAGATTTAATTAAATTTTTCTTTGTATTTTCTTTCAAAAATTTTATAAAATAATATGTTGCTATAAATATAGCCGTTGCAGCTCCAACATCTGTTGTTACTAATCGTCCATGAGCTAAGAAAGTAGGGGAGAATGAAAATAAAAATAATGCCATAAGACCAGCATTATTTCCAAATGTTTCTTTCGTCCATCTGAATATAAAAAATCCTAATAATAAAAGAACTAAAAGCATTGGTATTCTTGAAGCAAATAAAATTATGTCGGGATTATTACCAGAGTTATATATAAATTGGGTAGCAAAATCAAATTGAGTCCACCATTGAATTGGTTCGTTTTGAACCCAAGAACTATGCTCTCCTGGAAAATTAAGATTTAAAAACATTAATGGCACAGCTGACAAATCTTTAATCAATGGGGGATGTTCGGGATTCATTCGCATATCTCTTTGACTTAAATATGAATATCCTGCTCCAATATGGGCTGTTTCATCAAAAGTAAGAGTATCTTCTTTCATACTAAATAATGCCATTCCAATCATTATTATAAGAAGTGCGCTAGCGAGAATATATGTAATACGATTTGACATTTTTTTTAAAAATTTAAAAATAATTTTAAACTCTTGATTTTTATGTTTTTTTATATTTTTAATTTTTTATGTTTTTAAATTTTTATTATTATATTATCATAACACATAATTATAAAAAATAATAAAATTTAAGAACTGGGGATTGATGTGGGACCCAATTAGTAGACACTTTTAAAAAACAGCTATGTATTCCGAGACAAAAGATGATTTCTGTATTGTACAGGTGTCATCTTTTTTAATTTCCATTGGCGTCTTTTTTTATTGTAATATTTCATGTATATAC
>JBDREW010000016.1:0-2295 GCA_043819385.1 Candidatus Nealsoniibacteriota bacterium | reverse complement strand
GGTACTAATGCAAGGGCATAAATATTCTTTTTTGTTTTTTGGTATTTAATCAAAGATAATATAACTCCAAAAACAAGAAGGATTGCTGTAAAGGTTGGATCAATTAAAGTTCCAACAATTCTAAAAAGATGATCATCCCAGCCTAGAGCAATTAGACTCCTTAAATCTGGATAAATTAAATATTGAAACCAGCCAAAAATTGCAATAAAAAAAGAAACGACAATCAGAGAGTCAAATATCCTATCAATCACCTTTTTATTTTCTAAAACATAATTCCAAATAACTATAAACATTGCTGTATATGAAATAAGCCTTAATAGATAAAGGTTTCCTATTATTGAATTCACTATCCCGTTTCTTGCAATGAAAAATATTTGAGAAAAAATAGCCAAAATCAAAAAATTCTTAAAATAATTAAAAACTGTTGGATATCTTAATTTTTTAATAAAGAATAGAATCAAAAATACAAAAGAAATTAGGTCTGAAACATTTAAAGGAATAGACTTTTCTAAAAGAGCAAGTCTTAACGTAAGTAGATGGCCAAAAGGAAATAAAACGAAATAAAGAAACATTAATTTCTCAACAATATTTATTTTTTTGTTTGTTGCCATAATTTTGACCAAGCTAAAAAAGAATGAAAGGACATCATTAGAGACATTATAAAACCATAGTCTTTATCTTTAAACCCACACCTAACTATCCAATTATAAATAAATTTAAAAAAAGGATAAAAGATAATTTTAACTATATTTACTCTTTTACCTTCTTTCTTGTTTGAAAAAGCATGAATAGTTGAAAATAGATTAATACTTTCTATAAACTCATTAAGACTTTTGTGTGGATAGTGATTAAGCTCAGACTTTAATGTATCTACTTTCCCATCAACTTTTAAAACTTCATGAACGTCTCTAACCCATTTTCCAGACCCATTTTTTATAAGTCTTACGATTCTTTTATTTCCCCATTCTCCATGGTTTAATTTTTTAAAAAATAAATAATCTTTCCTTTTAACAAAAAATCCTTTTTTTGTATTTAAAGGGTCAGAAGTAATTTGAATAATTTCGTTTCTTAAATCTACTGGGACTTTTTCATCTGCATCAATAAAAAAAATCCATTTACCTTTGGCTTTGGAAAGTCCAAAATTTCTTTGATCAGCAAAATTTTGATTTAGTTTTCTTTGGAATATCTTTGTTTTGTAATTTTGTGCAATTTCTAAAGTCTTATCATTAGAATAATCATCAACAATTATTATTTCATCAGAAAAGCTAACACTTTCCAAACATCTTTTGATATTTTTTTCCTCGTTTTTGGTTATGATAATTGAAGAAATGTTCATTTATTAAATATTTTAGGATTTGCAAAACCCCATCTTTTTAAGAGGTACTGAAATACAGTAAAAAAAGCACCCAAACCGTAAGTAACAGATCTTTTAAAACTTATTGAAGAGGCTCCTGTAAAATATCTGACCTGAACTGGTATCTCAGCAATTTTAAAACCAGCGTTAACTGCTGAAACAATAAACTGTTGATCAAAGACAAAATCATTAGAAAACTTATCGAAAGGTAAAGTTTTTAATACTTTTGCAGAATAAGCCCTAAAACCACTATGAAATTCACCTAAATTTTGTCCCAAAAGAATATTTTCTAAAATTGTAAGAGACCTATTAAATAGATACTTATAGACTGGCATTCCTCCACTTAAGGACTCTTTTCTGCTTCTGACCCTGTTGCCCATCATAAAATCAAGCCAACCTATTTCAATCGGTCTAACTAAGGCTGGAATCATTCTTGCATCATATTGAAAATCCGGATGGAGCATTACAACAATATCTGCACCCATTTTTAAAGCTTCTTTGTAACAAGTTTTTTGGTTTCCACCATATCCTAGATTATTTTTATGAACAATTGTTTTTAACCCAAGTTTTTTTGCAACTTCAACTGTTTTATCTTTACTCGCATCATCTACTACAATAATATTTTTCCTATATTCCAAAGGAATATCGTTATATGTTTTCTCTAAGGTCTTTTCTGCAAAATAAGCAGGCATTACAATAATGATCTTTTTATTTTTCATTTTTTACAATTCCTATTGGTCCAATAAAATTAACTATTTTTTTATCTTGATTAGATAACCTGTCCACGTTTTCATATACAGTATAACTTAAGCTTGAGTTTTCAATAGGTTCGTTACCATAAAGCCACAAAAGATATTTGTAGTTTTGAGAATAATATTCTTCAAATTGATCATTTGGCCCTACTCGAATAAGAGAATATTTTCCCCCTTTAGAATCATCCA
>JBDREW010000015.1:0-28093 GCA_043819385.1 Candidatus Nealsoniibacteriota bacterium | reverse complement strand
CTATTTTTTTGATAACACTATTATATTTTTTTTCGTTTTCTTTTTTTAGGTGTTTTAAAAGACCTCTTCTTTTAGAACCATTTTTAAAAGACCTCTTTTTGAATGAAAATCTTTAGGATGTTTTTTAAGATGAGTAAGAAGTTCTTTAATTTCGCTTGAAAGCAAAGCAATTTGAACTTCATCAGATCCAGTATCAGTATCATGAACCTTATACTTTTTTATAATTTTCTCTTTTTTTGCTGTATTTAACATATTAATTTTATCATATTACTTATTATCCAACTTATTATCCAACCTTTAAATTAATTTTTAATTTTGAATGAGATTCAAATTTTTAACTAATTTCTCTATTTTTTCTCTTCCTCTCCAAGCCCCGACCTCTACAAAACTTCTTTTCCCTCTCGAGAGAGGTCGGGACTTTTTCCAGCTTTCCCCTTTTACTTTCTATTTTAAATATTTATTTTATATATATGCCCCTACCAGGACTTGAACCTGGATTTATGGATTAAGAGTCCACTACTCTGCCAATTGAGTTATAGGGGCAGATAGACAAACCCTGTCTGCCTACGAGCAGATATGAAGCAACTTTACACTAATTACAGTTAATTGTCCACCATCCTTGCCTTAAACCAGTCCAATCTGCCACACCTATTACCATAAAGAATGTATTAATAATTAGCCAAGCACCATAAACTATTAAAAGACCTAAAATAACTGCTTTAAACACATTTTTGGCAGTTGAAAGCATTTCTGGACCTCCTCCGGCTACTCCTAAATAAGCAAAAATATACATAAATCCTCCAATTGCTATCATTAAAGCAGCTAAAGCTGGCACAATTCCAAAAAGAATAAAATCAACAATTCTTTCAATCATTTTAAAAAAATCACAAAGTTTACATGGACACGATGAACCTCCACAAGGAACTAACCCTTGCGTTGGACAGCCTGACCTTGTTTGAGCATTTACTATAAAAGGAGAGAAAACAAACAATCCCAAAAAAGAGATTATAAGGATCTTTTTAATCATATTTATTATTTATTCTAATATTTTTATAATAACATAAAAATTAAAAAAAGAGAATATAAAACAATAAATTAAAGGACGCCCGACTTCCTTTAATTTTTAAATTTGAAAAACTTACGGAGAGCACCTCTCCGCAACCTAAATTAATCATAAAATAACTTGCGGGGGTCCGATCCCCGCACATATAAAAAAGACAGAAATTTAATTCTGTCTTTGTTTTTTTGTTTTATTGCGACGAAATTTTAGACCGTTTATGTTCTACGAATATATTTTGTTCAAATATCCTATCTAAATTTCTCAAACTCGTTTCTAATAATCTAAAACATGTATCCTCATCAAAATCTGAAATTTTATTAGAACATGGAATAATATACTGAACAGCAGGATTGCCCAATAATAAACGAGAAACATTTTGATCTCTTGAACAAATAACAATTACTGGAACTCTGCTTCGATTAGCCATTTCTACTTCTATTCCACCACCCCAAGAAGGCCCAAAATGAGTTATTACTATTAAAACTGATGTTCTAATAACAATTTGTTCTCTTTCTGCTGTATCAATTTCTTGAGATGTAGCAGTAGTATTTTTTAATGGGTCAAAAAATTTATGAGGAACAAAAGATCTTATTCCAGTAATTTCATCAATAAAAAACGCAATGTCTTCATAAAATCTTTTTGCTTTTTTTCTCTGTCGCCATCCCAATCCTGTTAAAGGTCCGCAAATATATGCTGATTTTTGCCCACTCATCTGTTCTATATAATCACTTATTTGTTCTTGATTCATCTGTTTTCTCCTTTTTTCGCAACGTAAACATTATATTGTTTTTGTAAAAGTCCTAATCAAACATTACTAAATTAAATTAATTTTGTAAAGTCAAAACCTACAAACAAAAAACTTACGGAGACTTACGGAGAGGTACTCTCCGGAATTCCGGAGAGTACCTCTCCGTAAGTTCTTTAATCTAATAGTTTACAAAAAATGTAATTTATTTTAAAGTGAAACTAATTAAACAATTAAGTTTTTATTATGATAAAAGTAATAACAATTGCTGGTGCTTGGTCAATTTATATGTATTTCGTTACTAACCTTTTTTAATTCTTTTTTAATTTAAAAAACTAGCGGAGCCCTGCCCTCCGCTAGTTTTTTGTATCTTTTAATTCTGCTCTGTGAAATATATCTGTTATAATTAATATTAATATCACAATAACTCACCCGCCCGCAACGCTTCGCGTAGCGATGCGGGCAGGTAATTTATAATTATAATTTAAAATATGCCTTCAAAACTATATTCTGTTGCAATAACTGGTCTTGATGCCCAAATTATTGAAGTAGAAACAGATGTTTCTTTTGCTTTGCGATCTTTTAGTATTGTTGGATTGCCTGACAAAACAGTTGAAGAATCAAAAGAAAGAGTTGCTTCAGCAATTAAAAGTTCTAAATTCCAGTCCCCTTATGCTAGATCTCAAAGAATTTTAATCAATTTAGCCCCAGCTGACCTAAAAAAAGAGGGTTCTCTCTATGACCTACCTATTGCATTAGGATATTTATTATCATCTAATCAAATTAGATTTGACCCAACAGACAAGGTTTTTATGGGAGAATTATCTTTAGACGGTAGATTAAGGTCAATTAAAGGAGTTCTTTCTCTTGTTTTAACTGCAAAAAAATATGGCATAAAAGAAATAATACTTCCAAAAGAAAACGCCCAAGAAGCAAGCTTAATAACATCTCAAAATACAGAAAAAAATCCTAAAATAATTGCTGTTGAAACATTAAAGCAAGTAATTGATTATTTAGAGAATAAAATCAAAATAGAACCATTTAAGGTTAATTTTCAAGATTTTCTTGAAAAACCAAAATATTCTCTTGATTTTGGCTTAATAAAAGGACAAGAAAGTTCTAAAAGAGCGTTAGAAATTGTTGCTGGAGGTGGACATAATCTACTTATGCAAGGACCTCCTGGTTCTGGTAAAAGCTTACTTGCCAAAGCCCTTTCTTCTATCTTACCTGCTCTATCATTTGAAGAGGCACTTGAAGTAACCAAAATTTATAGCGTATCTGGATTATTACCAAAAGAAAAGGCCTTGATAAATATAAGGCCATTTCGCGCTCCACATCATACAACTTCTGAAACAGCTTTAATTGGAGGAGGAAATCCTCCAAGACCTGGAGAAATTACATTAGCCCATCGTGGTGTATTGTTTTTAGATGAATTTCCTGAGTTTCACAGAGATGTTTTAGAATCTCTTCGCCAACCGTTAGAAGATGGGCAAATATCTATTTTAAGAGCAAAAAATAGATTAACTTTTCCAGCAAAATTTACTCTTGTTGCTGCTGCTAACCCTTGCCCTTGTGGCTATTTTAGAGATCCTCAAAGAGAATGTAAGTGTCAATCATCTCAAATTAATAAATATAGTAGAAAATTATCAGGACCATTAATTGATAGAATTGATATTTGTATTGAAGTTCCTCAAGTAAAATTTGAAAAATTAATTGCTCCTGATATAGAAAATTCAAGTGAGAAAATTAAAGAAAAAATAGAAATTGCGAGAAGTATTCAAAAACAAAGATTTTCTCTTGAAATAGGTGGCGGTATGTTTACTAATTCTGAAATGGAAATTCCTCAAATTAAAAAATATTGCCAAATTTCTTCAAAATCGCAAAATATTTTAAAACAATTTGTTAATTCTGGAAAACTTTCTGCACGCGGATATCACAGAGTTTTAAAAGTAGCCAGAACTATTGCTGATTTAAACGAATCAGAAAATATTGAATTTCAACATCTCACAGAGGCCTTAATGTACAGAATCAAAAATAATGAGTAATCTGTAATTCGTAATATTAAAACTACTAATAAAAATATTCAAAGTTGTCTTGTTTTAATAACTTATTAAAAATATGATTATAGAATTAAAAAAATTTGGCACAACATTAATATCTCGTCAATCTGGCAAAGAGGCGTTTTTAGCTTTTCAGCCAGCATTAAAAAATACTAAAAGCAAAGAACTCGTTGAAATTGATTTTAAGGGAGTTTTAACTTTTTCGCCTTCTTGGGGAGATGAATTTTTAAGTCCTTTATACAAACGATTCGGTAATAATTTAGTATTAAAAAATACTAAAAATCCTTCAGTTAAAGCCGTATTAGAGTTTTTAGAAGAAATTCACAAAATTAAATTTAAAATGAAATAAATAGAAAAACTAATTTGAGGAGAAATAATAAAAGTACAATTTATTTCTTTTAAAAATCTTATTAACTCTTCGCATTTATTAAAATACTCATACCAACAAATCAAAATATTAGTATCTAATATTAAATGCTTATTTTCTAATATCTCTTTCAGTTTTATCTTGTCCATAATCTTTATAAAAATCTACATCCAAATAAAAACCATCTCTTCTTTCTTGATGAGTATATTCTTTAATTTGACCTGCTAACTCGCGAAGTTCTTTTATTTCTTCTTCAATTTTTTGTTTTTTTTCTTCAGTCATAATATTGTTTATTATATTTTAATTTTAACAAAAAATAAAAAAACCTGCAAGGGTTCTTCGTTTGAAAATTATTTCATTAAAAATTCATTCGAAATTCAAAATTAAAAATTATAAAATTACCATTTAATAATGCTTCCAATTTTATACTGAGCCAAAAAGTTTGAAGCACCACGAACTTCAAAATGTAAATGACAACCAGTTTGTCCAACTGTATATCCAGAATTTCCAATATAAGCAATAATATCTCCTGTTCCAACTACTTGACCAGGAACAACAGTAATTGTTGAAAGATGACCATAAGAGCTTACAACTCCATTAGGATGCATAATAGTTACAATGTTTCCAGCAATAGGAGCAGGCCCTGTTCTTTGGACTGTTCCACCAGCAGAAGCTACTACTGGCTTTCCACAGCTATTTGCGATATCAACAGCATTTCCAAAAGCTCCATGAGATCCTTGTGATATTTTTCCTTCACATGGGAACATAAAATATGTTTCAGCCAAAGGAGTAGAAACAACTTTTACTGGAATTGCTGGCATTTTTCCACCAGGGATAACTAACATATCTCCAACATAAATATCTGCTTCACTTGTAAGATTATTAAAACTAACAATATCATCTATTTCTCCTTTATACTTTTTAGCAATCGTCCCAATAGTGTCTCCATCTTTTACCAAATGAACAGCTCCTGAAATAGGTAAAATCATAAGTTCTTGCCCTGGCTTTATTGTTGATTTGCTACTTAAATCATTTGCCCACAAAATTGTTTCTAAAGAAATATTAAATTTATCAGCAATAGATGATATAGTATCTCCCTCTTCTACAATATACTCTGTAAGCCCTGTATCTAATCCCTCAGCTGTTATTTCTGTTTCTTCTGCTATTGACCCCAAAGCCCGAGAAGCAACTGACCAAGGGGCAGAAATAGCTATTATACTATTTTCTTGAACAAAATTCATTTCAGATGATTCTTTAAGAAAATTCTTTGTTGGTTCAATAAATAATTCTTGAGAAAAAATCTTATCAGCTGATTGAGCTGTTAAAAAAGAAAAATCCCTATTAACAAGGGAATTTAAAAGAGGTTTTGCTCCAAAAATTATAACTCCTAAAATAATAATAACTAAAGATATACCAAAAAACTTTTTAGCTCCTTTAGAGCTCTTTTTTTGTTTCAGTATCTGTTTATCGGATTCAATCTCTTTTTGGTTTGAGTTTGTATACGACATTAATAAGAATGAAAAACTTATTAGAAATCCCTGTATAATAATTAATATCTAAAAATTATAAAGAAAAAATATCTAATTTATTTTTAGTCCATTTTATAATCATATATTTACCTGCAAAAATGTCAATACCTTTTTTCCCCAACTGACATAAATTAAAATTTATATTTTTTAATTTATGTTAAAATAGATTAATGAATTTACTTTCTAAAAAAGATATAAAAGAATTATTAGAAAAAAATAAAATTAAATTATCCAAAGGATTGGGTCAAAATTTTTTAATTGATGAAATAATTCTTAAAAAATTTATCAAAACAATTGATATCCAATCAAATGACACTATTTTAGAAGTTGGATCTGGTATTGGAACCATTACTCAGGAATTGTGCAAAAAAGCTAAACAAGTGGTTGCTGTTGAGAAAGATCAAAAAATAAGTGAAATCTTAAAAGATAATCTAAAAGATTTTAAAAATCTTGAAATAATTAACAACGATATTCTCAAATTAAATCTTTCAAGTACCAAGTTTCAAGTTCAAAGTTCTAAGATTGTAGGCAATCTACCTTTTTATATCACCAGCCCTGTAATTAGAAATTTTTTAGAACTCCAAATTCCTCCAAAAGAATTAATTTTTATTATTCAAAAAGAAGTTGCTCAAAGAATTTGCGCTAAACCTCCAAAATCAAATATATTAGCTATTTCAATTCAATTTTTTAGCAAACCAGAAATTATATCTCGCATCCCAAGTAATTCATTTTATCCAAGACCAAAAGTTGAAAGTTCAATTATTAAACTTACTCCTATTGATAATTATAAAAGTTTAATTGAAAAAAAATTATTTTTTAAAATAATTAAAGCAGGATTTTCCCAACCAAGAAAACAACTTATCAATAATTTATCTAAAAATTTACAAATAGATAAAGAAAAAATTGAGAAAATACTTTTAAAAAATAATATTAATCCAAAACAAAGAGCTGAAACACTCACTATTGAAGATTGGATTGGATTATCTCATAGTTTAGAAACAAACTAAAATAAAAGATAAAAAAGGGAAAGTTGGTAGAGACCCGACCTCTCTTCGAGAGGGAGAGGAAGTTTTTTAGAGGTCGGGTCTCGGGGGGAAGGAAAGGAAGAAAAATAGAAAAATCAAAAATCAAAATAGAAAGAAAGGAAAGATAAAAAAAGTCAGATTTTAAAAAGTTATAAGTTCTAAATTATGAGTTTTAATAATAGAGATCGGGTCTCGGGAATTCAAAATTAAGTCATTAAAAATTTATTCAAAATTCAAAATTAATAATTCAAAATTAGAAAACAATTAAAAATATAATTTTTAATTGTTTTCCACATATGTTAATAACTTATTTTTTGGTAGAATATATTAATGATTAAAAAATTGTTAAAAATCTTTGATTTTTCTCTTTTGTTGAAAAACAAAAAAAAGCTTTTTTGTTTTTTATTTTTATTTCTTTTTGCTAATTTATTTTTTTACCAATTATCTCCAGTACAAGCTCAAACTCCATGGGACTTTGATATAGATAACCCTACTATAACACCGTCAACAAGCGCAGAATCTGAACCTGGATGGATGGATACTTTGTGGTCCTTGCCAGAATCTATTGTTTCAACATTAATAGGAGCAGTTCCGTGGGCAATAGGAATGGTCACCCTTACTTTTGCTACTCTCACTTCCTCTCTTGCCAGATGGGTATTAAGCGATAATTTTATTAATATTAGCTACACTAATCCTGCTGATAATCCAATAATTGCAACTGGATTAAGTGTTACTCAAGGATTTGTTAATATGACTCTTGTTCTTGTTCTTGTTTGGATTGCTTTGGCAACTATTTTAAGATTAGATAAATATCAAGATAGAAAAATATTAGTAACTTTTATTATCATAGCTCTATTGGTAAACTTTGCTCCTGTTATTTGTGGATTAATTGTTGATGCAGGAAATATCTCTATGAATTTTTTTCTTAATGCTTTGGCAGGAGACAATGGAGAAACAAGCGTTGGTGCAAACTTAGTATCAAAAGCTAAGGATTCTTTTGACAAAGAAGCAGCAGGTCTGTGGGAAGCTACAAGCTCTGCTGGAACAAGAGATTCAACAAGAGCTGGATTAATGGAAAAAGTAGGAAAAATAACAGCCCTTGCCATAATTAATTTTATAATGGCCATTGTTTATCTTTTATTTGCTTTAATTTTTGCAGTAAGATATATTGCTATTTGGATTTTAGTTATTTTATCTCCACTTGCTTTTGTTTCGTATATTTTACCAGCCACTCAAAAATATTTTAATATATGGTGGAACCAGATGATTCAATGGTCTTTAATTGGAGTTACTTGTATGTTTTTTCTTTATTTAGGAGAAACATTAGCAAGTCAAACAGACAAACTTGGATATTCTGTTGCAAATTTAAGTACAGGCGCAAGTATATTTATATTTGTTGTTCCAGTTGCTTTTCTTTTTATTGGATTACTTTTTGGACTTCAAACATCAGCTATGGGAGCAGGCGCCTTAACCACAATCGGAGCTAGGGCTCCTCAAAAAGCAATGGGATGGTTGGGATATAAGGCCCCTAAAAGAGCAATGGGATGGATGGGTAAAAAAGTATGGGGAGGAGCTAAACCATGGATCGAGGAACAAACAAAAATAAAAGATTTAGCTGGATGGGCAAGCAAAACAGTTACAGAAAAAATACCTATTGCTAGATGGTTTTTTCCTCAAAAAATTAAAGATTATGGAGAAATTCGTCCTGATGTATTAAAATCTCAAGAAGAAGCAAAAAAATATTCTACTCCAACAAATTTAACAGATGTATTTACTAAAAAAGTAATAGGAAAAGAAGCTGCTGGAAGATTAAAACAGACTATTGATGTAGGAGATGCTGATGATATATTTAAAGATGGTAAAAAATATTTTGGCAAGGGAATTGCCGAAAGATTAGGTAAAAATGTTAAAGATGTTACAGATAATGATCTTATGGAAGATAAAGAATTTAAAAAGATAATGGAAAGCCCATTTCAATCATTATTCAAATCAGGTTTTTTAAGCTCTTTTTTAAGATCTGATCCTCGATTAGCTGCTATTGCAGCAGGTCAAAATATACCAGGATATAAGACCTTATCTCCTAAACAATCAATACAAAAAGCATTAGAAGAATCAAGAGGACAACATATTGCCAAAATGGAACCCGGAACATTAAAAAATATAAATATTATAGAGCCTGCTATGGCTGAATTTGATAAAGATAGATGGATACAAATACATAGAACAGTTAAACAAGGACAAAAAGCATCTATGGAAGGAATGAACAAAGCATATTCTGAATTTCTAAATAAAAATAAAGATCTTATGAATAAAATAGGAGAACATCAAGAGGGAGATGCAAGTATGGATAAAGAAACAGGAATGGATGATGCTGTAAGAGAATATGTAAAATATTTAGAAAAAGAATATGGCAAAGCAGGATACTTTAAAGGATTATCTGATCCAAAAATGTGGGGTAATGATTGGAAAGCTCCACAATATTTAGCAAGTTTAGTTTCAGACAGTAGTAAATCAACTCCTCCGGGTGGCGGATCTCAATATACTCCTGGTGCTGGAGCTGGAACAACGCCTCCTTCAAAAAAGAAACATCCTTTTGGGATGGGGATTGGTTCGGGATCAGGAAAAAAACCAAAAGGTACAACAGGTCCAGGAGGATATAAACGACCACCTAAGGGAAAGAAATAAGTATTTAGTATTTAGTATTTAGTATTATGTATTAAGCATTTAAAAAGAGAATATTAATATTCTCTTTTAAAATTGGAAATGAAAAAAGGGAAGTCATCGACTTCCCTTTTAAGTTCCTATCTAAGAACTTTTAGGTTTTACTTCGGTGGATCAAACGGCGGTGATTGCTTGCCAGAAAAAATCTGGCTCAAGCCGTCAAGTATTCCAGGTATTGGAACCACCCATTTTGATCCATTTTCCGGAGATGCTTCCAATGCTTCCAGTATTCGAGCCAACTTTCCTAATTCACCCTGTTTATCAATTGCCCCATAGACTTTTTCTAATCTTCCTGCTTCTGCAGTAGCTGCTATCTCTACTGCTCTTGCTTCAGCTTCAGCTCCAATCCTAACTTCTTCAGCTTTAGCTTTTGCTGTAATAACAACAACTTTTGCCCCTGCTTCTGCTGCAACAATAGTAGCTTCTGCTTCTCTTGTCGCTGTAACCTCTCTAAGAGTAATCTCGCGCAAATCATCAGGAGGATCAATTTCTTTTATTTCTAAAGCTACAACATCCACTCCATATCTGTCTCTAAAAATATCAAAATGATCTCCAGGACCATGAAAAATAGCATGCCCAACCGCTTCAGGATTAATCGTAAGCTCTTCATATGTCGCCTGAGTAATTCGGTCACGAACAACTGGCTGAATTCTACCTATCACTGCTTCTAACCAATCCTGAACAGCAAATAATGCCTTATAGGGGTTGACTATTCTCATTGTAACTAAGACCTGCAAATTCAATGGCAAGCGATTTTTGTCTTCTGCTTTTAGAACTTCAAACCAGTAAACATCATCCATCAAAAGTGCATAATCAAGTGTTTCATCTACATGGGGCTTAATTTCACCGTTCTGCAACATAGCTGTCCATGAAAAATCATAGAGATGAATATCACATAATGGCCAAACGCCATAAAATCTTAACCCTCCCAAAGGATGCCAAAGTTCTCTGTGGTCTGAATCCTCAGGAATAACATTCCAATCATTATCAAGGGTATATTCCTCTTTTTGAATTAAAATGTTTGTAACTTTACCTCCAAGCACAACAACTTTTACTGTTCCTTCATTAACAAAAGTGAAGCAAAGATTGTTGGGAGCCCACCAGAAATAAACAATTAAAACTGGCACAACTCCGAAAGCAACAATTATTCCAACTATCCCTCCCAAAAAAGTAATTGGGAAAATGAGATAGAAAAGAACTGTGACTAAACCAATTTCCAAAACAAAGGAAATTAACATAATCAACCAACGATCGTCTCCTGATTCTTGGCTCTCTACATTTGTGTTTTCATTTTCTGGCATTGTCTCACACCTTTCCAAATTATAAAGGTTCTGTTTAGGCCTATTTAAGACCTGTTTAAGTTAATCAAGAAAACAATTTCCTTGATATTTTCTGCTTATATTATACCACACAATATCTAAAAATGTCAATGATTTTATCTTAAAAACCCAGCTTTCGCTGGATTTTTTAAGTTCCAAGTTCCAAGTTATGAGTTATGTATTTTTAATGGGCATAACAACATACAAATATGTTTCATCCCCTACTGGTTTTAACAATCCTGGGCCTGAATCACCATTAAGCTCTAAAATAATTTCAGCGCTTCTAATATTCATTAATCCATCTAATAAAAATCTATGATTAAAAGCAACTTCAACTTCTTCTCCTTCTATTTTAGCTTTAATAGTTGATTCATGTTTTCCAATATCAGAACTTTGACTAAAAATTTCTAATTCTCCTTTTTTAAGATCAGATTTTAATTTTACTTCATTTATTTTTCCTCCAAATAAACTAGCTGTTTTAATTTGATTAAGAAGTTCATTTCTTTCTAAAATAATTTGAGTTGTATGTTTAGGAGGAATAATTTCTTTATAATTAGGATATTCTCCTTCAATCAAACGAGAAATAAGTTGTATTTGAGGATGATCTGTTTCTTCCATCAAAAGTTCAAACATTACTTGATTTGGAGAAAAATAAATTTTTAAATTACCTTTTTTCTCTCCAAAGATATTAATAATTTCTTTAATAGCTCTTTGAGGAATAATTAAAGAATAATCTTGTTTTGAATTAGAGTTTTCTTTTAAAAATATCTTTTTTTCTCCTAATCTAAAACTATCTGTCGAAACCATAGTTATTTGATTTTTTTGAAATAAAAAATATATTCCAGATATTTCAGGTCTTGTCGTAGAGGGAACTGAAATATCAACTACTTGAGACAAACTTTGACAAAGAGAATTACAATCTAATATAATAAATTCGCCTTGTTCAATTTTAGGAATAATAGGAAATTCATCAGCAGATAATCCTTTTATTTCTGTTTTATATTTTTCATATCCAATAAAAAGATTATTATCTTTTGAATAAATATTAATTTTTTGATTAGGAAGTAAACTAATAAAACTAGAAAACAAACGTGCAGGAATTGTAATTTTCCCTTGTTCTTCAATTTTAGTTAATGTCCACCAATTAATACCTATTTCTAAATCAGTAGCAGATAAATTCAAAAAATTCTTTTCAGTAGAAATTAATATATTATTTAAAATAGGCAATGATAAAGATTTAGAAGAAATCTTTTCAACAATACTTAATCCATTTTTTAATTTTTCTTGTAGTATTTCGAGTTTCATATTTATTATTTTCTTTTTTTAATAATTATATTAATTATTTAATTAACTTATTACTATTATTAGTGTTGGGGACAACTTTTATTTTAAGCTCATTCTATTTGGGGAATAACTGGTGAATTTTTTGTTAAGAAATAGTAAATAAAGTTGTGGATAATTAATCATATAACTTTATTCATTTTTTATCCCTAATTTAGTTTACAATTTAATAACATATTTATTAACATATTTTCCACATCTTTATAAAGTAAGATTTAATGATTAAGAATTAAATATTCTGTCTTTCATTAAAGATATTTCTTCTGCTAACCTTTGATCTTTTTCAATTTCATTAACTATTTTTTTATAAGAATGAATAGCTGTTGTGTGATCTTTTCCACCAAATTTTCTGCCAATAAATGGAAAAGAACTTTTTAATTCTTCTCTTAATATATACATTGCTATTTGTCTTGGTTTTACAATTTCTTTTTTTCTTGATGAATCTAAAAGATCTTTTTCTTTTAAATCATAAAATTCAGCTACTTTTTGGATTATTAATCTAGGAGTTACCATTTTTGAAGGAGAAGAAAGAACATTTTTTAAAAGATTTTTTACAACATTAATATCTGGTTCTTGATTATTTAGTTTTTGGTAAATAATCAAACGATTAATAGCTCCCTCTAATTCTCTAATATTTTTTTGGATTGTAGAAGCAATATATTGAAAAACTTCTTCAGAAAAAGAAACATTTTTTTCTTGAGCTTTTGTTTTTAAAATAGCTGTTCTTGTTTCTGTATCAGGACTACTAATATCAACTATCATACCACCTTCGAATCTTGATCTTAATCTTTCGGCTAAAGAGTTAATGGATTTTGGAGGGCAATCAGATGAAATTATAATTTGTTTATTATTTTCATATAAGACATTAAAAATATGAAAAAATTCTTCTTGAGTTTTTTCTTTTCCAGCTAAAAATTGAACATCATCAATAATTAAAACATCAATCGCCTTATATTTTGATTTAAAAGCATCTATTGTATGATTTTTAATTGATTGAACAACTTCTGAAGTAAATTTTTCTGAAGGAATATATCTTATTTTTTTTCTTTTAAACTTTCTTAAAACCTCATTGCCTATTGCTTGTAAAAGATGGGTTTTTCCTAATCCAACCCCTCCATAAATAAAGAGTGGGTTATAAATAAATCCAGGATTTTCACAGATTGCAGTAGCCGCGGCATGAGGTAATTCATTAAATGGTCCGACAACAAGAGATTCAAATACATATTTTGGATTAAGGTTTGTTTCTTTATTTATTTTAAATTCTTGAAATTCAAGTTGATCATTTTCTGGCATAATGATTGGCTTTTGTTCTATTATTGAATTTACTTTACCAACAAGGTATAAAATTTCTTTAATATTACAATCTAAATTATGTAGAATTTTAAAAATATTTTGGTGATATTTATTTTCTAACCATTCTTTGACAAAAGAATTTGGAACAGAAACATTTATTTTGCCTTCTTTATATGAAGTAATCTTAGTATTTTTAAACCAAGTAGCAAAATTTGCTTGAGAAATATTAAGTTGAATTTGGGCAAGAACAGTTTGCCATAATTCTTGGTTAGTCATAATTTTTTAAATGAAGAACTTAATTTCTTTTATGTCTCTTATAATATCCTATCACTTGCAATAGGGTTCTTTATTTATTTAAATCTTTATTTGTTAATGTAAAATTATATTGT
Organism: Candidatus Nealsoniibacteriota bacterium; assembly: GCA_043819385.1. GTDB lineage: Bacteria > Patescibacteriota > Minisyncoccia > Minisyncoccales > GWA2-38-27 > JBDREW01. The sequence goes on along the minus strand of JBDREW010000015.1, from coordinate 14,244 downwards.
GGCTTTTTGCATACTTTGGTTATGTTTTTATATTGTATCATATCAGAAATTAGAAGCAAACTATAGACAAAATCCACATTTTGTTAACAACCTGTGAATAACTTGTTAACCGAATGTTAGTTAAAATATTGACTAAAATAAATTTTAATATTATACTAATAATTGAATTTAAAAATGAGCTTAATCTTTAATTATTAAATTATTATTTTGCATTTTAATCTTTGCATTTTAATTCAAATTATGTCAATTACATACCAACCAAAAAAGAGAAAAAGAAAAAGGGCACATGGATTTACTCTTAGACAAAGAACAAAGTCTGGGAGAAGAGTTTTATCTAGAAGAAGATTGAAAGGAAGAAAAAAACTTACAGTATAGTAATTAAATTATACTTGTTTGTTTATAAATAAAAATAGAAAAAAGTATACTAATTATATAAATCAATATCAATAATTTATTAGTATCAAGCTTATGCTTTCTGAAAAAAATAGATTAAAAAAGAAAACTGACTTTGAAAAAGTTTTTAAAAAAGGCAAAGCATATAAAGAAGATTTTTTATTTTTAAAATTTATAAAAAATGATTTAGAGGATAGTAGATTTGGTTTTGTAGTTAGTAATAAAGTTTCTAAAAAAGCAATTGTAAGGAATAAAATTAGAAGAAGATTGAAAGCATTAACTAAAACAAAATTGTCTATAATTGAAAAGGGGATTGATAGTGTCATAATAGTTAGGCCAGGATTGGAGATAAATGATTTTTGGGAACTTGAAGAAAAAATAAATAAGTTGTTTAAAAAAGCAGGAATAATAAAATAATTTTAATTTTTAATTTCAGTTTAATTTTTTCCGTCTGCAACGCTTTGTATAGCAATGCGGGCAGGAATGAAACAATTTTTAATAAAAACAGGTATTCTTATAAGCTGTTTGAAAATTGAAACATTGGTTAATTGATTGTAAATTGAAAATTGTAAATTGAATTTTTATGGGTTTTATAGTAGATATTTTTAATACGTTTTTATATCAGCCATTGTTTAATGCATTGATTTTACTTTATCAGTATATTCCTGGTCATGATTTTGGAATAGCAATAATTGCTTTAACTATATTAATTAAGTTTGTATTTTATCCATTAGGAAATAAAGCAATAAAATCTCAAAAAGCTCTTTCAGAATTACAACCAAAAGTAAAAGAAGTTCAGGAAAAATATAAAGACAATAGGGAAGTACAAGCACGAGAGATAATGGCTCTTTATAAAAAAGAAAAAGTAAGTCCTTTTTCAGGAATATTGCTTCTTTTGGTTCAATTGCCGGTTTTGGTAGCTCTTTATAGAGTATTTTGGCAGGGTCTAAATCCAGAGCAAATGACGTTGCTTTATAGCTTTGTTCCCTCTCCAGAGATGATTAATCCAATGTTTTTAGGAATAGTAAATCTTAGTCAACCGAATATGATATTAGCTGTTTTAGCTGGTATTGGTCAGTATTTTCAAGTAAAAATGAGTGGAATGAATATGGTTGGAAAAAATAGTAAGTCAGTAGGAAATAAACCTGATATGTCAAAAATTATGCAAACCCAGATGAAATATTTTCTTCCAGTTTTTACTGTTTCAATTCTTTTTAGGCTTCCTTCTGCAATTGGGCTATATTGGGTAGTAACAACTTTATTTACAATTATTCAGCAAACATTTTTTTTAAAAAAAGAAAAGTTAGCAAATAAAAATAATTAATCTTTTATTTATTATGGATTTCAATGATTTAGAAACAATTAAATCAGAAGTTAATCAGTTTTTTCAGAAAACTAGTTTTGAGTTGGACGTTGAAAATCTTAAAGTAGATGATCAAACAATTTTTGTAAATATGAGAACAGGAGATCCAAAAATTTTAATTGGTCAAAATGGACAAACATTAGCAGAGATTCAGCATCTTTTGAAAAGAGTATTAATGCGTAAAATCAATCAACCATTTTATATCAATCTTGATATTAATAATTATAAAGAGAAAAAAATTGAGTATTTAAAAGAAATAGTAAAAACTTTTGCTAATGATGTTGCTTTAACAAGTCAGGAAAAAATATTAATGCCAATGTCCGCTTATGAACGAAGGATTATTCATCTTGAATTAGCTAACAGAAGCGATATAATAACTGAAAGTATTGGAGAAAAAGATGAAAGAAGATTAGTTATAAAACCAAGAATCTCATAACTTGGAACTTGGAACTTGGAACTTGGAACTTGGAACTTGGAACTTGGAACTTGGAACTTGGAACTTGGAACTTGGAACTTGGAACTTGGAACTTGGAACTTGGAACTTGGAACTAATAAACTTGGTTATTAGTTAATCAAAAATCCAGCTTTGCTGGATTTTTTAAGTTATGAGTTATGAGTTATGAGTTTTAATAAAAATCTGCACCCACAACAACTCCCCTTTCAGCACATGGATAATATCTATCTCGTAGTTCTGGTTCTCTTTTTTCAACACATTCTTCTCTTTTCCATGTGCCCATTACTGTATTGTTTAAATCAGTATTGCCTGGATTTGCTTGGATATAATTATCTGATGAGCTTGTCCAATCACCCCCTTCTTTTAAAAATATAACAAACATACTACCTTCAATATTTACTGATCCAACTTCATTTTTATTATCTTTATTTTTAGGTATTTGACAATTTCCTGTTGCCGTTGATGAACCCTGTTCTCCTGGTTTACATGCTTCAGGAGTTTTTTTTCCTTTTATGTCGTCTCTATTAAAGTGGACTAATTCAAATAATCTTGCTTCCCATGATGGAGCTGGATTAAAGTTAAGTATAAAAACTCGTGCTGAAGATGCTTGAATGTTCCGTACAGGCCATTCAGTTGGTTTATCTAATGTAGAAACTCCTCCTGATCCTGTTGATGTTCCGTAAAATACGCTACTTTTACCTTGAAATCCTCTTTCTTCATAAAGGATTGCTCCATATTGGGCTTCCCTGAAAGATGGTACAAGATAAACATATTGAATTTTATCTTCAATATCTGAGCTAATATCTCCTGATGTTTGAACTGGGTTAGTTGGAGCACAATATTGTTCTATTGTTTTTAGTATTCCTGTTAATTCTTGAAATGTTTGTTTTTGGGTTGTTCCTTCTTCGCGTTCAGCTTGTTGTCTTTTTTGCCAAAATCCTAAAATATCTACTCTTTGAGAACATAAATAAACTCCAGGACTTATATCAGGGATAGCAGATGGCAATTCGCTTGGCAATCGGAAAATAACTAATTGAGGATTGATAGTATCAAGAATTAACCAAGAAACAGCTAATATTAATAAACCTATAATAGCACCATTTATTTTATCTTTTGCACTTTGTATTTTGTTAGGAGATCCTATTGAGGCCGTGTATTCAAAACCAGCATAAACAATAACTAATAATGCGATAAAGCCAGAAATAATTATGGCAAAAACAAAAATATATTTTACAAAATCTGGTAAAGATGTAGTGCTTGTCGGCGCAGAAGCTTCGGGTGGAAAAGAAGGATATTCAAGCTCTAAGGCACGTGGTTCCGTTCCTTGTCCATTTACAATTAACGGAAAAAATAAAATCAGAATTAAAGGAAATATTAATAATAAAATAATGTTTTTTTTCATAAAAAATTAAAGCGTTTTAGTTGGAGTTTTTTCTTTTTCTATATTGTTTATAGTAGAAATTATTTGATCACATTTACTTTTGATTTCTTGAGAAATTTGTTCAATTTTACTTATTTCAGATTGTATCTCACCAGTTGAACATGGATTTCCTCCCGTACAAGAGTCTGGTTCGCACCCTTTTACTTTATCAATACATCCATTGTCATTGCTTTGTTTACATCTTGCCTGACATTTTGTTTTTACATTTATTAAACATTGATTTGATAGTTGAGGAATTTTTATAGATGGATCTCCTATTTTTTCAATAATTTGAGCAAGTTGTTCAAGCTCTTGGATTAATTCTTGTTTGTATTTTTTTTCTTGTTCTAACCAGCTTTTTCTTTCTTGAAGAAAATCTATTTTTCTTTGTTTTAATCCTCCCCAGTCCTCTAATTTTTCCTCAGCCTGTATTTGTTCTTCGTACCAAGATATTTCTTTATCTATAAATTGTTCTATATCAGTGGTTAAATCATTTCTTTCTTCATATACCCTATTCTTATAATAGAAAATCATATCTTTTTGGTCAATAAGAGCTTTTTCATATTTTTTAATATCTTCTTTGTCAGGGCAAGGGTTAGAGGATTGTCCAATATAGCAAGTTTTTGGTTTACAAATTAAATTTTGATCTGGTCCTCCTTCTTCGGGCTCTCCTTCGGGTTCTCCTCCAGATTCTCCTCCAGGCTCTCCTCCAGGCTCTCCTGGAGTTTCTCCACCTGCTCCAATTGGTTCTATACCACCACCGCCAAATGGAGTTTCTCCACCTGCTCCAATTGGTTCTATACCACCACCAAATGGAGTTTCTCCACCTGCTCCAATTGGTTCTATACCACCACCACCAAATGGAGTTTCTCCACCTGCTCCGATTGGTTCTATGCTATCATTAAATGTTTTAGGAATAATTATTGGTTTTTTTTCATAAGATAATAAAAAGATATCTGTATCGTAATTATCTAAACTATAATCCCATGGTTTTTTATCTAATGATGATTGTCCTCCTTTTTCACAAGCACAAATGGATTGAGTATTTCCACAATCACACTTATCAGTTAATTCTTTTATTTTTTTAGCTGTTTCTTTTATATAATCAGGAGTTTTTTTTGTTGCCTCAACTAATAATTTTACTCTTAATAAAAGATCTGAAGTAGGAATAGAATAAATTGGAGGAGCAGGTATTTCTACACCAGGAACAGGAATTGGGTCTTCTAATTCTAAAGAAGTTAATTTTGGATTGATAATATTTAGAATAACCCAAGAACCTAATAAAATCATAATTCCCCAAAAAGCTGATAATACTTGACCTCTTGCTTGCTTTATTTTTTCTGGATTTCCTCCTGAATTTAAATAACGGAATCCAGCTATTGTTAAACTAAATATAGCAATAATTCCAGATCCAGCGATTAAAAGTACAAAAATATATTTTACAAAATCTGGTAAAGATGTTTGGTCTGATGGTTGTGAAGCTCCGGGGACTGATGGATAATTAGTTTCAAGAGCATAAGAAATAGGAGCAAAAATAAAACCAATAATTAAAAAAGCAGATATTAGAATAATGATTTTTTTAAACATTTTTTTTATGGTGAGCAACAATAGAAATTAATTAAATGAAGACAATCAGATATTGCGTCTATTTTAGTTTCTTTGGCTTTTTTATCTTGACAGCTTTTTAAACATTTTTTATATTCGCTTTCCTCTTTTTTTCCTGTTGAATTATTATCAGATGATTCATTTTTAGGACCCTCTAAATAACATTGACCAAGACATTCTTGAAACCATTTTTCGTTATAACAACATTCTTTAATTAATTTATCTTCTGGCCCTATTCCATTAATACTATTGCTACAGCTTAATACTTGACTTATCCCTGTAAATCCAGAAACACATTTTTTAATAGGATTTCTGACCATTCCAGCCAAATCTTCAATTATTTTTGGAACAACTTCATTGACAATTGGTTTTATACCTATTTGTTCTCTTGTTGCGTTATCTTCAATAGCTTCTTTTTTTGTTTTTTTCTTGGCTTCAAGTACATCTTTTATCCCTTCTTTTTCCTTTTTTTCTTCATTTTCAGCTGGTTGGTTTGGAACTCCTTCTACAATATCTTTAATTTCTTTAATTTTTTCTTCAATTTTTTGAGCTGGGCAAGGTCCTTGCCATCCTGGAGCTAAACCTATACATTGTTTAATACAAGCGTTAAGAATTGTTTTATGGCATTGAGAAAAACAACCTGCTCGTGGAGGATCAGCGGATGGTCCGAGAGATGAGCATTGACTTACTAATGTATGAAGGTCATTAACAGCTTTTGTTAATTGTTCATTCAAATCAATAATTTTTTCTAATCTTTCTACTAATTTATATCCAGTTCTTTTGGCTCTATCCATAAGCTCACCAATTGAAATTTCAGTTGTACAAGTGACTGGTTCTTTGTCGCTAGAAAATCCTTGATATGATCGTTTCACTGATTTTGAAAGATCTTCTATCTTGCCAGATGATTCTTGATAATTTGATTCCCAAGTATTACCACTTACTGCACAATAAACAGTTGCCCAATCATCAATTACCCTTATATCCGACCAAAAATTAACTGGCTCAAATCTCCATTTTTTTTCTAAATAAAAGTTTTTTGTATCTAAATAATCAGATAAATTTGTTATTGACCATAATGGACATTCTATCATAAAGGTTTCCGCTCTTTCTATTTTATCTATCTCATATTTTATAAGTCGAATTTCTTGGGAAGCCCTTTCTTGTTCAGTTCTTAAGCTAGTTGTGACTTGAGAAGAATTTCCAGAAATATCATCTTGTTTAACTTCTGTTCCCTCATACATTGCTTTTAAATTTTCTTTTTCTTTTTTTTGGATATTATCTCTTGAATTTTTACATGGGTCTCCAGTACATCCTGGTTTTGAAACACAAAGATTACTTGTGCAGGCAGGCCCTGGATTAGAATTTTCACAGCAAGTTTTTAATTGAGTACAATCGCATTTTTGAGCAAGTTCTTTTAATTCTTCACTTTGTTTTTTTAATTTTTCGCCAAGTTGTAATGAGTTTTCTCCAATATCTAAAATTCTTTCCATTCTTGATTTTCTTTTGTCTTTTTTATCTTCTTCAATTGTATTTTTATTTTCTAATATATATTGTTCAATTATTTTTCCAAAAGGGATTTCAGTATATATTGATGACCTAAACTCTTGAATTGGGAAGTCGGATGTTTCTATAATTTCTGGTGTTTCAATTTTTTCTGGTTTTGTTATTCCTAATTCAACAAATTTAGGGCTTATGGCTTGAAGTAAAAGGAATGATGACAATAAAAGTAAAAGACCAAAAAAAGCATTTGAGATTTGTTCTTTGGCAGACGCCATTTTATCTGGTTTTCCGGTTGAGGTAAGATAACGAGCTCCAGCTATTACTAAAGATAATAAAGCTATAAATCCAGAAATTATAATAATAAATCTAAACCTATAAATAGTGATATCTTCCATTGATGTTGAATTGTTGATATCTGGTATTCCAGGAAATGATGGATAATCAACCTCTAAAGCAAAAACAATATTTGTAAAAAATAAAAAAAAGAGGATTAAAAATCCAAAAAAAACTCTTTTTATATCTTTTGTTTTTTTTTCATTATCCATTAATTTATAGAAAGAATTTACGGGGGTCTTACCCCCGGAGCTCCGGGGGTAAGACCCCCGTAAATCTATATTCTTTCTTTGTTTTTATAGTGGATTATTTTTAAGTTCAAAATAAACAGCTATAGTCCAAGATGGAACAAGACCTCCAATCCATGGTATTGCTTCAATAAAAAAAGCTAATCCTAATCTTTTTAAAATTTTTCTTCCCATTTTCTTTTTTATTTCTGAGGTAGGATTTTGTTTATTTTGTCTTAATCTTTTAGATGTAGGAATGCTTCCTGTTCTAAAAAACATCCAAGAACCAATAAGTATTAGTCCGGTTGTATCAAGAATCCAGAGATCATCTAATGCAAAACAAAGAAGAAGAAATCCAATTATATCAAGTATTCCAGCAAGAGAAAACATCACTAATGCTTCTGGGCTAAAAATAGCTCCCATACCAATTTCAACTTTTGGAAATTTCATTTCCCCTTGACTGAGAATTGGCTTTGGTTTTTCTTCTTCTAAATTATTTTCTTGTTTTGAGTTATCTTTTTCCATTTATTTATTTTTTTCTCCTTTCATTTTGATTTTAATTTTTAATCTTTCCTTCTCCATCTCCCGAGCCCCGACCTCTTCCCAGCTTTCCTTTCTCTCTTTCCGTTTTAATATTTAATTTCCCTTTCCCGAACCCCGACCTCTAAAAAACTTCCTCTCCCTCTCTAAGAGAGGTCGGGGCTCTTTCCAGCTTTTTCCCTCCTCTCCCATTTTGATTTTTAATTTGTTATTTTGCATTTTGCATTTTGATTTTTAATTTTACTATATTATTCTAATTCTTTTTTTGCTTGTCTTATTTTCTCAACTTCTTCAGGGGAAGTTGTAATTATTTGATCTTCGGCATATGAAGCTAATATTTTAACTAAAACATGTTTTGTTCCGGCAAAAAATATACCTTCTCCAACGGGTGTTTCTAAAAGTAAAAGCTTTTCTTCTTCAGTTAGGTTGAAAGTTTTTTTAACAACTTCTATTGTTGCTGGATTTTGTTTCATCAATAAAGCAAGTGATGAATTAGTAATAATTGGTTGACCATATTCAGATTTCATAAAATCAGCTACATCTTGGGTAATAGTAGTAACTCCAAGCCAGTATTTTCTAGCCCTTTTAACTGTTCCAAATAAGAAAGAAGCACCATCTTCATTTTGCATTAACCACCATGCCTCATCAATAACTAAAAGTCGTTTTTTCATTTTGGCACTAACGGTTTTCCAAATAAATCTTAAAATCATAAATAAAGCCATTGGACGAAGTTCGTCTTCCATATTACGAATACCAAAAACAACCATTCTTTTATCTACATCTATATTAGTTCGTTGATTAAAAAAACTTGAATAGACTCCTTTGGTAAATCTTTGAAGTCGTCTTACTAATGATTCTGCTCCTTCCATTGTTGAAAGAACTTCTTCAAAATCACTCATAATAGGAAATTCTAATCCATCTTCTTTTCCCCATAGTTTTGGATCTGATTTAGCAGTAATATCTTTTGCAGCATAGGTCTCAGTTAATCCGCTATCAATAATTGCGTCTTCTTCTGGTGTCAATCCACCAAGCATTATTCTTATCAATCCAACTAAATTCATAATGTTTGTTCTTAAAACATCTTCTACGAGTTCATCTTCTCTTGGTTGTGGTAAATCAAATGGATTAAGATGATGTGGAGAGGCCAAAGATATATTAAAAAAAGACCCGCCAACAGCATCTGAAAGAAACTTATATTCATTTTCAGGGTCTAAAATTATAACATCAGTTCCAAGCATTAAATATCTTAAAATTTCTAATTTTATAGCATAGGATTTTCCTCCTCCTGATATTCCAAAAATTACTGAATTTGCATTTGCTAAAGTAAATCGGTCGAATAAAACAAGTGAATTGTTGTGCCTATTAATTCCATAAAGAATTCCTTCATTTGAACTCAAATCAAAAGAAATAAATGGAAACATACTTGACAAAGGCCCAGTGTTCATCAAATTAGAAATCATTAGAACGTCTAAATTATATGGAGAAGTAGAAACAAATCCTTCTTTTTGTTGATAAAGAGCGGGCTTAATATAAATTAATCTAGATTCTAAAATTGATCTTAAGTTTGTTTCAGTGTCTCTTAGTTCTTTTTCGGAATCAGCATAAATAGTTAGGTATAATCCAAAATAAAACATCCTTTCTTGGGCAGTTTGGAGCTTGTCTCTTAATTCTTCTAAATCGCCATAAGCTGTTTCTAATTGTGGGTCTCTAATTTGTCCTTTTTCTTCTTTTTCGCCAATTTCTGCTTGGACTTCAGTAACTCTTCTTCTTAATTGTTTTAAAATTTTTCCTGATTCAACAGGATGAAGATAAAAAGAAATATCCATTGGGACATTTAGATTTATTATTGGAGAAAGCCATCCAGTAGTTAAATATCTTGGATATGAAAAAATAAAATAGGTTTTAGCAAGACGTTCTCCTATTTTGATATGATTTTGCTTAACTTCAATAAAAGAAGGAGCAATAACATCAGAAATTTGAACAGATTGAGATGGTACAGGAAGTTCTATGATTTTCTCTCTCCTTTTAAATTGTTTTGTAAATGGTAATTTCATAATAAATATGAATATATTGAACTTTTGGTTGGGGTATTATACCCCACCCAAAAGACTTATATTTATCCCACCCCAAGGGGTGGGGGTATTAAAAAATGTATTTAATACATACATTTTCAGCACTCGCTCGGAAATGTGAAAGCAAGCTTTCACATTTCTCTCGCTCGCTTGAAAATAAATAAATTTATTCTTCTTCTAAATCTAAATCAAGTGGAAATTCTGGGTAATATCCTTTTTCAGCTTCTGACGGATGATGAAGTCCCCAGAAAAGTTCAATAATTTCTAATGTATTTAAAGGAGAAGATTGAAGTCCAAATCCTCTTAATCCTAAAGATACAAATTCTACCCTTTGTAAAAGTTGGGTTTTTGCTCTATTAAACTCTTCTTCAGTTAATTCTGGAATGATTTTAGGTAAGAGTCCTTTTTTAATAGTTGATGTTTCCTTTGTTTCCATAATTGAAAAAGGGACAATTACATAGAAACTTTTTTGCATAATAGTCCCTTGGGATAATATTTTTTCTATAAATTTTCTATATTCATCAAGTTGTATTTTAAGTAATTCGCTTTTTTCTTTTTTTTCAATTTCTCTTAATTTATCTAAATAGCCAGTTATATTTAATTTTCTTGATTGAACAAGGATTTGAGTTGAAAAATCTAAAGAATTCAAAAAGTTTTGAAATTGATATAAAATAGATTGTTGCTCTTCTTCAGATTTTAAAGCAAAATTCAAAGAAGAAGTCATTAAAACTGATCTTAATGCTTTATTTTTTAAAATGATAATCCCGTTTTTTATTTGTTCAAATTCTAAAAAATCTTGAGTTGATGATTCTTTCATTTGTTTTTTGTAGCAATTTTAGTTAGTAATCTGTCTAATTTGCTATTTCTTGTTACTTTTAATTCAGTTTTTTTGTCTTCTTGATTTTTTATAAAAGCAGGTATTTTTTCTTTCTTTTTTAATATTATTGTTTTTGGAGTGCCTATTTCTTTTTTCCAAAGATAAATTTTTGGATTAAAATTGTAAACAAGAAGATTTCTTATAACAACAGGTAAAGGGTCCTTTCCAATTTTAATAAAAGCTAAAGCAAAAGCTCCGCCTAATAAAAATATGGTTATGATTATAAAAAGAGAGATGGGAATGATAAAATAAAGAAAAAGGCAAATGCCACCCGCTGTTCCAACAAAAACAAATTGTTTAAAAGTAAGCGGACCTATTATTTTTGGTTTGTTTTCAATAAATTTTGGTACTGTAAATTGCATAAAATTGATAAAAAATTATTCTATTGGTTCTCTGTAAGTGTCTTTTGATTTTAGATTATTTTTTAGAATAGGAGAATCTTTTGTTATCTTTATAGGAGTATCTTTTAGTTTTATTTCATAAAGAGCTTCTAAACTGTTTTTAACTGAGAAAAAAATGGATCTATTTATTTCTGAATAAATTTGGATTGCTTTTTCTTTTTTTATTCCTACTTTTTCTTCTAAACTTTTTTGGAAATCATTTGGAGATAGAAGTCCCAATAAAACATATCCAACATATTTAGAAACCTGTTTTATTTCTTCATCTTTTTCGATTTTGTTTTTTATACATGAATTATAAATAATAGTTCCATTTTTCTCAGAGAAAACAGCTTCTTGAAGATTTTCTGGAAGATTTTCATAAAGTTCATCAAGTTGTTCTTTTGAATAATCCATATAATAAAATTAAAAATTAAATAGGAACAAGTTCCTCGTGAACGATAGCAAAATTCAAAATGACATATTAAAAATTAAAATTTTAAGAACCTAATTCATTTCGTTCGTTAGAACCTTGATTCGCTAATGTAAAATTATATATTCTTAAATTAAAAATCTAAAAACAGAAATTAAAATTGTTAAATGTTGAAATAAGTGCAATTTAATAAAAACAAATTCAAATATTTATCACTTTTCATTTTTAAGCGAGCGAGAGGAATGCGGAAGTTTACTTTCATATTTTCGAGCGAGCGATGAAAATATATATTAAATACATTTTTTAATATATTTATTTTACCATAAATAAAATAATAATATAAAGGGGATAAAATATTAAAGCTTATAACTTGGAAATTGGAACAAAGGTCAGACCCCTACTAGCTTTCTCCTCACCCCTCTTAAGAGGTCAGACCCCTACTATCTTTCTCCCTTTTTCTTTAATAATTAAGAGGTCTAACTTCTACCAGCTTCTTTCATCTCTCTAAAGAGGTCTAGTATTTTTTTAGCTTTCCCTTTCTCTTTTTCAGTTTTAACAATTCTTAATTTTTAATGTAGTAATTTTATGGTAAAATTAAATTTAGTTAAATAGAAATTGATTAAAATCAATTTCTAATTTTGTTTTAACAAAATTATTTAACCGGGTAAAAAGATGTTGAAAAAACTAATTTTTTTTGTTATTTCATTTCTAATTGCTACTGTTTTTGTAGTGGTTTTTGATTCTATTTTTGTTATTGTATCGCTTCCAAAAGTCGTAGAGATTTTTCCTGTGGATAAATCTCAAAATGTATCATTAGATTCTACTATTCGTATAAAATTTGATAAGCCAATAAAAAGACAGGAAATTAAAATGTCAATTTATCCAGAAGTACATGGCGAATGGAGATTTGAGGATTCAATAATTGAAAATCATTTTTATAAAACACTTATTTTTGTTCCAGTTGTTAATTTTAAACAAGATACTCAATATCAAATTAAATTAGAGAATATAATGGGGTTTGGATTAAAAAAAACAAATTCTTTTGAATTTAATTTTAAAACTAAACAAATTGATTCAGAATTTTTTCAAGAAAATAATGATGAACAAGAATTTGAAGATAATGGATTTGAAAATGAAGATATAAATATAGATGAAAAAAAACAAAATAATACATCTTTAAATATCATAGAGCCAGAAATAACAATGCTTGATATAAATATAGATTACCAGGATTATTTTTTGTCTTGTGAGGCAGCTTCATTAAAAATGGCTTTGTCTGGAAAAGGAGTTTACGTTTCAGAAGATGAAATTATGGAAAAAATTGGTTATGATTCAACGCCTCATAAAGGAGATATTTGGGGTAATGCTCATCAGAAATATGTTGGAGATATAAATGGGAAAATGTGTGCAACTGGTTTTGGAGTATTTTGGGACCCAGTAGCAAAAACCGCTCAAAATTGGAGAGAAGCAGAAGCATTTTCTAATTGGACTATTCAAAACTTAACAGATGAAATTACTAATGGGAATCCAGTAGTATTTTGGGGGGTAATGCCAACTGGAAGATTAACTAATTGCTCTTGGTCTACTCCTGATGGAGAATATATAAAGGCATTCAAAGAAACTCATGTGAGGTTAATAATTGGATTTATTGGTCCAAAAGAAAATCCTTCTAAAATAATTATAAATGACCCATTATCTGGCCGTCTTTATTGGTCAACTTCAGATTTTTACCAAAACTGGGCCATTTATAATTACAGCGGAGTAGTAATCAGATAAATAATTTACATAAATTTATATAAGGAATTTCCGGGGGTCTTGCCCCCGGAGCTCCGGGGGCAAGACCCCCGGAGCTATATCATTTGGTAAATTTTATTTTTTATGCCTCGTAACAAAAGAGAATTTATTAATGGAGAGATTTATCATGTTGTTTTAAGAATAGTAGATGATAATTTACTTTTTAAAAATAAAGACGATTATTATCGTGGTATTTTTTCTATTTATGAGTTTAATAATGATAAATTAATAGAAATTAGAGAAAGGAGGGTAGAGCGTAAAAGAGAAAAATTATTGCAAACTATATCTCCACAATCCGATAAAATTATTGATAAAAGAGATAAATTTGTTGATATTTTAGCTTTTTGTTTTATGCCTAATCATATTCATTTGTTATTGAAACAGATGAAAGATAATGGAATAACTAAATTTATGAGTAAAGTTGGTACTGGTTATGCTAGTTATTTTAATAAAAAATATGAGAGGAAGGGACATGTATTTCAGGATAAATTTAAATCGGTTTTAATAGAAGATAATAATCAATTAAAAATAACATTTACATATATACATACTAACCCTATATCAATAATAGAACCAAAGTGGAAAGAAATAGGAATTAAAGATCCAGAAAGAGTTATTAAATTCTTAGAACAAGAATATAAGTGGTCAAGTTATCCTGATTATTTAGAAAATAAAAACTTTCCTTCTGTCACAGAAAGAGAATTTATGACAGAAATAATGGAAGGAAAACAAGGATTTAGAGATTTTATTGAAAATTGGGTTATGTTTAAAAAAGAGCTGAATGAGTCAGAATTAAATAAATCCAAAGATTTATTTTTGGGATAAAATATATTAAAATAGTATGAATTGAAATTTC
>JBDREW010000014.1:0-7662 GCA_043819385.1 Candidatus Nealsoniibacteriota bacterium | reverse complement strand
TTATATGATATAATAATTAAAATAATTATAGTTATTTCATTCCTTTTTATAATTTTCTATTTAAATATTTTTAATCAAATAGAAAAAACAATTTTAAAGATTTTTTTAGATAAATTAAAATCAAAATTATTTTATGGAAGCAAATAATAAAAATTTAAAAAAAATAAAGATTCTTCATATCGGTAATATTGCTGGTAATGGTTATAATAATGCTAAGTTTTTAAGAAGAAAAGGGATTGAAAGTGATCTTTTGATTTATAATTATACTTATGCTATGGGTCAACCAGAATGGGAAGATGCTTATTTTGAAGAAGAAGTTGGATTATGGAAACAGGATTGGAATAAGATTAATCTCCATGGATTTGAAAGACCTGAATGGGTTTATCAATATTCATCAGTCCCTCCTAAAAAAATTAAGCTTATTAGTCATTTTAAAGATATTTTAGATATGAGAAAAATAACAAATAAAGAATTTAATTTACAATTTAAAAAAAATAATTTAATATCTAATATTGAAATTTTGAAACAAAAAATAGGTAATAATATTTTACAAGCAAGAAGTATTCTAAAAATCGTTAGAAGTTTTAGAGGGTTGTTCTTCTATATTAATCATATAAAAGAGATCATTGATCGTTACGATATTATTCAGGCCTATGGAGAAGATCCAATTATTGCTATGTTGGCCTGTCCAGATAAACCATTAGTTTCTTTTGAACATGGAACAATGAGAGATACTCCCCTTGAAAAAACATTGAAAGGAGAACTTTTAAAACTTGCTTATCAAAAATCAAGAAAATGTATTATTACTAATCCAGATGGAATTTTCAGTGCTAAAAAGATTGGATTAAATAATTATGTTTTTATTCCTCATCCAGTTGATACTGATAAATTTTTTCCTAAGGAAACATATTTAAGAAAAGAATTAAAAAGAAAAACTAATCTTGAATTAATATTTTTTGCTCCAGCTAGGCATGATTGGGAAGTAAAATGTAATTACAAAATTATTAAAGCATTTAATCAATATCTTAAAAAATCATCTTTAAAAACTATTCTTATTTTTTCTGATTGGGGAGAAGATTTAGAAAAAAGTAAAAAATATATTAAAAAATTGGGTATAGAAAAACATATTATTTGGACTTATCCTTTACCTAAAATGAAATTAGCTCAATATTATAATGCTAGTGATTTAGTAATTGATCAATTTCGTTATGGTCATTTTGGTACAACTTCTCCTGAAGCAATGGCTTGCGGGAAACCTGTTATAAATCAATTTGATTGGGAAATTAATAAATGGGCTTGGCAAGAAAAACCACCTATTGTTCCAGCTGAATCTTCTTTTGAAATTTTTAAAGCAATGGAACAGCTTTCTAAAGATAAAAATTTAAGACAAGAACTTGGTAAAAAAGGTCGTAATTGGATGGAAAAGCATCATAATTGGGAGTTAGTAGCTCAAAAGCAAATTGATATTTATCAAGAAATTTTAAAAACTTAGAATATTATGTCATATAAACCTGAGTTAAAAAAAGAATTAATTAGATTAAAAAAGTTTTATGATAATTTAGCGAGCGATAAAAAATATGCTACATCTTTAGATATTAACTTAAGAGAATTAGAGATTGATGGAATAAAAAAATATCTAAATGATGGAATAAGAGTTTTAGATATTGGCTGTGGCAATGGTTATTCAACTTATAAACATGCAGAAGAGTTTAAAATAGAAATTATTGGTTGTGATTATTCAGATCAGATGATTCAAAACGCTAAGAATTTACCGCATCATAAAGAATTAAAAGGTAATATTAGTTTTTGTTGTGCTAATGTTTTAGAGATTCCCTTTCCAGATAATTATTTTGATAGAGTTATCAGTACCAGATGTTTAATGGCTTTGCTTGATTGGGATTTACAAAAAAATGCTTTAAAAGAGTTATTTAGAGTTTTAAAACCAAATGGTTTGCTTTTACTTCAAGAAGGTACTTTTCAAGGTCTTGAAAAATTAAATAAAACAAGAGAAGAATTTGGCCTTGATCCAATTTCTGTTTATGATTATAGATGGCCAACTTTAAAGTTTGATGAATCTAAACTTATTTCTTTTTGTAAAGATTATTATCATTTAGATAAAATTCATCGTTTTGGTATGTATTATTTTATTTCTCGGGTTATTCATCCTCTTTTAGTTTATCCTGAAGCTCCTAAAAATGACGCCGAAATTAATAAAATAGCTCGTCAGATTGCTTTAAAGATTCCTGATTATAAAGATTTAGGTCATTTGGCTTTTTTTGTTTTTAGGAAAAAAGATAGAAAATTTAGTTAAATATGAAAAAGATAAAAATTTTACATTGTCCTTCTGATGTTGGAGGTCAAGCATGGATGATATCTCAAACAGAAAGAAAATTGGGATACATAAGCGATAATATGATTTTTAAAAGTTCTTGTTTTAATTATTCTTCTGATTATAATTTAAATTTTAAACAAGGAGATTATCTTAGAAATTTTTTAAAAGCATTTGTTTTTTTATTGAAAGCGATTAAAAGATATGATGTTTTTCATTTTTATTTTGGAAAAAGTATCCTTCCATTTTATTTGGACTTACCAATTTTAAAAATTTTTAGGAAAAAGATTTTTTTTACTTTTCAGGGTTGTGATATCAGACAGCGAAAATATTCTTTAAATAATTTTGAAATAAATGCTTGTAAAGAATGTAAAGATTTTAGGTGTCAAAAAAAATATTGGTCTTTGATTAGTTTTTTTAGATTGAAGATTGCACTTATTTTTGCTAATAAAACTTTTGTTCTTAATCCTGATTTAAAATTTTATTCTCCTCATTCAGAAATATTTCCTTATTTAAATATTGATTTAGATGATTGGAGAACAATTAAACAAAAAATACCTAAAGATGCTATTACTATTTTGCATGCTCCGAGTGATAGATCTATGAAAGGAACAAAATATGTAATTAAAACAATTGAACAATTAAAAAAACAAGGCTATTTTGTTGAATTTAAATTGTTGGAAAATGTTAAACATAAAGAAATGAAAGATTTAATTGACAGAGCTGATATTGTTATTGATCAGCTTTTATTTGGCTGGTATGGAGCATTAGCAGTAGAGGCAATGGCTTTATCAAAACCAGTAATTTGTTATCTTAATAAAAATTTTTTTAATTTTGTTCCTTGGTCAGAAGATATTCCAATAGTCAATGCCAATTCAGAAGATCTTTATAATAAAATTAAATTTTTAATTGATAATCCTGAAAAAAGAAAAGAAATAGAAAAAAAAAGTAGATGGTTTGTTGAAAAATGGCATAATCCAATAAAAAAAGTTCAAGAATTAGTAAAAATATATGAACAATAATAAAAACATAATTTTTATAAGTTGCGTTGAATATGGTTTTGATATTTTAAAAGTAATTTTAGAAAAAGATTATAAAATTAAAGCAATAATTTCTTTAAATCAAAATCAAGCTGAAAAATATAATATTTCAGGGTATAAATCATTTGAAAAAATTAGTCAAGATTATAAGATACCAATTTATTATCCTCATGATTATTCTTTAAAAAATAAACAGGATTTAGAAGAGATTAAAAATTTAAATCCTGACTTATTCTTAGTTTTTGGATGGCAGAGATTAATTCCAGAAGAGATTTTAAAATTACCTTTTTTAGGAACAATAGGAGCTCATGGTAGTAATTGGAAACTTCCGAAAGGGAAAGGAAGGTCGCCAGTTAATTGGTCTTTAATAGAAAATAGAAAAAAATTTATTATTCATATTTTTTATTTTGATTTAGAGATTGATTCTGGTGATATAATTGATTTTTTTGAATTTGAAATTAATCTTTTTGATACAGTTAGAACTATTTATCAAAAAATTAGTATTTTAATTGGAAGGATGTTGATTAAAAATTTTGATTTAATTTTAACTAAACAGAGTTTTTGTACTCCTCAACAAGGAAAATCAACTTTTTATCCTAAAAGAAAACCTGAAGATGGATTAATAAATTGGAATAAAAGTAGTATGGAGATTTATAATTTCATTAGAGCACTTACTAAACCTTATCCTGGTTCTTTTACTTTTTTAAATAATAAAAAAATATTTATTTGGAAAGCACAGCCATTTGATTCAAAAATAAAATTTTTAAATAAAAAACCAGGATCAATATTAGAACTTTTTTCAAATGGCGATTTTTTAGTTAAGACGAAAGATTCTTCTCTATTGATTACTAATTTTAAAGGAATATTAATTAATAAAATTAAAAAAGGAGATTGTTTATTATGAAGTGTGGATTTAATCTTGAACATTATAAAGAGACAATTAAACTTGCCAAAAATAAAGGTTATGTTTTTTTAAAGTTTGGTCAAAAAGAAAAAACACAAAAAATTATTTATTTAAGGCATGATATTGATTTTGAGAACATAAAAGATATTTTGAATATGGCTGAAATAGAGAATAGTTTTGGAGTTAAATCAACTTATTTAATAATGTTGTCTAATCCATTGTATAATTTAGATTTTAAAAATTGTTTTTATTTAAAAAAAATATTAAGTTTAGGCCATGAAATAGGATTGCATTTTGATAATTTAATTTATCCTAATTTTTCTTTAATCAGAATAAAAAAAATGATCAATTGTGAAGCAAAAATAATTGAAAGTATTTTAGATCAAGAAATAAAAATTGTTTCTTTTCATAATCCTGTTAAAAATTTTATAAATAATTTTAAATTGAAAAAATTTATAAGTGTTTATTCTGATAAATATTTTAAAGATATTAAATATATTTCAGATAGCAATAGAAATTGGAGAGAGGGGAGTTGTTTTTGCAAGATAATTAAAGAAAAAAAATATAATAAAATTCAGATACTTATTCATCCGGGTTATTGGTTAAATTCGACTAAAAAAGAAATTATTGAAAAAGTAAAAAGTAATTTAAAAAATGACAATAAAAAAGCCCAGAGATTTTTAAAGAGGGCAAATTTTTTTAAAGATATTAAAATTTAATTTATGTGTGCTATAACTGGAATTTATAATTTAAATAAAAATTTGATTGATAAAGATTTATTGAAAAGTATGGTTGATTCTATGAATCATCGCGGGCCCGATGATAGAGGTTGTTATATTAAAAATAATATTGGATTAGGAGGGTGCCGATTATCTATTGTTGATTTATCAAGTGCTGGTCATCAACCTATGAGTAATAATGACAATAGTTTATGGATTGTTTATAACGGAGAAATTTATAATTACCTTGAACTTCGTAAAGAATTAGAATTTCTTGGTTATAAATTTAAATCAAAAACTGACACAGAAGTAATATTATATTCTTATCAAGAATGGAAAGAAAAATGTCTTGAGAAATTTAATGGAATGTGGGCTTTTGCTATTTGGGATAATAAAAAAAAAGAATTATTTTGTTCTCGAGATAGATTAGGCATTAAACCATTTTATTATTTTTTTAACGGAAAGATTTTTGCTTTTGCTTCAGAAATTAAACCTTTATTAAAGTTAAATATTTCAAGAGAACCAAATGATACTTTAATTTATGATTTTTTAAAATTTGGATTAGTAGATCATACTGATGAAACCTTTTTTAAAGGAATAAAAAAACTTAGCTCTGCATCTTGGTTAAAAATAAAAGAAAATAAAGAATTTAAAATTGAAAAATATTGGGATTTTCAAGTTTCTAATGAAATAAAAAAAAATAATGAAAATAGAGAAGAGGATATTGAAGAATTTTCAAAAATATTTGCTGATTCAGTAAAAATAAGATTGCAAAGTGATGTGCCAATTGGGTCTTGTTTATCTGGAGGGTTAGATTCGTCTTCAATAGTTTGTACAATTAGTAATTTTTTGAAAAAAGAAAAAATTGATAGTTTAGGAAAAATTCAAAAAACATTTTCTTCTTGCTCAAAAGAAAAATTATTTGATGAAAGAAAATATATTAAAGAAGTTATTGATAGAACTGGAGCTGAAAAAAATTATATATTTCCAGAACCTAAAGATTTTTTAAATGAGATTAATGATTTAGTATGGTATCAAGAGGAACCATTTGGTGGAAGTAGTATTTATGCTCAATGGAAAGTCTTGAAAGAAGCTAAAAAAAAGGTTAAGATCTTATTAGATGGACAAGGTGGAGACGAAAATTTATGCGGTTATAGAAAGTTTTATATATTTTATTTAAGAAAACTTTTAGAAGAGCATAAATATCTCTCTTTTTTTTATGAATCGTTAAGATTTTTTAGTTCTATAAGCATTTTAAAAACTTTAGGAATAAGAAATGGTTTAAAATATTTTAAATTTGGGGACAGATTTTTTAGTTTAGAAAAACTATTTAATCCACAATTTTTAAAAGAAATGCGTGGAAGATCTCTTGATTTTAGCTATCAAAAAAATTTAGGTGAACGTATAAAACAAGATATTCTTAAATGGAGTTTGCCCGGGCTTTTACGTCATGTAGATAAAAGTTCTATGGCCCATTCATTAGAGGTTAGACTACCTTTTTTAGATCATAGATTAATTGAAAAAATGTCATCTCTTACATTGAATCAAAAAATGAAAAATGGTTGGAGTAAAGTTATTTTACGTGATTCTCAAAAAGGAATTATTCCTGAAAAAATAAGATTAAGGAAAAGTAAATTAGGATTTTCAGTTCCTGAAGAGATTTGGTTTAAAACAGAGCTAAAAAGAGAAATAGAAATAGTTATAAAAAATAGTTATTTTATTTCAAATTATATAAATAAGCAGAAATTATTAAAAGAATTTAAAAAATTTATTTCTGGCAAAAATTTTTTATGGCCAGAACTTTTTTTCCGATTTTATATATTAGAAATTTGGGGAAGAATATTTATTCTTAATAAATCTAAAGATTTAGATATAAATTATGGAAATAAGAAAACAAAAAGAAATTGAATATTATGATAATCAACACGATAAGGGTGACGGTGATTTTGAAGGATTTGATCCCATTATATTAAAAAGTCACAGATTTTTAAGAGATTTTTTAAAAGATAAATGTCAAAATAAAAGAATTTTAGATTATGGATGTGGTAATGGCATTCATTCTGTTTGGCTTGCTATGTATGGAGGAGAAGTTATTGGAATTGATTTATCTAAAAAATCATTAGATGTTGCCAAACAAAGAATTAAAAAATATGGATTAGAAAATATAATAGAATTAATATTGATGGATTGTGAAAAAATGAATTTCCCTGATAATTATTTTGATATTATTTTTGATGGAGGTACTTTTTCTTCGATTGATTTAAATAAAGCATTACCTGAATTGCAAAGAGTTTTAAAACCAGATGGTTTTTTAATAGGAATAGAAACTTTTGGACACAACCCAATTACTAATTTAAAAAGAAGATTCAATAAGTTAACTGGTAGGAGAACAGAATGGGCTGTTGAACATATTTTGAAAACAAAAGATGTAAAGGAAATCCAAAAATATTTTCAAAAAATAGATCTTTATTTTTTTCATTTTACTTCTTGGATTGTGTTTCCTTTTTTGAAATTACCAGCTGGAAAAATTATTTTGAAAATATTTGAAAAAATAGATAGTTTTCTTTTATTTGTTTTTCCTTTTTTTAAAAAATATTCATTTAAAGTAGTATTTTATGCTAAAAAGAACATTTGATATTGTATTTTCTTTTTTAGGAATTATAATAGTAT
>JBDREW010000013.1:0-3935 GCA_043819385.1 Candidatus Nealsoniibacteriota bacterium | reverse complement strand
GCAATTTTCTCTAAATCAAAACAGAAATCTTTAAGTTTAACTGAAATTAATTTCCCTCCCATAATTTTAGTTATAGTTTCATAAGCGGGAAAAGTAATCTCCCCGGTAATTACTTCATCACCTTCATTAATAAAAGCCATCCCCACAAGGCCGATAATATTATCCGCTCCATTTCCGACAATTATCATCTCTTTATCAATTTTTAATTTATGAGCTATTTTTTCTCTTAAGAGCCTGCTTGAACCTTCGGGATAAAGATTAATATTTTCTACTTCTTTTTTTATGGCCTCTACCGCTAAAGGCGAAGGGCCTATGGAAGTCTCATTAGAAGCTAATTTTATAACTTCTTTTAAACCTAATACTCGCTTTACTTCTTCAATTGGTTTACCAGGAATATAGAGTTTTAAATCTAATATTCCTTTTCGCACTAAATTTTTTTCTTTTTTCGTTTCTTATACACCTTTCCTTCTATCTTTAAAATAGAAGAAGAATTAAATCTCCACTAAATTATATACGATACATCTCTTATTTAAAATCTGGTAATTTCTAAATTAAAATAAAAAAATAGGGAATGAATTAATATTCACCCCCTATTATCTAATGGCTGTGGGTCTTTATTTAATTTTTGTTATTATAACACGATTTTTGTATTCTGTAAAATTTAATTTATACATGCTTACAATATAAATAAAACTGTTAAATATGGTTAATTTCCAAACCTATTGCCTCATGTTCAAAACCCTTAATAGGAGCACCTACCGTTCCGTAAATACCTACAGATATCCATTCTCCTAAATCACGTTGTGTAGTATCTAAAGGTCCTCTTAAAACAACAAATTTTACTCCTATAGTTCTTAAAAAATTACCAATACCAATTTCTCCTCTACATAGACCTCTTAATGCATTTAAAGTAGTATGATATAGGGCGTGTTCTTCTCTATAACAACCTGTACGAAAAATTCCTTCTCTTTTTGCTGTTGTTTCTATCGCGGCAATAATCTCATTACTTTTCATTGTTCCCGCTTTACCTATGCACACTTTATACCCAAAACTATTTATTTTTTTAACCAATTCTTTTTCTTCTTCTACCGATGATATCAATAACAATATTGTTAATTTTCCAATTTTAGCCAAATTAAAACACCTTTCAATTAAATTATATTCTTTAATTTTGAATGTTTAAAAATGAAAATCTAATTTTTATCATACTCTTTAAACAAACATACGACATAAATTTTAAAAATCCTTCTTTTTTTTAAAAAAATATTAAAATATTTTTATTTTGCTTCTACGCGATTTCCAATTTATAAAATATGTACGAGGTTGTGTAAGTAAAACAAAAAGGGGGAGTTTTTAAACTTTAACAATCTTAATGGTTATATGAAATTCACTTTGCCGGCTCAAAAGGACTTTTCGCTTCTTTTAAAATCTAAAATAGAGAATTTCTTGAGTGATATAGTGTATTTGTATAGTGATTTAGTTCTAAATTACATCTTTTTACTGTTTTTTGATAGTCCACTTTTAACTTTTATTTAATACAACGCACAGACAAAATTTGACATAGATAAAAAAATGTGATAATGGTATTTAAAAATATAAGATATTATATATATTTAGTTTCTGATATAAGCATGGTATCAAATAAAAACTATAATTAAGAAATATGATGGTAGATGTTGTAAATTATAAAAAAACTAAAATAGCGAGTATTGGAGATAGAATATTTTCGGGAAAATTCTTTCTCCATTCAAAATTTAAAAGAGTTACAAATTTTACAAACGGCAATTCTATTATTTCTATTGTGACTGAAGAAATAGGTAGAGGACCGGCAACTATAGTTGTTGAGGGAATGGATGTTGCAAATATAAACGATCTTTATATAGGTAAAAATTTTATTTATATTAATTATAAAAAATATCCCCTTGATAAACGAAAATTATTTAATTCCCAGATCAAATTTAGAAAAATTAATTCAAATAAATTAGAGAAAAACCTAGAATATTTTGAAAAATCTCTGTTAGATTTATCTCATCCAAAAAGCTTGGCTTTCTTAATTAACAGTGAAAGAGAAAAATACTTTAATACCACTTTTGATAAGAATTTTTTAAAAAGAATAAAAGGAGGTGTTTATAATATTTTTAACAATAAACTAATAAATGGAATAAAAAAGGTGAAAGGAATTGGTTTTGGTCTTACTCCCAGCGGAGATGATTTTATTGCCGGTTTTCTTATTGCTCTCTATGTAATTGATAATATTTATAATTATGATGTAAAATTTAAAGAATTGAGAGAAACAATTTATAGAATATCAAAAAGTGAAAATTTACTTTCTAATTCATTTTTATCTCTATCAAAAGATGGCTTCCTATTTGATAGAATCAAAAAACTTATAATTTCCATTCTAAATGAAAGTGAACAAAAAATATTCAATCGAACAAAAAATTTACTCTCAATTGGAGATACTTCTGGAAGCGATTTGGGAGTAGGTTTTTTATTAACTATTAAAAAAGGAGGAATCTTGTGTTTTTAAAAGGCATAATAAAAAGTGGAGAGTATTTTGATTCAATAACTTTAATGCTTGCTACTAAAAGTCTTACTGAAATAAAAGGAGTCCTGGAAGCTGCAGTTATTATGGGAACAAAAGAAAATAAGGAAATTCTCAAAGCTTCTAAAATGTTGTTGCCAGAATTAGAAAGTGCAAAAGACACTGATCTTCTAATTGTTGTAAAAATAGATAATGAGAAAAATATTAACAAAATTTTAAAAAAGGCTGAAAAGCTTCTTGAAGAAAGTAAACATAAAAAGGAAGAAAATATCGACGAATACTGCCCGAAAAGTATTGAAGGCGCAGTAAAACAAATTCCAGGAGTAAATATGGCGATAATTTCAGTTGCAGGCAAATATGCTGGTGATGAGGCTATGAAAGCTTTAAAAAATGGCCTGCACGTAATGTTATTTTCAGATAATGTGCCAATTAAAAAAGAGATTGAATTAAAGAAATACGCTAGAGAAAAAGAACTCCTCATGATGGGACCGGACTGTGGAACAGCAATAATAAATGGGGCTCCACTTTGCTTTGCAAATGTTGTCAATAAAGGAGATATAGGTATTGTTGCTGCTTCAGGAACAGGACTTCAAGAAGTAAGTTGCATAATATCAAAGGAAGGTGGAGGAATTTCACAAGCTATCGGAACAGGTGGTAGGGATGTAAAAAAGGATGTTGGAGGAATTATGTTTATAGAGGGAATAAAAGCACTTGTAGAAGACAAAGAAACAAAGGTCATTGTTCTTGTTTCAAAACCACCACATAAAGAGGTTTTAAAGAAAATTGCAGTCATTATAGAAAAAATTAATAAGCCTATTGTTACAATATTGTTAGGAGGGGATTCTGAAGCTATAAAAAATGCTGGAGGGATTCCTGCAAAGACCCTTGAGGAAGCAGCTCTAATTGCAGTTTCTATCTCAAAAGGTAAAAATATAGATGATTTTAAGAAAATTCTAAAAGAAAATGAAAAAGAAATCGAAAACCTTGCTAAAGAAGAAGTAAAAAAAATAAAGAAGGGACAGAAATATATAAGAGGTCTCTTTAGTGGAGGGACTCTTTGTGATGAATCACAACTTCTATTCAAAGAAGCAATTAGTGATGTATATAGTAACACTCCTATAAATCCTGATTTTAAACTCAAGGATGTTTGGAAGAGTTATAAACATACTATTATTGATCTTGGAGAAGATAAATTTACGGTTGGAAGACCCCACCCCATGATTGATTTTTCCTTGAGAAATAAGAGAATTTTAGAGGAAGCTAAGGATCCCGAGGTGGCAGTTATTCTTTTAGATTTGGTACTTGGCTATGGTTCAAACAAGAATCCTGACAAGGAACTTTTACCAATAATTAAAAGAGCACATAAGATTTTAGAAAAAGAAGAAAGATA
>JBDREW010000012.1:0-6732 GCA_043819385.1 Candidatus Nealsoniibacteriota bacterium | reverse complement strand
TTTAAATTTAAAATAATTTTATGAAAGTTTCATTTGTTGGATATAAAATTCAATATCAAAATTTAAAAGAAGAAATAGATTCAGCTATTCATCGTGTTTTAGAGAATGGTGATTTAATTTTGAGACAAGATGTAGAAGATTTTGAAAAAACTCTGGCTGATTTTGTTGGAGCAAAATATGCTGTTTCTTTGAATAGTGGAACAGATGCTTTATTTCTAACCTTGAAAGCATTGGGTATCTGTGAGGGGGACGAAGTAATAACTGTATCTCATACTTTTGTTGCTTCTATAAGTACAATAGTTCAATCTGGAGCAAAACCAGTTTTAATAGAAGTTGGGGAGGACTTTGTAATGGATACAAATGAATTAGAAAAAGCTATTACTTCCAAAACAAAAGCAATAATTCCAGTATATCTTAATGGAAGAATGTGTAATATGGATGAAGTAATGGATATTGCTAAAAAGCATAATTTATATGTTATTGAAGATTCTGCTCAAGCATTAGGAGCAAGTTTTAATGGAAAAAAAGCTGGCTCTATTGGAATAACAGGATGTTTTAGTTTTTATCCTGCCAAGATTCTTGGTTGTTATGGAGATGGGGGAGCAATAACAACTAATAATTTTGAGATTGCTCAAAAAATTATTTTATTAAGAGATCATGGTCAAAAAACTAAAACCGATATAGCTTGTTTTGGTTGGAATTCTCGTTTAGATAATCTTCAAGCAGGGATATTAAATGTAAGAATAAAATATTTATCACAATGGATTGAAAGAAGAAGAAAAATTGCTGATATGTATAATAAAGGATTGTTAAATATAAAAGGGGTTGAATTGCCTCCATCTACTAATTCAGATGAGAGATATTATGATGTTTTTCAGAATTATGTTTTGCGTGTTAAAAATAGAGATAAATTATTTAATTTTTTGAAAGATAAAGGAGTAGAAACATTAATTAAAGACCCTATTCCTAATCATTGGCATAAAGGCCTTAATCTTTCTCATTTTAAACTTGAATTTAGTGAACAATTGGCAAAAGAAGTTATTTCTTTGCCAATCTATCCTGAGTTGACAAATGAGCAAGTAAATTATACAATATCTTGCGTTAAAGAATTCTTTCTTTCACGCTAGCTTATTAATTGTTTTAAAAAGATTTTATTATGTTTCAAAAAACAACTAAAAAACGGATATTGTTTTTTTTATTAACTGATATTTTTTTAATCTCTTTATCGTTTTATTTAGCTTTTATTTTAAGATTTGATGGAAATATTCCTATTGGATACAATAAAAGCATTATAACGATTATTATTTTAGGGTTGATAGCTTGTCTGCCTGTTTTTTATTATAATCGTTTGTACTCTTTTTCTTGGTCTTATGTAAGCACAGGAGAATTAGTATCTTTAGCTTGGTCTATCACTTTAAGTTTTTTACTTTTAGGAGTAGCAATTTTTATTTTAAGAGACCAACCAATATTTCAAGGTTTTCCGCGCTCTGTTTTCATAATAAGTTATTTTTTAATTTTTATTTTTACCGGTGCTGTCCGTTTTGCTAAAAGAGTTTATTTACAATCATTTAAAAAAGAATTTCAGGGGAAAATTAGAACTTTAATTGTTGGAGCAGGTGATGCTGGAGAACAGATTTTAAGAAATATAATTAATTCAAAAGATAATCCATATTTGCCTATTGGTTTTGTAGACGATAGTCCAGCTAAAAAAGGAGTATCAATTCATGGTTTGGAAGTTTTAGGTAAAATTGATCATATTCCTAATATAGTAGATGAACAAAAAATAGAAGAAATGATTATTGCTTTACCTCCTACTAATGCTTTTGCAATTAAAAAAGCAACAGAATTAGGCAGAAAAGCAAATTTAAAAAAAATTAAAATTGTTCCTCAAATTACTGAGATTATAAAAGGAGATGTTTCTTTTAGAAACCTTAGGGAAATTCAAGTGGGGGACTTATTAGGGAGAGATCCAGTTCAGATAGATACAAAATTAATAGAAGATTTTATTAAAGGAAAAAAGATTTTGATTACTGGTTCAGCTGGTTCTATTGGCTCTGAATTATCAAGACAAGTAGCAAAATTTAAACCTTCTCAACTTTTATTATTAGATCAAGATGAAACAGGTATTTTTAATATTTCAGAAGAATTAAAAGATAAATTTGATAATTTAGATATTAAATCATTGATTGTTGACATAAGAGACAAAGATAAAATAGAAAAAATATTTGAAGGATTAAAGCCAAATATTGTTTTTCATGTTGCTGCATACAAACATGTTCCTTTGATGGAAAAACATTCTGACGAAGCAATCAAAAATAATGTTTTAGGAACAAAAATTATTGCTGAAAATTCTTTGAAAAATCAAGTAGAAAAATTTATTTTTATTTCAACAGATAAAGCTGTTAATCCAACATCTATAATGGGTGCTACAAAAAGAGTAGGGGAAATGATTTGTCAAACTCTAAATCAGAAAAATAGTACAAAGTTTATTTCAGTAAGATTTGGAAATGTTTTAGATAGCAGAGGAAGTGTTATTCCTATTTTTAGAGAACAAATAAAAAAAGGAGGACCAGTTCAAATTACTCATCCAGAAATGAAAAGATATTTTATGATTATTCCAGAAGCATGCTTATTAGTAATGCAGTCAGCTGAAATGGGCCAAGGAGGAGAAGTGTTTGTTTTAAATATGGGTAAGCCAGTTAAAATTTTGGATTTAGCAAATGAAATGATTAAATTATCTGGCTATGAACCAGATAAAGATATTCCAATTGTTTTTATAGGAACTCGTCCCGGAGAAAAATTATTTGAAGAAATTTTAACTTCTGAGGAGGGAACTATATCTACTGAAAATCAAAATATATTTAAAGCAAAACTTTCTTTAGTTAATGAAGAAAAATTAAATTATAATATAACAAGATTGGAAAAAGCAGTTGATGAATTTGACTTAAGAGAAATAAGAAGTATTTTAAAAGAAATAATTCCTTTTTATAATCCAGAAACCTTGACATAATATTTTTAATTTGTTAATATATTAATAGTGAGTGTTTATCTCGTCTATTCCGCTTCGGTGGAATAGACAAGAGACTCTTTCTAAGTCGTAAAAGGCCTTGCTTCGGTAAGGTCTTTTACTTGCTTTATTTTTTGTATTAGTTTAAAATATAATTGAACCGAGAGGCAGCACTCACTAAAGACTTAGTTTTGGAGTCAACGCTCTCGGTTCTTTATTTATGTAATAAATTAAGATATTATATATGTATATGGATATAGATATAGATATAGATATTAAAAAAGAATTATCAGGAGTTAGAGAAAATGTTTCTTTAGCCGAATATACAACTTTTAAAATTGGAGGAAAAGCTCGTTATTTTTATATTGCCGAAAATAAACAGGATTTAATAAGAGTAATTAAAATTATTAAACGATTTAAAATTCCTTTTTTTATTTTATCTGGTGGAAGTAATATATTATTTTCTGATAAAGGATTTAATGGAATAGTAATTAAATTTCAGGCCTGTCATTATAAATTACAAGGAAATAATATTTATGTTGAATCAGGATTAATGTTAGATAAATTATCTAAAATAGTAAAAAATGAGATGTTAACTGGTCTTGAATGGGGAGCTGGAATTCCGGGTACAATTGGAGGAGCAATATATGGAAATGCTCAAGCATTTGGAAGTAGAATTTCTGATTCAATAAAAGAAGTAGAAGCTTTGAATACAGAAACTTTAGAAATTCAAAAAATTTTAAAAAAAGATTGTTTGTTTTCATTAAAAAATGGTATTTTCAAAGAAAATAAAAATTTAATAATTCTTTCTGCTATTTTTGAATTTAAAAAAGCCGATGAGATAGAAATTGAAAAAAAAATAGAAGAATTTTTAAATTATAGAAAAACAAGACATCCTTTAAAATATCCATCAGCTGGCTCTGTTTTTATAAATCCAGAAATTAAAATAAGTTCTCTAAAATTATTAAAAGAATTTCCAGAAATAGAAGAATTAAATAAAAAAGGAATAATTCATTCTGGTTGGTTAATAGAAAAATGTGGGTTAAAAGGAAAACAAATAGGTAAGGCAAAATTTTCTGATGGGCATGCTAATTTTATTGTTAATTTAGGAGGAGCAAAATCTAAAGATGTTTTAGCTCTTATAAAATTGGCAAAACAGAAAATAAAAGAGAAGTTTGGAATTGAATTAAAAGAAGAAATACAAATAGTAAATTATTAAATTATTTTAATCTAAGAGTATTATTATGAAATTTTCACTTAAATTTTTTGGAGATGCTAATCAGAAATATATAAAAAAACTTGAACCAATAATAGAGAAAATAAATTCTCTTGAATCAGAATTTGAAAGAATCCCTGACCAAAAGTTGAAAGATAAAACAAATGAATTTAAAAGTAGATTAGGGAAAGGAGAGAGTTTAGATGATTTATTGCCCGAAGCTTTTGCCTTAGTTAGAGAAGCAGGAAAAAGAACATTAAATCAACGTCATTTTGATGTTCAACTAATGAGTGGAATTGTTTTACATAAAGGAAATATTGCTGAGATGAGAACTGGAGAAGGGAAAACTTTATCAGCTACCTTAGCATTATATTTAAATGCTTTAGAAGAAAAAGGAGCTCATTTAGTAACAGTTAACGATTATCTTGCTAAAAGAGATTCTGTTTGGATGGGTCAAATTTTTAATATATTAGGACTTTCAACTGGATGTATATTACACGATACAGCATATTTATATGACCCAGAAATTAAAGTAGAAGACAAAGATAAAGAAAGAGATCTTTTTGGTGGATTTAAAGTAGTAGAAGAATATTTAAGACCAGTTTCAAGAAAAGAAGCATATTCAGCAGATATTACTTATGGAACTAATAACGAATTTGGGTTTGATTATTTAAGAGATAATATGGCTTATGATTTTGAACAAGAAGTACAAAGAGATTTTCAATATGCTATTGTTGATGAAGTTGATTCAATTTTAATTGATGAAGCAAGAACGCCTTTAATTATTTCTGCACCAGAAGAAGAATCAACAGAAAGATATTATTTATTTTCAAAAATAGTTACTAACTTAAAAGAGAATGAAGATTATAAAATTGATGAAAAATCAAAAAGTGTTAATTTTAATGAAAGTGGACAGAATAAAGTTATTAAATCATTAAGTCATGACCCTTGGCAAGAAAATGATATTTCAACTACTCATCAATTAGAATCAGCCCTAAGAGCAAAAACATTATTTAAAAAAGATCAAAATTATGTTGTAAAAAATGGAGAAGTTATTATTGTTGATGAGTTTACTGGTCGTCTTATGCCGGGGAGAAGATGGTCTGGCGGTCTTCATCAAGCAGTTGAAGCAAAAGAAGGAGTAGAAGTTCAAAAAGAATCTAAAACATTGGCTACTATTACTTTTCAAAATTATTTTAGAATGTATAAAAAATTATCTGGCATGACTGGAACAGCTGTAACTTCAGCAGAAGAGTTTGATAAAGTATATGGACTTGATGTAATAGTCATTCCAACTAATAATCCGATGATAAGAAGGGATTTATCAGATAGAATTTATAAAACACTGAAAGGAAAATTTGAAGCAGTTGTTAGAGAAATTAAAGAAAGATATGAGAAAGGTCAGCCAGTTTTGGTTGGAACTGTTTCTATTCAAAAAAATGAATTTTTAGGAAAACTTCTTGAAAGGGAAGGTGTTCCTCATCAGATTTTAAATGCTAAATATCATGAAAAAGAAGGAGAGATAATTGCTCAAGCAGGAAAATTTAAAGGAGTAACCATAGCTACTAATATAGCTGGTAGGGGAGTTGATATAGTTTTAGGAGGTAATCCTATTGATTTAGAGCAAGAAAAAAAAGTTATTGATTCCGGAGGTCTTTGTGTTATTGGAACAGAACGACACGAAGCAAGAAGAATAGATAATCAATTACGAGGAAGATCAGGAAGACAGGGTGACCCTGGCTCATCCCAATTTTTTGTTTCATTAGAAGATGATTTAATGAGAATTTTTGGAGGTGATAAAATTAAAACTTTAATGGATACATTTAAAGTGCCAGAAGATCAGCCGATTGAAGCAAGAATGGTTTCTCGAGCTATTGAATCTGCTCAGTCAAAAATTGAAGGAATGAATTTTGACATGAGAAAACATATTTTAGAATATGATGATGTCATGAATAAGCATAGAGAAGTTTTTTATAATAAAAGAAGGGAGATATTAAAAAAGTCAGAGAACAATGGATTAAAACCATTAGTTTTAGAAATAATTAAAAAAGCAGGGAAAACAGAACAAGATTATGATAAAAGAGAAAAAGAAGTAGGAGAAGAAAATATTCGTCAATTAGAAAAATTTGTTTGTTTAAAAGTTCTTGATACTCTTTGGCTTGAGCATTTAGAGAATATGTCTTATCTAAGAGATTCTGTTAGTTTAAGGGCTTATGGTCAACAAGATCCTTTGGTTGAGTATAAAAGAGAAGGTCATGGAATGTTTAGACAGCTTCTTGATATGATTGATTCAATGATTGCTGATGCTCTTTTTAAGGCTGAGTTAAGACCGCAAGTTCCAAGGTCTTTTATTGAATCTAAACAAGAGTTTGGATCTCAAACTAATAAAAATAAATCTGGTAATATCAATCTAAATCAAAATAATAGTATTGGAAGAAACGACCCTTGTCCTTGTGGCTCAGGAAAAAAGTACAAGAAATGCCATGGAAAATAAGAAATTAATTTAAAT
>JBDREW010000011.1:0-5169 GCA_043819385.1 Candidatus Nealsoniibacteriota bacterium | reverse complement strand
AAGTAATTTTTTTTGTAGATTCTACATAAAGAATAATTCTTTATTTTTTTTCTCAAAATAACTAATCCACCATAATAAATCTTTTTTAGAATTAGCTTCAAAAATTAAAATAGGCAGATGTCCGGACTCACGACCGTTTTTCCTGATTTCATCTACTACGCTTTCTATATCCTTAAGATTGAAATTTATTTTAACTAAATTTAATAAAGCGGCGATTTGGTCATCTCTTAATTTTAATATTCTTGATTCTAAATTAGCTTGTTCTTTTTCGCTCCAATTTAATTCTTGTTTATTGATTCTTTTGTTTTTCAAATTTATGTTTTTCATAAAAATGTTATTTTAATAATTTTATTAAAGAGCATTTAACTTTTTATTTTCAATCTTATCTATTGATTATGTTATTCTGGATTAATAATAAGGATTTGCCTTCTAAAATAAAAATGCTTGCTATTAATTCGTCAATAGTAATCCAATAAATTCCATTCTTACTGTATGGATTATTTTTTGAGCTTGGATCAACTATTTTAAACTTGTTTTTATTGAAACCAGCAATAACGACTCCATGTCCTTCGATTTCACCTTTCATGGCATCATTAAACTCTCCTGGTTTCAAGGATTTACTTTTTTTGTAAAGATAAGTATTGCTTAATTCTGCAATAATAGGAATATTTTTTAATAAATACTTTACGAATATTTTTTTGCTTATAGCATTGAATTTTATTTGACCATCCATTTTTAAGTATTCCAGATAATCATTTATTACTGATTGGTTGTATTTATCAACAAACTTTTTTCTTTTTTCTATATTTTTAATTAATCTTGTATTATTTAGTTTAAACCAAGCAGGGTCAAAAATATTAATATTATTGGTAATAATAAGAGGATGAAATCCATGTTTTTTTGCAAATGATCCAGCTTTTGGGATAGACATTCCTCTTTTTGGTTTCTTTAAGCTTTTTATAATTTCTTTTTGAGAAATTTGCATTTTGTAATATCCAAAAACTTGCTGTAAACAGGCCGGAATACAGCTGTATGTTTTTTCCTGATTGAATTGAGGGACTAATAAATCTTTTTTATAATTCATAAAAGAATTAATTTAATTTTATCAAAGTTTAGTATGAATAGCCATATTTTGTAATTTATATTTAGGGAAGATGGTTTTTAGTTTTGTATCAATAAAAAACGAATCAACCATAACTTCTGTTTCTTTGTAATTCAATTTCAATTTTTTTACTTTATTATAAATTAATAAATGGATTAATTCATGAGCAATTGTTTCATTAGATGTTTCAATGTCTTTCATATTGCTTATTCTTAAATGAATAACATTGGGGTATTTAAACTGTCCTTCAGGGCCATATAAAGATATATAGCAAAGATACTTTTTCATTATATTGAAAGCAAAACCATCAAGAGAATTAAAGAATGTTTGTTCAACTTTTTGCCAGTTATTTTTTATTTTTTCATTTTTTATTTTATAATCGTTTTCATTGTAAATCTTGTTCAATTCTAAATTTAATTCTTTAATAAACAGTTTTTTATTTTTTTGATAAATTCTAGCGTAGAATTTTGGTAAAACAATAGGAAAATCATTATCAACAAACCATTGATATTCATGATAAATATTGAGTAGTTTTTCTTTTTCTTTGATTTTAGAATATAAAAATTGTAGCTTCATACTTATATTATAACTTAAAATAAATGAAAATGAAAAAAACAGCTAAAGTGCGGTTTATGTATTTTTCACTTTAGCTCCTGAATTCTATTCCAAAGTGCAATATTGTCATTCTTAATTAAAGTTGGATGAGATGCAGGGGAAATAAAAAATTATTATTGGGTTCTTAATAAAGAAATCAGTATTTATTCAAAAGGGGTGGACAGACCACTAAAGTTGCAAAAATCAAAAAATTATAGTAAAGTTGAAAATAAATTATGTTTTATAAAAAATCACCTTGGCAAAGATTAAGCCGAAAGAGAATTTACACTTCTCGCTTTTTAGAAGTTTTTAAAGATAGAGTCAAAGTACCAAAACAGAAGTTGATAGCGGAATATTTTTTGACTAAAAAAGAAGATGTTGTTGTTATTGTGGCTACAACGATGGAAAACAAGATAATTATGCTTAAGGAATATAAATACGCAGCCAATAAATTCTTGAATGTTTTGCCGGCCGGGCATATCAAGAAAAAAGAAAATCCCACAGAAGCTGCTAAAAGAGAACTTTTGGAAGAAACGGGTTATACCAGCAATGATTTTACTTATTTAGGCTCGCTTTATGAATATCCTACGCAGGATTTGCATCAAGTAAAAGTAGTGCGGGCAAAAAATGCATTCAAAATTGCTAAGGTTCAACATGAACCTACGGAAAACATTTCAGTTTTAGTGAAGCCGATTAGTGCGATAAAAAAAGAAATTTTGAAATGTAAATTGCAGACTTGTAGTAGTTTAGGAGCATTAGCCCTTGCTGGATTATTATTTTGAAAAGAAAAAGGACCTTCTTCTAAAAATGAAAGGCCCTGAACAATTAAATATTTAAAGAATTTAAAACTTCCTCTAATTCCTCTTTCGTGCCAATATTAAAATAAGTTAGATTTTGATCAACATAAACTGATAGCATTTTTCTTTCACACAAAGGATCAATAATAGCACTCCAGTTTGCATTGTTCGGATCATTAAGAAAATACTTGGCAAATTCTTTTTCAAAGATTATAATACCTGCGTTGATTAGACCAACCTTCAAAGAATTAGTTTGAAACCTTTGTGCTTTTAATTCTGAAGCAAGCAGTAATCCGCTTTGCGAGTCCAGATGCAGTAGACGATAACGATTAAGATGGTTTTTATAACTACCTATCATTGTGGCAAAATTATTATTTTTCCAATGAAAGTTAAGAGCTTCTTTTATACAAAGACTTAAACGGATTTCATCTCCATTGCAACAAATTACTGTTTGTTCGGGAATATATTCCAAGGCTTTAGAAATAGCATTATAAATTGTCCATTCAGTCTGAAAGGAAAAGCAAATTTTTTGGAGAAAAGATTGTGATAATACCCATTTTTGCACATCTTCTCCTCTATGACCTAGATTGAAAACTATTCTTTTTACGCAAGAGTTACTTGTCAATAATTCCGTTGTATATTGGATGAGAGGCTTGCCTTGTACTTTGAATAAAACTTTTTGCATTTTATCTCCGATAATTTCACGAAAACGAACCCCTTTTCCTCCTGCTAACACGATCGCCGCTACTTCTTTTGCAAAACACATTTTTTATCCTCCTTATTTTTGATTGTCAAAGAACCTCAATTTTTTAACTTATTCTTATCTATTCTGAGAGTGTAGAAGAATGTCTTTTGTCATTGCGAGCGAAGCGAAGCAATCCCGTAATTAAACCATAATCGGGATTGCTTCGTCGGCTAAAGCCTCCTCGCAAAGACAAAAATAGCTATTCTTCTACACTCTCATTCTATAACAAATATGTCTGAATATGTTAAGTATTTTTCAAATTTTGTAAATTAAAAGTTAAAAGCGAACTATTCTTAAATAAAAATAGCCTTGCAAGTTTTTTTAGAAACTGGCAAGGCTGGGTAGGGAAACAATGGCTAAACATTAATCCAAGTAGCCTTAAACATCAATCCATGCTTTTTCAAAAATTTTTCTAATATCCTCTCTTTTAACAGAAGAGTCGTGGTTTAAAACACGATGATCTTGAATTGCATGAGAAGTTTCTTGCATGTAAGCATCAAATTCTGCCGGTTTTATAACGGCATTGTTTCCCAAAGTTAGACATTCTTTAATTTCGGCATTAAAAAGATCTAATATATCCGAGACATAACAGAGGCTCCTAGAGCAATAGTTTTGCAAATACTTTGCAGGAATCCCTTTTGTTAACAATAACTTAGACATTTCAGACCATACTATAATCCTGTCGCCAAAGTCATTCTTTATTAATTCTTCAGCTTTTTGCTCAACTGCATAAGCAGATTTCTCCCACCAAGCGCGAGTCACAGAAGCAAACATTATTATTACCTCCTTATATAAAATTTAATCTCAAAACCCTCTTATTTTTTTAGCTATTTGAGCTAATTGCGCATCATCGACTCGCTTGTAGTCGTGCGAGGAAATATACCCCTCATACTTCTCAAAATATTTATCAATGTTTGATTCTATTGGTTTCCAATTAGTCATTTTAGTGCCATGCATTGGAAAAAGTTTTATATGAACATGATCAACGCCAAATCCTTCTAAAATCATACCAGTACGACCAACATCTTCTAATTTGGCATCAAGAAGCTTAGCTGTTTTCTGAGCCGCCAAAATTAAATTAATTAAAACCCCTTGAGGTAAATTAAAAGCATAAGAAGGATAATGTTTTTTAGTAATAACAACAGAAAAACCTTCAGTGTTGGGAAAAATAGATAAAAACGATAAATGTTTATCATCTTCCCAAATTCTATGGCATGGAGCTTCTTTTCTAACGATTTGGCAAAAAATACAATTCATAAATTTAAAAAATTCTAATTATTGCACTGTGTCTATTTTTAATTAACATAGCTTAATAAATGCTAAATAAAATATAGTATAATAATAGAATTTTTACAAGAGTTTATACTTGATGTGTCATCTAAATTTTAAAACCGAACCATTTTAAATAAAAATAGCCTTGCAAGTTTTTTAGGAAACTGGCAAGGCTGGGTAGGGAAGTGAAGATAAAAAAGAAAAAACCCGAAGAAATAATTTGTATATTTTTCGGGCTTGCGTGTTATTTGCCAAAAGGCAAAATGTAAATGTACAGTTGCTCGTTTAATATGAAAGGAGCAAATTTAAGCCATGTCCTCCTACCGTTTAACGCATTACCTCTCACAGAATTATTTTTTCCCAAACTTGCTGTGCGCATCGCTGTGGGCTGAACTTTTACTACTTCCATGTCCGGCATGGGACTCTCCTGTTTCTTTATCAGTGAGCTTACACTCTACTGATTTCGGCGCCGCGAGAGTGAGAAGGGTAAGCCCGAGGTCGCAACAGCCAAAGCCGCATCTTCAAGATCAAAACTATCTTTTGAATATTTTGCTTCATATCATCCGCTGTCTTTCTTAGCCACTTTTATCACTTCAATTCAATTGTTAATTTGTTTTTATTTTTCTCTAATCTAATTTAATCATAGCAAGATAATTTAT
>JBDREW010000010.1:0-4972 GCA_043819385.1 Candidatus Nealsoniibacteriota bacterium | reverse complement strand
TAACAAGAATCTTACTGAATGGTTGATAGAATACAACTTTGTTAGACCTCATGAAACCTTGAACTATGAAACACCTATAGAAGTATCAAAAGTGTTACCTATGTGGTCATCTTGTACAAAAGCTTGACAAATTCTGTAGGTGTGATATACTGGTAGTATCGGTTGAATGTTGGAGAAAGAAGTCTCCTTCGAGCAGCTCCTACCAAGTCGAAACGCTATTTTCTGGTAAACGGCAAAACCAGTAGTGTCCGGGTCATGAATCCGGAAAGAAAAAATAGCAGCCAGTGCTACTTAGGTAGAAGGAAAGGTCTTTTGAAAACAGTAGGGTCTTCTAGAGATCCGAGCCAACCGACCTTAATTAAAGTCACTTTATTGAGAAAAAAGAAGATGAAACGCATTGGTCAATTGCCGACCCCCATTGTATACTCAGCTAGTTGCATTTGGGGGTTTTTTATTTGAAAAAAGCATTTTTCAGGAGTACAATTAAAATATATGAAGAAGAGGTTAATTATTATTATAATCATAATTATTGTTCTAATTGGTGCCTTATTTATCCTAAGAGGTAGTGAGGATACTTGGATTTGCGAGAATAATGAGTGGGTAAAACATGGTAATCCCAAAGCACCTCAACCAACTGATCCTTGTGGAGAAAATAAGCAAGAACAAGATATTGTTGTATATTTAGAAGAGAATCAAGTTATAACAAGCCCGTTAATCGTTAAAGGAAGGGCAAGAGGAACATGGTTTTTTGAAGCAGATTTTCCTGTTGTTCTTGTTAATTGGGATGGTTTAATTATTGGACAAGGTATTGCTTCTACAAAAGAAAATTGGATGACAGAAGATTTTGTAGAATTTGAAGTATCTATTGATTTTGAAAAACCAGATTATGGAAAAAATGGATTTTTAATTTTTAGAAAAGACAATCCTTCTGGTCTTCCAGAATATGATGATTCTTTTGAAGTATTTGTCTTGTTTGAATAAAATATGAATCAATTTGAAAAACTAAAAATTGAAGGAGCTAGAATTCCAGATGAGGATGTAGATAATTGGATTAAATCATTGCAAGATGGTGGATTTAGCGATAAAGAAATAGATTTAATTGTTGAAAATCTTAATGTTGATTATAAAAAAAGGAAAAATCCAGATTTTGTTGAAGAAGAATTAGAAAAATTAAAAAAATATTTATTTGATAAAATTGGAAGATCATTAACGCAAGAGGAAATAGATTATTTAACAAAAGGTATAAGAAATAGGCTTGAAGATTAAAATTATGAAAATAAAAGACTTAGTCAAGGTTGAATTATATTGGGGAAATTTTCATGATGTTGTTAATAAAAAAACAAGAAAAGTTGTTGCTACTTTATGGACATTGAATGAAGCTAAAAAAGAAAAAGATTATTTTAAAGAATTTGTAGGATTAAATTTAAATGATTTAGATTTTTCTAAAAAAGATATTTATTTTAAAAAAGCAGAAGATGGTATTTTAGATATTATTGTAAATATTAAAAAATTCAATCAAAAGATTTTTAATAATACTTTAAAAGAAATTTTAAAATAAAAAAATGAAAATAGAATTAAATAAAAAACAATATAAAGAATTGGTTCATTCTATAGAAACAGCAGAAATAGTTTATGCTGTTTTAAGAGACATGGTTGATATGGGAAAATATGACAAAAAATTAACAGAAAAAGAAAATATTGGAAAATATATTTTAAGATTTGCAAAAGAATTTGGAGTTGAAAATATTATAGAAAATTTTGAAGGTGAAAATGTTGCATCAGAAAAATACATTGATTACATATTAGATGATTTATATGAATATGATGATTATATTTTTTGGGATGGATTAGCAACAAAATTAGCAGAAAAAGAGTTTTTTAATACTTATTCTGAAGAAGAAATTATAAATATGGATGTGGCAGAGCGTTATTTAAAATGTGGAGAATTAGAAGATAAATATTCGAAAGAATTTGAAGAATATGGGATTGATAAATTAGAAATTATTGAGAGATTAGACATTAAAAATAATTAGACAAATCATTTTTTATTTGGTATAATTAACACATAATATAGTCTTAATAAAGTATTTAAAAAGATATTTATAAGAATTATTTTATTCAACATGAATAAACAAGTAAAAAACCAATTACCAATATTTCTTAAATCATATTTTTGGTCTGTTGATTTTAAGAAGCTTAACATAAATAAAGACAAAGAATATATCATTCATCAAATTCTTTGTTTTGGCGACTTAAAAGCCATTAAGTGGCTTTTTGTTTTTTATGGTGAAACAACAATTAAGAGATTTTTTACTAATACTCCTGTTAAAATTTATCGTGCATCAACCTTTAATTGGGTAAAAAATGTTCTTTTGGGATTAGAAAACAAAAATCTTAATATAAATAGATATGTTATCAATACACCTAGAATTACTAGATGAAAAAAGAAAAAATGTTTTTTTAAAATTAAAATCTTTTAAAGATAGAGGATATTTGGTTGGTGGCACAGCTTTGTTTTTGCAAATTGGTCATCGTCATTCTTTTGATTTTGATATCTTTTTAAATAGAGAAATTCTTAGAAAAGACCATGCTCTTTTAAGAAAATATTTTAAAATAAAAAGAACAGATTTGAATACATCAGAGCAATTAGATGTTATTACTAAAGATGATATTAAAATAACATTGTGCCATTATTTATATAATCCAATTTTTTCATTAGTAAAGACCGATTCTTTATCTCTTGTTAGTGTTAAAGATATTGCTGCTGATAAAGCCTTTACTATTGGTAAAAGAGGAGTTTGGAGAGATTATGTTGATATGTTTTTTTTATTAAAAAAACTTTCTATTGGTGACATTATTAAATTTGCTGAAAAGAAATTCAAAAAAGAATTTAATTCTAAGCTTTTTTTAGAGCAATTAACATATTTTAAAGATTTGAGAAGGTTTGATATTTCCTTTATTAAGGAAAAATATTCAGAAGATGAAGTTAAAGAATATTTAATAAAACAAGTTAAAAATTATCAAAATAAAGTGATTAAGAAATAAGGATTGAATGATTTTTAATAATACTTTAAAAGAAATTTTAAAATAAAATGAATAAATTTGAAAAATTTAAAACACTAGAAGATAAAAAAGAATTAATTGTTGATATTGAGGTTGATGAAGAAACTAAAAAAGAGCTTTTTAAAAAATATGAGAATCTTGAATTTTTACTTGATGGAATAACGCTTATATGGGAAGAAGTTGACGAAGAAGATAAAGAATCAACAGACGAACTACCAGAAGAAGACTCTGGGATTCCTATTGATATAGATTATTTTGCTTATGAAGAAGGAATAGATGAAAAAGATAAAGAAAATGCTCAAAAGATTCTTTTGAAAAAAGCTTTTGAGGAAATAGGATTTGATTATATGAATCCTGAGATTATTAAAGAAGTAAAAGAAGGAACATCAGGAGAAGAAGTTGATGTTAAGTATTATAAAATAGAGAATCCTGGTTTTGTTTTATCTTTTGATGGAACTGATTGGATTTTGACGAAAAAATTAGAATAGTTTTTATTTGAAAAGATATTAAGTTTTAAAGAAAAATAATTGGCAGAGGTTAAAATTTTTATACAAAAAAAGGACTGTTCCGAACAGTCCTTTTTGCTTTTAAAGATGAATGTAGGCTGGATTTCGTCTGGCCATATCTCTTCGCCACATAATAGAAGCTATTGGGATAAGAAGATATGGAAGCATAAAACCTATAATTACACCACCAATAATGGGAAAACCAATACTTGAAAGTTGAAAGATACCCATTGCAATACCAATAGTAATTGGTAGTATTCTAGAAAGTAGATTACCCAAGCTTCGATCTATTTTAAGCCCGATTTTGCCTGAAATAGTCATAGCCAAGGAAATCAACATGCCGCCGACCGCTGCAACAATAAAGGCCATAATGAAAAAAGCATCTCCAAAGGATTCAAAAAATACTTTTGATTGAACCTTTCCCAGGGTTATCGCTATGGGAATCGGAGCCATGAAGAGCCAGATAAGTGAAGTAATGGCCACATAGTGCCAAGTGATAGTAATGTGGCAAGCTAAATCTTCGTTTTTTACTCGTATGCTTGCGCCGATCATTTGTCCAATCACCAGAGCAATTAATCCAACAAACATTGAAAGAACAAGAGCACCATATGCTTTTCCGCCCGTAGATGAAATGTCCATCATATGCTT
Source organism: Candidatus Nealsoniibacteriota bacterium (assembly GCA_043819385.1). Lineage (GTDB taxonomy): Bacteria > Patescibacteriota > Minisyncoccia > Minisyncoccales > GWA2-38-27 > JBDREW01. Next base: position 755 of record JBDREW010000010.1, on the reverse strand, counting down.
AATACCGAGATCCCATTTATCATTAAGCTTATTAAACATTCCAAAACCAACAACGAGAAAAGCAACACCGCCAAAAAGTCTGGAAAGTCCCATACAAAGATAGGGCATTGGCTTACGAACCGGTCTATTCATTCGTTCATACATCATTTCCTCCTTTTAAAAACTTTTTATCATTGTATCATTGAAACTAGATTTCGTCAATTTATTTTATTTGATTATTTGAAAAAATTCTTTTAAAGGGGTATGATATATTTAAAGGAGAAAAAAATTATGAGACAAGTTTTACTTTGTTTGGGAATAAGAGAGAATAGAGGATTAATAACAGAGATTCTTCTGGCAATGAAAAAAAGAGGTTTTGGTGCAAACAGATGGAATGGATTAGGAGGCAAAATAGATCTAGAAAAAGGAGACAAAGATGTTTTTGATTCAGCTATTAGGGAATCTCAAGAAGAAGCTTGTATTGTACCTAAAAATCTAGAAAAAGTTGCTATAATCGATTTTTATTTTCCAGGAGATAAAAAGAAAAATGATCAGCAAGTACATATCTTTGTATTTAATGAATGGGATGGAGAACCAGAAGAAACAGAGGAAATGAAGCCCGAATGGTTTTTAGTAGAATCTATTCCTTATAACGAGATGTGGGATGATGATAAATATTGGTTACCTCATGTTTTGGATAATAGAAGATTCATAGGTACTTTCTTTTTTGATGAAAATGATAAGGTGGTTGAACATAAAATTGATTTTGTTGAAAA
>JBDREW010000009.1:0-12204 GCA_043819385.1 Candidatus Nealsoniibacteriota bacterium | reverse complement strand
CAAAAACTTTAAGACCTGACTTCTACAAAACTTCCTCTCCCTCTCAAAGAGAGGTCGGGGTCTCTTCCAAACTTATTTATTTTTTATGTTTTTATAACTTTAATTCCTATGTAATCTTTCTTGCCTTTTTCTAATTTCATTTCAGTGTATACATCATCTTCTTTTTTTATATCATCAAATGATTTAATTTCAACAGCATTAGAATTTGTTTCTTTTATAAATTCTTCATTCCAAATCCTTGGAACAGAACCAGTACAATATGTATCAATAACAATATCTGGAGTTAATCCTTTTTCTTTTCTTAATTTATTGCAACTACGAACCATCTCTCTATACCTCCCCTCTTCTTGTAATTCCTTTGTCATTTTTATATCCAATTTTATTTCTTTTCCAAAAGCAATACTTTTTACATTAACTTCATCTTTTATTAATCCTAATAATTCTTTTTCATTTTTTAATTCCTTATTTTTTATTGTTAATTCTTGTAATGGTTGACGAACTTTAATTCCTTGTTCGGCACGTTGAGCCAATGCCAAAGTAACTGTCTCTCTAACTAATTTCATTTTTTCTTCTAACTCTTGATTAATTTTATTTTCATCAGATTTTAACCAATCACATAAATGAACTGATTCTGGCATATCTTTCATTTTTAAATTTGAATAAATTTCTTCAGCAAAAAACGGAATTGCTGGAGCAATTATTTTACTTAGATTTAAAAGAATATAATAAAGGGTCTCTATTGCTTGTTTTCTATCTTCGCCTGCATTATGAAATCTTTTTCTAGACCTTCTAACATACCAAAGAGATAAATCCTCAATAAAAAAATTCTCTATTGCTAAAATACCCGATACGGCATCATATTTATCGAAATTTTTACTTGTTTTTACGATTAAATTGTTAAAACAAGAGACAATCCACTTATCTAAAATATTTTTAGAATTTATTTTTAAATTTATTTCTGAAATTTCTTTTTTATCTATGTATGTATCAAAAAAAGTAAAAACATTATATAAGGTTATCAACTTTCTTTTTATTTCTTCAGCTGTATGGTATCCAAATTTCAAATTATTTGCTGGATTTTGTCTAGCATACATCCATCGCATTGGGTCAGCTCCTATTTTTTCAACTGCTGTATCAAACCAAATAGCATTACCTTTTGATTTATGCATCTCCTCTCCTTTTTCATCACGAACAGAAGCAAAACCAAAAATTGTTTTTGATGGATTAGTATCTTCCAAAACAACACTCATCACAATCAAAGCATAAAACCAATTCTTAAATTGGCCAGGAAAAGATTCGCAAATTAGATCGACTGGAAACCATTTTTTCCAATTATTTTTATCTTCAAAATATCCCATTGTAGAAAAGGCAACTATTCCAGCATCAAGCCATGGGTTCCCAACATCTAAAATACGAGAAACTATCTCATCACATTTTGAACATTTAATTTTTACTTTATCTATCCAAGGACGATGAGGAGAGTTCCCCTCAAATTCTTTCCAACCAGAAACAGCCCTTTCTTTTAATTCTTCTTTCGAACCAATTACTTCAAAATTATTACATTTTTGACATTCATAAATTGGCAAAGCCAATCCCCAATAACGTTTTTTGGATATAAGCCAATCATCCATATTCTTCAACCAATCCAATTCTCTTTCTAATCCAAAAGATGGAATCCAATTTATTTTTTTAGAAACTTCCATCAAAGGTTTTCTTAATTTATCCATTGAAATATACCATTCATCAACTGCTCTCCAAACTAATTCTGTTTTACATCTCCAACAAGTAGGATAACGATGAGTATAATTTTCTATTTTATAAAAAAATTTTCCGTCTTGATATTTTTTTAACCAATCAAAAATAATTTCTGGTTTTTCTTTTGCATTTTTTCCTGTTAGTTCATCCATACTTTCTAAATAAATTGCTTGTTCATCTATAACATCAATAACTGGAAGATTTTTTTCTTTACCTAATTTAAAATCTTCTGCTCCAGCTCCAGTAGCAATATGAACAATACCTGTTCCCTCTTGATCTGTTACTAAATCTTTTGCCTCAATAACTGTATGAAAACTACTTAAATTCTCTTTTTTAGCTTGTTTTACCCTTTCTAATTCATCAAATGGTCCTTGATATTTTATTCCAATTAATTTTTTCGCACTAAATTCTTTTTCTAATTCAAAACTTTCATCTAAAACTTTTTCAGCTAAACTTTTTAATAAAATAAATTTTTCATTATTATTTTTATTTTTTTTATTTTTTATTTCTATTTTTTTATTTTTTTTATACAAACCATATTTAAAATCAGGATTAACTGCTAATGCAACATTAGCTGGTATTGTCCAAGGAGTTGTTGTCCAAACTAAAAAATAAGTATTTTCAAATTCTTTATTTTCAATTATTGGTAATTTAAAATAAACTGCCTTGTGAGTTATCTCTTTATACTCTTCTGTTAAAATTTCATGTTGAGAAATAGCAGTACCACATCTTGGACACCATGGAACACTATCTTTACCTTTATATAAATATCCTTTTTCCTGACATTTTTTCAAAAATCCCCAAATAGAATAATTATTTTGGTCAGACATTGTAAAATAAGAATTATCCCAATCCATCCATTGTCCCAACCGAATTGATTGATCTGTCTGAATTTTTGAAAACTTTAAAACTCGCTGTTTGCAAGCTTCAACAAATTTCCCTATTCCAAATTTTTCAATATCTTTCTTTGTTTTAAATCCCATTTCTTTTTCAACTTCAACTTCAACCCAAAGCCCCTGACAATCAAATCCGTTTTGATATCTTTGGTCAAATCCTTGCATTGCTTTCTGTCTTTGAAATAAATCTTTATAAGTTCTACCCCAAGCATGATGAACTCCCATCGGATTATTAGCAGTAATTGGTCCATCTAAAAATGACCAATGTTTTTTACCATAATTCTTTTTTTTCAACTTATCAAAAATCTTTTTATCTTTCCAAAACTTTAATATTTTGTTTTCCATTTCTGGAAAATTTATTGCCATATTAATTTAATTTTCTTAATTCACCATTATTTAATTTTTTATCTTGAAATTCTTTTTGATAAAAATCTTTATTTGAAATATTTTTAAATCCTGCTTCAAGTAAAGCAAGGGGAAGTTCATGACTAACTATCAAAATATTTTTATCTTTATACCTCTTATCTATATCGGTTAAAAAATCTAACATTCTATTTTTAATTTCAGCATATGTTTCTCCCTCTGGAACTCTTACTTCAAACCTTTTTTCTCCTTTTGGAGGTAAAAAATCCTTTAAGTCCTGTATCGGTTTTGAATTAAAAATCCCAACATTATGTTCTCTTAACCTTTTATCATATTCTATATCAATATTTAATTCTATTCCAATAATTTCAGCTGTTTGTTTTGTTCTTAAAATATCAGAAGAAAATATTAAATCAATTCCTATTTTCTTTATTTCTATCAATACTCGTTCTATTTGTTTTTCTCCTTCTTTAGTCAAAGGAAAAGAACCTTTCTCAGGCCAACAAGATAAAATATTATTTACATTTGATAATGCTTGTCCATGACGAAGCAGATAATATATATTATTCAATTTCATATTATTACATTTTTTCAGGAGCGCCAATTCCCATTAAATCTAATGTATTTTTTAAAACAATTTTTACGGCTGAAACTAAACATAGCCGAGCGCTAGTTAAATCTTTATTTTCTGAAATTACTTTGCAATTTTCATAAAAACAATGAAAACAATCAGCCAAATCAATAGCATATTGAGGCAACCTTTGAATTTGATAATCTTTAGCCATATCTTCTACAACGGCTGGAAATCTAATCAATTGTTTAATAAGCTCTAATTCACTTTCATCATTTAATAATTCTAATTTTAAATCCTTTTTGAAATTAGGCATTGTTCCAACTTTATCAATTATTCTTGATGAAATTGGACTTTTTGATTTACATAATATTGAACAAATTCGAGCACAAGCATACTGAACATAAAAAACAGGATTTTTCTGAGATTGTTCTCTTGCTAAATCCAAATCAAAATTAAAATGAGTATCTAAACTTCTCATTAAAAAGAAAAAACGAGTAGCATCTAATCCAACTTTATCAATTAATTCATCCATAGTTACATAGGTCTTTGTCCTTTTTGACATTCTTACTTCTTTGCCATTTTCAAATAAACGAACCAATTGTAAAATCATAATATCTATTTGTTCTTTTTTATAACCTAATGCTTGAACAGCTGCCTTCATTCTATTTATATATCCATAATGATCTGCTCCCCAGAAAAAAATAATTTTTTTAAAACCTCTGTCAAATTTATTTTTTAAATATAGTATATCAGAAACAAGATAAGTTTTTTCATTATTTTTTTTTATTAAAACCCTATCTTTATCATCTCCAAATTTTGTTGACTTAAACCAAACAGCCGAATCTTTATTATAAATCAAATCTTTTACTTTCATCATTCTTACAACTCTATCAACATCTTTTTTATTCAAAATTAAATTTATTACTGAAAATTTATACAAGCTTTTTTCAGAAAACCATTTATCAAATTTAATTTTCATCTTTTTCACTGATGGCTTAATCATTTCTTTTAAAATAATACTAGCTGCTTTTTCACCAACTTTTTGAGGATTACTACCATTTATTTTTTCTCGTAAATCATCAATATATTTTCCTTTATATACTGCCTCTAAGTCTCCCATTACAGAATGACCAAGCATTTTAACTTGATTACCGATATCATTAATATAATATTCACGAGTTACTTTATACCCTGCCTTTTCTAAAACATTAGATAATACATCTCCGCCAAATCCCCCCCTTCCATTACCCAATGTTAAAGGGCCAGTTGGATTAGCAGAAATAAACTCAATATTTATTTTTTCTTTTTTACCAATTTTTAAATCGCCAAATTTATTCTTTTGTTTTAATATTTCTTTTACTTGATTTTGTAAATATTCCTTTTTAATAAAGAAATTTATAAACCCTGGACTTATAATTTCAATCTTTTCAAAAATTTCTAATTTCTGATCTTTTAATTTTTCTTTTATTATTTTTGCTAATTCTCTTGGTTCTTTTTTTGCTATTTTTGTAATCTTCAAAACTATATTTGTAGAATAATCTCCATGAGTTTTTTCTCTTGGACGCTCAACCAAAACTTCTGGAATTTTAAATTCCAGAATCTTTTTTTCTTTTTGGAGTTCTTTAATCGATTTCTCTATTGCTTTTTAATTTCTTTCCTCAACATTACTTTTAATATACCCTATTTCTTGCTAAAATGAAAGTGATTTGTTATATTTATTAATCAATAAAATGAAAAATTTTGCCGAGAATAAAAAAGCATATTTTGACTATGAAATCCTTGATGAATACGAAGCAGGGATTGTTTTGGTTGGCTATGAAGTAAAATCAATTAAAACAGGCAAAGCAAGCTTAAAGGGCTCTTATGTAGTTATACGAAATCAAGAAGTATATTTAGTTGGAGCAAATATCTCTCCCTATCAACCAAAAAACACTCCAAGCGACTATAATCCAGATAGAGATAGAAAACTCTTATTAAATAAAGATGAAATTAGACATTTAATCGGAAAATCAAAAGAAAAGGGATTTGCTCTCATACCCTTGAAATTTTATAGTAAAAATGGTAATATAAAGTTAGCTTTTGGAATAGGTAAAGGAAAGAAAAAATCAGATAAAAGAGAAACAATTAAAAAAAGAGAATCTGATAGAGAGATTAAAAAAGAAATAGAAGAAAGATAATATGTATTATGTTTATGTTTTAAAAAGTTTAAAAGATAATAAGCTATATATAGGTCATACCAATGATCTTAGAAAAAGGTTTAAAGAACATAATACAGGGTTAGTAAATGCTACAAAAAGCAGAAAACCTTTAAAATTGTTATACTACGAAGCTTGTAATATATTAGAAGATGCGATAAAAAGAGAAAAATCTTTTAAAACAGGTTTTGGTAGAGCATATTTAAAAAGAAGATTAAGCGACATTTAATATGTAACTACACGAAGCAAATGGGCGGGCCCGCCCGCAACGCTTCGCGTAGCGATGCGGGCGGGGATGATTGGCTTTGATAGAAGTTCTTATTAAAATAAGGCAAGTTCAGTACTCTGGAATCTGATAAAACTTCCAGAAAACAAATAAGTGCTAACTTATTTCAAAAACCTGCTTTAGCTTTTGCTTAAAGCACATCAAATTTAGTGATTCTCAATAGCTAAACTAGGTGTTATATTTATTGAGATAGATAATTCTTTTTTCCTCAAAAGAATCATCAAAATTTATGAGGATAAGATATTAGTATTTTGTTTGTTTATAGCTAATATTTGAAAAATAAAAATAAACTAAGCTTGTAGAATTATTTTGATAATACTTTTAGACGAGGGTTCAATTCCCTCCATCTCCACATTAATAAAAATAGATAGATAATAAAAATTAAAGTAAAAAAATATTAAGAGAACATATATAAACAATCAAATAAGAGCAGAAAAAGTAAGATTAATCGATGAAACTGGCCAACAGATGGGTATTTTAGAATTAGAAAAAGCAATTCAAATGGCTAAAGATCGTGGATTAGATTTAATCCAAGTAACAGAAAAAACTGTCCCCCCTGTTTGCAAAATAATGGAATATGGTAAATACTTATACCAACAAAAAAAGAAAGACCAATCAGCCAAGCAACATCAAAAAGCAGGGGAAATAAAAGGAATAAGATTACGTTTTGGAATATCTGACCATGACTCAGAAACAAAAGCAAAACAAGCAAAGAAATTTTTAGAAAAAGGAGATAAAGTCAGAATAGAAATGAAATTAAAAGGAAGAGAAAGAGCTCTTAGTCATTTTGCTGAAGATAAAATAAAAAAATTTCTTGAAATTTTAGAAGGACTAATCCCAATTAAAACTGAAGGAGAATTAAAAAAACAACCAAGAGGATGGACCTTGATTATATCAAAGAAATAGTTTATATATAATCAATATAGATTCTAATTATAATTTTATGAAAACAAGAAAATCAATTAAAAAACGTTTTAAATTTACTAAAACTGGAAAAGTTCTTAGAAGAGCTATCGGACAAGACCATCATAGAATGAAAAAATCAGGAAATACTAAAAGAAAACTAAGAAAATTAGTTAAACTTGGCAAGGTTGAATCAAAAATGATTAAAAGATTACTTCACAATTAAAATTATTTATTTTTAAATATTTTAATGACTATATTCACTCTCTCCTCTCCCTCTCTCCTCTCCGAGCCCCGACCTCTAAAAAAACTTCCCCTCCCTCTCGAAGAGAGGTCGGGGCTCATTCCAGCTTTCTTCTCTCCTTAGAGGTCTGACCTCTTCCCAACTTTCCCCTCTCCATTTCTAATTTATCATCTTAATTTTATAAATTTTTAATTTATTATTATGTCTAGAATAAAAAGAGGAACAACTGCAAATAAACGCAGAAAAAATATACTCCAACACACAAAAGGATTTCGTTGGGGTAGAAAATCAAAATATAAAGCAGCTAAAGAAGCATTACTCCATGCTTGGAGTTATTCATATAGAGATAGACGAACAAAGAAAAGAGAATTCAGAAAACTTTGGAATATTAAAATCAATGCCTTGTGTAGAGAATCAGGAATTACTTACAGCCGATTCATTGAAGCTCTTAAAAAAAATAATATAGAACTTGATAGAAAAGTATTATCCCAATTAGTAGAAACTAATCCGGATATATTTAATAAGATCGTTGAAAAAGTAAAATCTATCGAAACCTCTGTATCCCCTGCTAAAACAGAAGCAGAACCCAAAGCTGAACCCAAATCTGAAACAAAATCTGAAACAAAATCTGAAACTAAAACCGAAAAATAATAATTTTATATCTACAAAAAAATGGGCTAGGTCTTACCTAACCCATTTTTTATTCAACTCTATTTTCCCCCTCCCTTTCTTCCTCTTTCCCTCTCTTTCCTTTTTCTTTCCTTCTCCTCCCCGAGGTCGGACCTCTAAAAAAACTTCCCCCCTCCCTCTCGAAGAGAGGTCCAACCTCTTCCCAGCTTCCTTCTCTCCTTTTTATTTTTGATTTTTAATTTTTCTATCCCTCTCCTCTCCGAGACCCGACCTCCCCAAAACTTTTCCCTCTCCTTGGAGGTCGGGGCTCTACCAGCTTTTCCCTCTCCCGAGACCCGACCTCTCTAAAACTTTTCTCTCTCTTTAGGGGTCGGGTCTCCCCCAACTCTCTTTTTTTAAATAAAAAGGACTTGAAATTAATCAAGTCATTTGATTTATTTCACTCTTCAATCTCTTTTTTTTGACCAATTTATTATTTCAGATAAATTATCTACAGATTTTGGAAAAAAAGTTGGAATATTATTTTTTTTCGCCCATTCTATTTCTGCTCTAGTACCTTCAGAAGTTTCCCACGCAGGAATAACAAGAATTCCATCACAGGTTCTTTTTAAAATTTCTCTATCTAATTCTCGATAAAATTTTTCTGGAGCATTTGCTTTTTCTTGAAAATGTTCTGTATGATTATGGGGACAAAAAAAACCAACTCCAGCATTAGCAAGAGCAATCTGATATTTTTCAGCATTCCGAATATTCTTCTCAATGCTTTCTTTATTTCCATCACCTATATATGGTCCCGCAATAAATACAATTTTCATAATTCTTTAATTATCGTTTTTAAATTTTTAATCGTATTTGAAATATTTTTCATTGTTTTTTATTTAAAGTATTTTAATAATGTTGATAAAGGTTGGGTGTTAATTATGTCTTTTGGCTCGGCCCAACCGCGTCGGGCTTGGCTGATTCCAAATTCAATGATTTTTAATCGATTTTTATCATGAGCGTCAGTATTAATTATCATTTTAATTCCCATTTCTTTTGCTTTTCTAATATTTACATCTTTCAAATCCAATCTATCTGGAGAAGAATTAATTTCCAAAATTGTTTTTGTACTTTTGGCAGTTTCTAAAATCTTATCCATATCAATCTGATACTCTCCCCTCTTTTTAAGTACTCTGCCTGTTGGGTGAGCAAGAATATTAATATATGGATTTTTGATTGCTTTAATTATTCTTTCAGTCATTTTTGATTTACTCATTTTCATATTTGAATGAACACCAGTAATAACATAGTCCAATTTTTTTAATGCCGAATCTTTAATATCAATTGAGCCATCATTTAAAATGTTTGTTTCAGCTCCTTGTAAAATCCTAAACTTTGAACCTTTTGATTGAAATTTAGAATTTATCTTATCTATTTCTTTTCTCTGTTGTTCTAACTGCTTTTCATTTAAACCATTTTCAATTCTTAAAAACTTAGTATGATCTGATATACCGATATAGTCATATCCTAATTCTTGAGCCATATCAGCCATTTCTTGAATTGAATTATTTCCTCCATCCCAATTAGAATGACAATGTAAATCTCCTTTAATATCATTATAATTAATAATGTCAGGTAAATTCTTATTTAAAGATTCTTCAACTTCTCCTTGATCTTCTCTCATTTCAGGAGGAATTAAATCAAGTCCAATTGAATTATAAACTTCCTTTTCTGTTTTACCGGCAATCATTTTAGAACCTCTAAATACTCCGTATTCATTTAGTTTTAAACCTTTATCTATAGCAATTTTACGGGTAATAATATTATGTTCTTTTGAGCCAGTAAAATATTGCAATGCAGAACCAAAACTTTTTTTAGAAACTACTCTTAAATCTATATCAAAACCTTGTTTAACTCTTATAGATGAACGAGTTAGCCCTTTTGACCAAACTTTAACAACGCTGGGCATAGATACAAAAAAGTCCATAATCTTATCCGGACTTTTTGAAGCCACTAAAATATCAGCATCTCCAATGGTCTCTTTCATTCTTCTTAAAGAACCAGCAATACTAATATCCTCTACTTCTTTTAATTGTTTTAATTTTTCAATAATTTCTTTTACATCTGGCATTATCTCATCTAAAAGAAATCTGCCTTTGCTTTTTTTAAGAAAAGCAATTGCTTCCAAAATATTTTTCTCAGTTTTTTCTCCAAAACCAAACAAAGAAGCAATCTTGTGTTGTTTTGCTTTTTTTTCTAAATCTTTTAAATTTTTAATATTTAATTTATCGTAAAGAATCTTTGCTTTTCTTACTCCCATTCCTTCAACTCTAATTATTTCATCTAATTTTACAGGTGTTTTCTTTTTTAATTTTTCTAAAAATTTAATTTTTCCAGTTTTAATATATTCTTCAATTGTTTTAGCAATATTTTCTCCTACCGCCGGAATTTCTTCAAGTGCTTTAGTTCCTCCCTTATCATAAATCTCTTTTAGATCCTCTTCTAATGCTTCTATTACAAAACCTGCTTTTTGATAAGCATATGGTTTAAAAGCAACCTCTTCCATTCTTAAATAATTAGCAATCTCATAAAATATTTTAGCTATTTCTTTGTTAATCATCAATATTTTAAATTATGATTTTTGAGTTTCTTTTGAAGAAAAACGTTTAAGAGTAACATGATCTATCGGAATAACATCTTTAAGAGTTATAAGGATAATAGACCCTGATAAAAGATAAAGTCCACCTACAAAAAGAAAAACTGTTGTAAATCCAAAAATAGAAATTGTAATTGCTCCCAAAGCTCCAGTAATTCCAGCTCCTATTCCTAAAATAGTACTATCCATGGCCCATTCAAATGCTTCTCTTCCTTTATCAATATGCCTTGTAAAAATCCCATTCCAAGAAGGAACAAAAAATGACATACCAATTGCATATATTATTTGAAATAAATAAATGTGCCAAGCAGAAGAAGAAATTACAAAACCAAAAGGACCTAAACTAGCTAAAAACAATCCAAAAATCATAAACCAAAAATCGTCTTTTTCTCCTTTTCTTTTATCTAAATATCTACTAATTGGAATTTGTAAAATTGCCTTTATGGTCCAGTATAAGAAAGAAGCAAAACCAACTATTTTAACTGCTTCTATTGCATCAATATTTTTAGTTACAAAAATAGCAAAAAAGGGAGCAAAAAGACCCCAACCAGCATGTAAAAAGAAATCACTGATTATTAATGTTCTGATAACTTTATTTATTTGTTTTTTCATAATAATTTAGAAATTAAAAAATAATTATCTTTTTTTAGTTTTAGTATTATTAGTAATATTTTCAATTCCCTGATGAGAAAATTTAATCCCTAATCTTATAAACAAAACTAATCCAAAAAGAGCAATTAACATTTCAGCTCCTCTTATTATAAAGCTAAATGTGATACCAACTGCTGTTCCCATTCCTAAAACACCAAAAGCAAATGCCTGAGTTAATTCTAAGCCACCAATTCGAGCTGGAAAAGGAAGAACAGTGGCTAAAAATAAAAACAATAATACAACTATAGGAATTAAAATTCCTGTTCCTCCTGTTAAAAAATATATTAAAAACCAACAACGAGCAAAAATAAAAAAATATCTTGAAAAAGCAACTGTTAATCCTTTCCACATTAAACTTTTTTTAAAGTCAAAAAAACGAAATATCTCTTCTTCAATATTATTAAATATTTCTTGGTTTCTTTTATTTTTTATTCCAAATATTTTAAAAAAGATATTAAAAATACTTTTTTTATTAAAACTTCTAAAATAAAAAAGAAAAAGAGCAACAGATAAAACACCTATAACAGATAAAGAAATTAATCCAAAATTCTTAAATGGAACTTTAACTAAAAAAATAAAAGAAATAGCCCCAAAAACTAAAAATAATAAAAGAATACTTGCGCTAAGAACTTTTTCAATAGCAATAGTGGCTAAATTTTTATCTTGTTCAATAGAAAATTTCTTTTTGGTAGCATATAATCTAAAAAGCTCATCGCCAAAATAAACAGGAGGAGAGAAAAAATAATTAAGTGTATAACTGGCGAAGTAAATTTCAAATAATCCTAATTGTGAAAATTTATATCCAAAAGATTTAAGAACAAACTCCCATCTTAAAAGCCCAGCCAACCAAATCAATATACTTAATATTAAAATAACTATTCCCTTGTATCCTGAAAAAGTGAAAAGTATTTCTTTAATTTCAGCCCAACCAACCCATTCAATAACAAAATAAAAAAGCACAAAGCCAAGAAATAATAACACTAAAAAAATTAAAATATTTTTAATTCTATTTATATTCATATATAATATCTATACTTTATATATGTATTATACCTAAAATTTCATTTTATAC
>JBDREW010000008.1:0-27208 GCA_043819385.1 Candidatus Nealsoniibacteriota bacterium | reverse complement strand
TTTTCTCTTTTTTGGGAAGCATGGAATGTTCTTGAAGAAAATTATGTTGAACCAGACCAACTCAATGAACAAGAAATGATTTATGGAGCAATTTCTGGCATGATTAAATCATTAAAAGATCCTCATACTGTATTTTTTAATCCTGAAAATAATAAAAAGTTTTTAGAAGATGTAAGTGGCTCATTTGAAGGAGTTGGAATGCAAATTAGTATAAAAAAAGAACAATTACAAGTAATCGCGCCATTAAAAGGAACTCCAGCTCAAACAGCAGGCATCCGTTCAGGAGATAAAATTATAAAAATAGGAGATACTTCAACATCAGATATTACTATTGATGAAGCGGTTTCTCTTATTAGGGGACCAAAAGGAACAGAAGTTATTCTAACTATTTTTAGAGATGGATGGGATAATACAAAAGAATTTACAATTAAAAGAGACACAATTGAAATTCCTACGATAGATTGGGAGTTAAAAAATAATGATACAGCATATATACAACTTTATAATTTTTCAGAAAACGCTGATTATCTTTTTTCTGAAACAGCACTTCAAGTTTTGAAAAGTTCAGCAAAAAATATTATTTTAGATTTAAGAAACAATCCAGGAGGATATTTAGAAGTATCTCAAAGAATCGCTGGATGGTTTTTAGAAAAAGGACAAATAGTTGTTATTGAGGATTTTAGAAATGAAAAAGATAAAAAACCATATGAATCAACAGGCAATTCAAGATTTTCAGATTATCCTATTGTTGTTTTAATCAATCAAGGAAGTGCTTCTGCATCTGAAATTTTAGCTGCTGCCCTTCGTGATAATTTAGGAGCTAAATTACTTGGAGAAACATCTTTTGGAAAAGGATCAGTTCAAGAATTAAAAATGTTAAGCAATGGATCAAGTTTAAAGGTTACAATAGCAAAATGGCTTACACCAAATGGAGAGCTTATTGACGGCATAGGATTAGAGCCAGATATTAAAGTTGAAATTACAGAAGAAGATTATGAAAATGAAAGAGACCCTCAATTAGAAAAAGCACTTGAAATAATTAAAGAAATGAGATAAGATAGAAAAATCAAAAAATAATCCATTAAAATTTAATTTATTATGAAAGTTATTTTACTACAAGATATTGAAAATATCGGAAAAAAATATGAAGTTAAAGAAGTAAAAAATGGTTATGCTAGAAATTTTTTAATTCCTAAAGATTTGGTTAAGCCAGCAACAAAACAAGCATTAAAATGGCTTGAAGCTCAAAAAGAAATTTTAGAGGAGAATGCTGAAATAGAATTAAAAAAAGTTCAAGAAATGGTTTCAAATATTGATGGTCAAGAAATAATGATTTCAGTAAAAGTAGGGGATAAGGGTCAATTTTTTGAAAAAATAGATGAAAAAGATATCATTATAAAAATAAAAGAAATGGGATTTGATATCAAAAAAAATCAAGTTGAATTAGAGAATCCAATTGAAGAACTTGGAGAGTTCCCGGTTAAAATAAAATTTCAACATAATTTAGAGGCTGAATTAAAAGTAATTATTACAGAAGAAAAATCATAATAGCTGTAAAGTTTTGAATGATTATAATTATTAAAACTTTATTGCTTTTTGTTTTATGGCAAAATATATATTCGTAGCTGGTGGAGTAATGTCTGGTATTGGGAAAGGAGTAACAGTTGCATCATTGGGAAGGATTTTAAAAGGAAGGGGATATAAGCCAACAGCAATAAAAATTGATCCTTATATAAATGTTGATGCAGGAACAATGAATCCTATTGAACATGGAGAAGTTTTTGTAACTGATGATGGATTAGAATGCGATCAAGACATTGGAAATTATGAAAGATTTCTTGATGAAAATATATATAACGATAATTATATTACTACTGGCAGAATTTATCAAGCAGTAATAAAAAAAGAAAGAAATTTAGAATATAATGGAAAATGTGTAGAAGTTGTACCTGATATTCCAAATGAAGTAATTTATAGGATAAAACAATCTGCTGAAAATAATAAAGCAGATTTTGTTTTGATTGAAATCGGAGGAACAGTAGGAGAATATCAAAATATGTTATTTTTAGAAGCAGCCAGAATGATGAAAATAGCAAATCCAAAAGATGTACTTTTTATTTTAGTAAGTTATTTACCAATTCCTAAATTAATTGGGGAGATGAAAACAAAGCCAACTCAGTATGCAATAAGAACTTTAAACGCAGCTGGAATTCAACCAGATATGATTATTGCTCGTGCATCTGTTCCATTAGATGAGCCACGCAAAAGAAAAATATCAATTTTTGGAAATGTTCTTTTTAAAGATATTATTTCTGCTCCTGATATAAAATCAATTTATGAAATTCCTCTTAATTTTGAAAAAGAAAATATAGGCGAACAAATTTTAGAAAAATTTGGGTTACCATCAAAAGAAAATAATTTTGATGACTGGAAAAAATTAGTAGATACAATAAAAAATGCTAATGAATCTGTAAAAATTGGCATTGTTGGTAAATATTTTGAAACTGGAAAATTTACATTGTTAGATTCATATATATCAGTAATTGAGGCAATAAAACATGCTTCTTATTTCTCAAATAGAACTCCTGAAATTACTTGGCTTTCAGCTGGAGAATATGAAAAAGATTCTAACTTGTTTGAACAATTAAAAGAATATGATGGAATTATTGTTCCTGGTGGTTTTGGAAATAGGGGAGCAGAGGGAAAAATAAAAGTTATTGAATATTGTAGAAAAAATAAAATTCCATTTTTGGGGCTTTGTTTGGGAATGCAATTATCAGTAATTGAATTCGCCAGAAATGTCTGTAATATCAAAGATGCTTCTTCTGTTGAATTAGATAAAAATTGCATATCACCAGTTATTGATATAATGATAGAACAAAAAGAACTTTTGGAAGAAAATAAATATGGAGGAACAATGAGATTAGGAGCATACAATTGTCAATTAAAACCAGAAACTATTAGTTATGATGCTTATAAAGATGTTATGGATAATAATTCAATGATATCAGAACGTCATAGACATAGATACGAATTAAATAATCAATTTAGGGAAACATTAGAAAAAAATGGTCTTATAATGGCTGGTATAAATCCAGAAAAAAACTTAGTAGAAATTATAGAAATTAAAGATCATCCATTTTTTGTTGCAACTCAATTTCATCCAGAATTTAAATCAAGACCTTTAAACCCACACCCTCTTTTTAAAGAATTTATTAAGACCTGTTTAAACAAAAAAGACCTGATTTAGGTCTTTGTTATAATTCTAAATTATATTTTCTTATTGCTAATTCCTGATCTTCAAAACTAGTACATTCCCAGCAAGTTGTAAAAAAACCATTATCAGGATGCATAATAGTAAGTGGTGCAATTCCTTCTATACATTCAATTAATATTCTTTTTCCACATTTTTGACATTTAATAAGAATACCATGAACTTTTTTTTCTGATGCCATTATTTCTTCTCTTTTTGTGGGGGTTGTGAAGGGACTACATCAACTACTTTAACAACTCTTTGCGAACCATCAAATTTTTTCTTTTTTCTTGTATTAAACTTAACTAAACCTTCCTTTACTGCATAAAGGGTATCATCAGCTCCTTTTCTTACATTATTTCCTGGAAGAAATTTTGTTCCTCTTTGACGAATAATTATCATTCCTGGTCTAACTTTTTCCCCTTCAAAAAGCTTAACACCTAAATATTTAGGTTGGGAATCTCTTCCTAATTTTGTTGCTCCTGTTGCTTTTGTCTTTGACATAATAAATATATTAATATTTAATATTAAATATGTTATCAAATTTTTTACAATTTGTCAAAGTTTTTCTCAGAAAAAATCAAAAAGATATTATCTTGTTTAGTGCTGTTATGATGATATCTTTATTATCATTTTCTATTGGATATATTTTGACAAATTTACAAGAAAAACAACCAATTAAGTTTGATGAGCAGAAAATGAATAATAATTAATTTTTTGTTTTTTAAAATTTTTAAGTTTTTAAAACTATGAAAATAGCAATTATTGGAGCAGGAACTTGTGGTCTTTATTTGGCTTGGAAATTAGCAGAAAAAGGACATCAAGTTTCTGTTTTTGAAAAGAAAAAAGAAGTAGGTCAACAAGTTTGTTCAGGATTATTTTCTGAAAGAATTTTAAAATTTGTTCCTGAAAGTGAAAAAATAATTGAAAATGAAATAAATTTTGCTGTTTTACATTTTCCTAAAAAAACAATAAAACTTAAATTTTCTAAAAAATTTCTTGTTATGAATCATTATGAATTAGATAAATTATTATATTCAATAGCTCAGAAATCTGGAGCAAAAATAGTTTTAGATTATGATATAAAAAATATTCCAGATAAATATGATAAAGTTATAGGATGTGATGGGGCTGTTTCATTCACAAGAAGAAAATTAAATCTTCCTGACCCTGATTTTCGTTTAGGAATCCAAGGATTTATTCCATTTGAGAATAAAGAGGATAATAAATTAAATTTTGTTGAAACATGGCCTTGTAAGAACGGATTTTTATGGAAAATTCCAAGAAAAAATGAAATAGAATATGGAGTAATTTCTAAACCTAATCTTTTAGCTTTAAGAATATTTAAAAAATTTTTAGATAAAAAAAATATAGTAATTAAAGATATAAAATCAAGAATGATACCACAAGGTTTTATTATCCCAGATAATAATTCAATTACTCTTTGCGGAGATTCTGCTGGACTAACAAAACCATGGTCAGGTGGGGGAGTTATTTGGGGATTATCAGCAAGTGATATATTGATAAAATCATTTCCTGATTTTAATAAATATAAAAAGAAAACAAAAATGTTTTTTGTCCCCAAAATTATAATGTCAAAAATAGCAATTAAAATAGTATATTTTTTAGGATTTAAAATTCCATGGTTATTACCAAAAAATGTTAAAATAGAATCTGATTTTCTTTTGTAATTATGAAAACAAAAATACCATATCATATAGGAATTATTATAGATGGAAACAGAAGATGGGCAAAAGAAAAAAACTTGCCTAGTTTTCGCGGTCATAAAAAAGGATTTGAACAAATTAAAAAAATAGGGGAATATGCTTGGAATAATGGTGTTAAAATACTGACAATTTATTGTTTTTCCACAGAAAATTGGAATAGATCTAAAATAGAAGTTACTTATTTGATGCAACTTCTTGGCTCTGCATTAAATTTAAAAAATATTGAATATTATCATAAAAAAGGAATAAAAATTAAAATAATAGGTCAAAAAGAAAAATTATTAGAATCATTACAAAAAAAGATTCAAGAAGCAGAAGAGTTAACAAAAAATAATGAAAATGGATTTTTAAATTTAGCTATTTCATATGGAGGAAGATCAGAAATTATTTTTGCAATAAAAAAAATTATAGAAAAAAATATACCAAGCAACGAAATTACCGAAGATTTAATAAATAAAAATCTTTGGACAAATGATTTACCACATCCAGATTTAATTATTAGGAGTGGGGGAGAACAACGTCTTTCAAATTTTTTAACATGGCAATCGGCTTATTCTGAATTTTATTTTATTAAAAAATATTGGCCTGATTTTAGTGAAAAAGATTTAGATTATATTTTATTAAATTATTCTGATAGACAAAGAAGATATGGAAAATAAAAATTATAATTTAGATAAAAAATTATGTTTATTAAGATAAAAGCTTTTCCAAAATCTAAAAAAGAAAGAATAATCAAAAAAGAAAAAGATAGTTTTGAAGTATACATAAAAGAAAAACCAATAATGAGACAAGCTAATAATAAAATAATAGAACTTCTATCTTTATATTTTAAAATACCAAAATCAAAAATTAAAATTATAAAAGGTTCAAAACAACCAAACAAAATTTTAAAAGTAGACATTTAGTTTTTCCACAAAAACGACCTTGACACATTTTTTATTTATTATATTATTCAATTTAAGAATATATGAAAGGTCGTCATTTTAAAATTTTAAAATTTTAAAAAAAATGTTGGAATCACAATTAACACATATATTAGACGATGATGATTTGAATGATGATGAATATTTCAATGATTTAGAAGGAGGAGGAGAAGAGTATGATGATCAAGATTTATAAATGTATTTAGCACTTCGAAAGAAAGGAAATAAAGAATGAAAATATTATTAGGTATTATATTGCTTTTATCTGGTATTAAATTTACTTTTGATTTTCTTAGACCAAGAGAGAGAAAAATATTAACTCCAAAAGAGCAAGGAAAAGAATCGTGTAATAGAAGATGCTAAAAACAAAAGACCTAAAAAATAAATTTTAGGTCTTTTTTTTGTTTGCAATACAATCTTTTAAAGTGTAGTATAGACACATAAATACTTAATACTTAATACTTAATATTTAACCATGAGCGATATTGATTTTTCTAAAATTTATTCTTTTTCTAAATTAAATCTTTTTGATAAATGTAAGCAACAATATTATTTTAACTATCTTGATCCAGAAATTGCTCCAAGAAAGAAAGAATTTATAAAGCCAAGAGATTTTAAAACAAAAGGAAGCGCTGTTCATGATGCAATAACTCTTTTTTATCATTTACCAGTTGAAAAACGAACTTTTAAAAATTTAAGAGATTGTTTATTAGAGGCATGGTATTCAGAAGATGATTTATCAAAAACACCTCCATTAGGAGAAATAGGTGGTTTTACTAGTCTAGCCCATGAACGTAAATGCTATAAAGATTCTTTGGTTTTACTTAAAAACTTTTTTGAATTTAAAGATATAAATCCATCTTGGTTTAAACTTCCAACAAAAAATATAAAATATTCTTTTAGCGATTATAAGGATATGATTAAACCCATTGATGATATTTATTCAATTTCAGGTAAATTTGATAGAATAGATAAGCTTGAAAATAATAATTTAAGAATTATTGATTTTAAAACAGGAAAAGCAAAAAAAGATAATTTCCAACTTGAATTTTACAAGCTTTTAGCTGAAATGAATTTTGATAAAAAAGTTGATTTAGTAACTTTTTATTATTTTAAAGATAAAAAAATAGAAAATTATAATTTTTCTAATATCACTAAAGATGAAATAAAAAATAAAGTTTTAGAGAAAATAAAAGAAATAGTTAATACAAAAGAATTTTCTCCAAATCCAAATTTTTTATGTAATTATTGCGACTTTCAAGAGGTCTGTCCAGATTGGAAAAATAAACATAAATAATATATAATTAAATAAAGTCGATTTTTAAATTTTTAATTTTTCAAAATCATGAAATGGATAAAAATAATTATTTTTGGAGTGTTTATTTGGATTTTAATGTTTACTATTGCCTCTGCTTTTATTGCTTTTGATATTTTTAAATTTACTTGGACACAAGGAATTACAGCTCTTATTTCTGGTATAATTGCTTTTATTTTAGCAGGAAAAATTAGACCAAACAAAATAAGCATAGCCTTAAATTATGGTTTAATCTGGGTTGTCGTTGGACTTGCCTTAGATGCCCTTATATCAATAAAATTTAATTCAGAAATATTTAGCTCTTGGTCATTGTGGCTTGGGTATGGTTTAATATTGTTAGCTCCAATGTTAAGAATAAAAAAAGAAGAAATTTAATTTTGCTAACAAATTTAAATATGTTAGAATCAAAACATAAAGGTCTTCTTAGATTTTTTTATCCTCACACTAAAATTTCAAAGAAATTTGTAGTTGTGATGAACAAATTATTTATTTAAAATTATGGATTTTTTAAAAATAGAAACTAAAGAAGAAGTTGAATCAGCAATAATGCTTTTAGGAATATTTCTTATTAATGTACTAGCAATAACTAACGGATTTTAATTAATTTTAAAGTTTTAAAAAATCACCTTATTTTTTGTTTTTTGGTGATTTTTTTGTTAAAATTTAAAAATGGAATACCAAAATTATAAACAAATTTTAGATATAATTGCTAAAGCGGGTAAAGCAGGGGAGATAGTAGAAATTTATTATCCAAAAACTGAAAATTCTTCTGAAGGATGGAGACAAGTTGAGCCTTATAGCTTAACTACTGATATAGGAATAGAAGGAGAACATTTAATTTATGGAAAAGATAGATTAAGCCAAGGTCATATTTTTAATGGGTATACAATAGGGAAGGGGGGAAATAGAAATTTTTGTCATTCTTTTATTATTGGAAAAATAAAATTAGCTAAATTAACTAGTAAAAAATTCATTCCAAGAAATAACTGGAAAATAGAATTTTAAATTAATTTTACTTATATGGACTAATCCTATTTATATACATATATATGTATATATCAAAAGATAGAGTAGAGTGTATTGTGCGACACATAGAGTGAAAAAAGACAAAATCACTGAATATCAAAATCAGTGATTTTTTTATTTTTATTCTTCAATCTCTTTTTTACCATGAAATTTTCTATGAATATCGCGTAATCTTTTATTAGTTACATGAGTATAAATTTGAGTACTTGAAATACTTCTATGGCCAAGAAATTCTTGAATAGCACGTAAATCAACTCCTTTACTTAATAAATCTGTTGCCATTGAATGCCTGAGGGTGTGAGGAGTAGTAAATAACGGAATATTGGCTAAAATAGCGTATTTTTTTATTGTTCTTTCTATAGAACGAGAGGTGAGTCGTGAATCAGAATCTTTACGAGCTCTATAATTGATAAATAATGATTTTTCTATATCTCTTCTTTTATTTAAATATTTTTTTAACCACTCTAATGATCTTTCTGAAAAATAAACAGTTCTTGGATATTCTCCCTTACCAATAATACTCAATTCCAAATCTTTTTTATCTTTTATGTTATCAAATTGTTCACGATCTAAAGCAGTCAATTCTGCAATTCGCAAACCAGTAGAAAATAATATTTCTAAAATTGCTTTATCGCGTAATCCAATAATTGTTTTTGTATTTGGAGATGATAGAAGATTTTCAATTTGTTCCAAATTCAAAAATTTAATATTTTTTTCCTTTCTAATATCCTTTGATAATACTATTTTATCTGCTGGAATGGAAAGTATGTCTTTTGTAGAAAAGTAGCTTAAAAGGGCTCTTAAAGCGATTAAATAGTAGTTCTGACTGTTTTTTTTAAGAACTTTTTTATTATTAAAATAGATGGGGAATCTAGACAAAAATAAACGATATTTCCATATATCATCAGAGCTTAACTCATGAGGTTTGATATTTTCCTTATTTATAGATTTTAACCAAAATTTAAATTTATTTAAATATCTATCATAATTCTTTTGAGTTTTGTCAGACAAACCTTTCTCAACTTCACAATAATCTAAAAAATTAGGAATATGTTTTATAATTGGAATATTAGATTTGTTCATTATATTTGTTCATAATATATATATGTGCAAAATAGAGCACTATTATTATATATTATATTAAGCTTAATGTGTCGATTTATCTGTATTCTCCGTCTATATATATAGTATCCCCTCTATAACACTGCGTCAACCCTAAAATAGTGGAAAAATAGGTTTTTTCTAGTAAATATAATAAAAAAGACCTATTACACGAGTACTATAGGTCTCAAAGAATTGAATGAAATATTAAAATTATTTAATTGGATTTATATTTTGCAAATCTTCCCAAGGTTTTGGAAAACTTTGTTCTACTTGTTGAAATTCTTTTTTTAATTCTTGTTGAAATTCTGGTTTTTTATTTTCAATTTCTTTGGAAAATTTTAACTTAACTATATTCCAAAGATTTTGTATCCCCTGCCATGTCTTATTATATATCCATTTAATTGCTTTTAAGGGTACCTTTATTAAAGCGTCAGCGATACCTGAGGTATTCACTGATACTTGATTATCTGCAAAAACAACTCCTGAATAATTAAATAATCCAATACTAATTAAAATTAATAATAAAATATATCTTTTTATCATTATAAATATTTATTTATTCATTGCGCGCTCAATTCTTTTAATTGTTTTATTTTTTCCTAATATTTCGGCTATTTCAAAAGGTCCAGCTGATGATTTTTTTCCTGTTAAAGCCGTTCTCATTGGCCAAAGTAAATATCCCCTATCCCCTGCTTTACCTATCTCTATTTTTTCAGCTTCTAATAATAATATTTTTTCCAAATTCTCTTTATTCCAATCCCCTTCTTTTATTTTAGACAATATACTTATTAAATTGTCAAGGATATTCTTAATATCATTATCCCCTGCTTCCTTCCATCTAAGTAAATCTTTTTCATAATCAAGATTCTTTTTGAAAAAGAAATCTATAAATTCAGATATTTCAGACAATTTTTTTAATCTTTCTTGATATATTGAAATTGTTTTTTCTAAATAGCCAATATCAACCTCCTCTTTTGTTTCTTTTATAATATATTTTTGAACAATTTCTTTACCCATATATCCAGTTAAATTAGGAAATCTTTCCTGTGTTTGAAGCGCAGGTAAAATTAATTCTTTTTCTATTAAATAAGGAATACAAAGTTCTGTTAATTTTTTAATTGATTTTTGACGGATATAAAAGCCATTCAAGTAATTTAATTTTTCAATATTAAAAATAGCTCCTGATTTTTGAACTTTTTTTAATGAAAATTCTTTAATCAAAGCTGGCATAGAAAAAATTTCTTTTTCTGTGCCAGGATTCCATCCAAGAAACGCTAAAAAATTAATTAAGGCCTCTTTTAAATAACCTTGTTCTCTATATTCAGTTAGAGATGTAGCTCCATCTCTTTTACTTAATTTGCTTTTATCTGTTCCTAAAATTATCGGCAAATGTCCATATTCTAATTTAGGAAAACCCAATGCCTCTTGTAATAAAATTTGCTTTGGAGTGTTTGGTAATAAATCCTCGCCTCTAATTATATGATTAATTTTTAATTCAAAATCATCAACAATAACTGCAAAATTATAAAGTGGAGAATCAAAATCTTTTGCTATTGTAAAGTCCCCTATTAATTCTGAATCAAATTCTATTTTTCCTCTTATCAAATCGTTAAATTTTACTTTCTTTTTTAATGTTTTAAATCTAATAATAAATTTCTTCTTTTGTTTTAGATTTTCATCAATTTCTTTTTTTGAAAGTTTAGCACATTTACCATTATATTTAGGAGCCAATCCCCTGCTCATATGTTCCTGTCGTTTTGCCTCTATTTCTTCTTTAGTACAAAAACAATAATATGCTTTGTCTTCTTCTAAAAGCTTTTTTAAATACTTTTTATATGTATCTTTTCTCTGACTTTGTTTATAAATATCACCATCCCATTCAATTCCAAGCCATTTTAGATTTTCTATAATATCTTTTTCAAATTCTGGTTTTGATCTTTCTTTGTCAGTATCTTCAATTCTTAAAATAAATTTCCCATTATTATTTTTAGTAAAAAGATAATTAAAAAGTGCTGTTCTTGCACTTCCAATATGAAAATAACCAGTTGGCGATGGAGCAAACCGAGTTATTATTTCTTTTATTTCTTTTTTATCTTTCATGTTTCTTTATAATACTTATTTGAGCAGAAATTAAGATATTTTTCAATCTCGGGAAGGCCGTGGGTCTGGCGAATTGAAAAATATCTTAATTTCTGTTCTTTATTTATATTTTATTTATAACATTTTACGATACCAAAAACAAATGAATATTAATATACATTTTCAGCACTCGCTTAAGAATAAAAAAAGTATTAATTCTAATAAATCAACAAATTCTCTAATTTATAAATTGAATCATTGAAGATTAATTGAAAGTTGAAAACTATCTATCAAAATACCATTGCAGTATTTCCTTAGCAGTAGGTACAGTAGCAGATTGAACACCTTGAACGTCCTCAAACATAATAACTAAAACAATTTCAGGATTATCATAAGGAGCAAAAACAGCAATCCAATTATGATAAACATCTTTAATTGATGTCTGAGCAGTTCCAGTTTTAGCAGCAACTTGAACTGATAAAGAATTTAATAATATAGATGATGCTTGTGGAGCACCTATTCCCGTAACTGCCATTCGCATTCCTTCTCTAACTACTTTAAGATTATTATAATCAAAAAAATCCTTTTTTATAATCTCTGATTTAATTTCTTCAATCAAATTTTTCTCACTATCTACTATTTCTTTAACAATTTTTGGCTTATATAATGTTCCTCCATTTGCAATTGCCACATAAGAAACTGCCACTTCTAATGGAGTAATCATTATATCTCCTTGACCAATAGAAAGATTATAAGTATCTCCATCCCACCAATCCTCATTTTTAGTTTCTTTTTTCCATTCTGGTGAAGGGACAAATCCATCAATCTCTCCTGGAATATCTATCCCAGTTTTTTGAGTCCAATTAAACAATTCAAGATATTTTTTAATATTAGAGGGACCGAGTCCTTTTTGATTTTTATATCCCCCTCCAATTGTATAGAAAAAAACATTGCAAGATTCAGCAATTGCTTTACGAACATTAGTTAGTCCATGAATATTATTATCTTTATACTCATATTGAATTTCTGGATCATATCTATGTTCAATACTAATTTTTCCTTCACAATTTATATTTTTATCAGCTAAAATCAATTTTTCTTCTAAAGCAGCTAATGCCATAAATGGTTTTATCGTTGAACCAGTAGAATATCTTCCCGTTATTGCCCTATTAAAAAGTGGCTCTTCTTGATCTGTTAAAAGATTTTTTAAATCTTCTGGGTTTGCTTCTTTACTAAATAAATTATTATCAAAACTAGGGATACTAACAAGAGACATTATACCTCCTGTATTAGGATTAATGGCTATTGCAACTGCTCTTTTAGAGCCAATTTTTTCTAAAGTTTCTTTTAATTTTTCTTCTATTTTTCTTTGAAGTTCAGAATCTATCCAAAGAACTAAACTTTTACCAGAATCTGGTAAGGAAATAATTTGTTTTGACATTTCATTTCCGATTGCATCTCTTTCAACTTTAACTTCACCAAGATTTTTTCTTAAAAAATCTTCATAAGTTTTCTCAATACCAGACCTACCTACATAATCAAACCCAAAATAAGTTTCAGGATTTTCTTTTAATTCTTCAGAATTTATTATTCCAGTATACCCTAAAATATGAGAAAAAATAACACTATCTTTATATTCTCTAACTGTACTTTTTTCAGTTTTAAAACCAGTTAAATTAGAAATTTTTGTTTCTAATATAATTAATTTTTGGTGGTCAAGGTTTTCAGAAATTAAAACAATATTTTTACTTTCTTTA
This sequence comes from Candidatus Nealsoniibacteriota bacterium, assembly GCA_043819385.1. Classification (GTDB taxonomy): domain Bacteria; phylum Patescibacteriota; class Minisyncoccia; order Minisyncoccales; family GWA2-38-27; genus JBDREW01. Next base: position 14,024 of record JBDREW010000008.1, on the reverse strand, counting down.
TTTATTTTTTCTTTTATGCTTTCAAGGTTCTCTCCAATAATTTGTGAAACTTCTTTTAAAATTTTTTCCTGTTCTAATTTAGATTCAGAAAATTCATATTTATTAAGAATTAAATTAAAACTTGGTTTATTAAAAACTAATTGCTCTCCATTTATATCATATATAACCCCCCTATTCGCTTGGATTGAATGAATTATAAATTTATTTTTTTCAGCTAAAACTGCAAATTTATTATATTCTAATACTTGAAATTGAAATGTTTTAACGAAGAGAACTAAAATTATAAATATAGCAAAAAAGAAAAGCCCTTTAAGAGTTTTTTTTGATAAATGGACTTCCATTTTTTTCTCTGAAACATTAAACTCTGCTTCTTTTTTTTTAGCAAGATTATCCAAAAAAATTTCTTGTGGTTCAATGTTTTTTATAGAATCCAATTTTATTTTTCTTCTTTTAAATTTTCCCGAGAATTGGTAGTCTAACATATTTTACAAAAACTAATTTTATAAATATAGATATAGCGATTAATAATAATATATTAAAACCTATTAACCCATTAGAAAAAATATCTAAAAAAAATCCTCCTATACCAGCAATTAAAATTCCTGAAATTTTTTTTGATTCTTCAATAAGATTCCAAATAATCACTAATATTAAAATAAAATTAAAAAAATCTCCAAAATGCACAAAAAAAGTTGTTTGTAAAACAGCGAGGAAATATATAAATAAAATTATTAATAAAATTTTAATAGATTTCATTATACTTTTAAATTTTTAATTTTTTAATTTTTTAAATTTTTAATACTGGGTAATAATAAAAAGATTATTTACTTCTTTAATATCAATAGCTGGTTTAATTTCTGCCTCTTGCAAAGATTCAATATCATTTTTTTTAATCTCCGTAATTTCACCTACTAAAAGATTTTCTGGAAAAATTCCACCTAATTTACTTGTAAAAATAACATCTCCTTGTTTGATATCTTTATCTCTTGGAACTAAATCAAGAAAAATATTAAAATTTTCTCTACCTTTTACAATTCCTGAAATATCTTTTTTTTCATCATTTATATTAAATAAATTAACATCAAAAGAAGATTCTTTGTTTGAAATAAGCATTACTTTTGAATAATTTTTAAAAACTTTACTAATTTTTCCTAAAATAACTTTTTGTTCAGTTATTACTGGCATATTTTCTAAAACTCCACTATTTGAACCTTTGTCTATTAAAATATAATCATCAGAAATATCTTTACTAATTATCTCTGCCATTACTAATTTAAAATCTTTTTCTAATCCAATTTGTAAAGCATTTTTTAAAGATTCAATATCATCTTTAAACCCTTCTAATTCAGCTATTTTAACAAGTAATTCTTGATTTTCATTTTTTAATTCTTCAAATTCTTGTTTTGAATTCTTAATCCAAGGAATTACTCCTAAAAAATCAGAAACACTATTCCCTATTTTCCAAAGAGGTTTTTGAATTGGAGCAGAGACAGAATAAAAAAAATTTCTTACATTTTTTGAAAAAATATTAAGAATAAAAATAACTACTACAATAACTAAAATAACAATTAAAGTTTTAAATGTTTTTTGAGAAAATTTCATTTATAATAATATTAAAGTTTCTTTCATTTTACTTTGTTATAAGTTAAAAAGCAAATAAATATTTAATCCTTTGGTGGGGTAATAAAAACGTATTTTAATATACATTTTCAGTAATCGCTCGGAATAAAAAATGAGTAAACTCATTTGTTATTCTCTCGCTCACTTGAAAATAAAAAAAATAGGGAATTAATTTTCCCTATTTTTTTTGTAAAAGTTACGATCACTATAAGAGAGCTACCTACTTTCGCACAAAAGCACTATCATCGGCCTTAAGAGATTTCACTTCTGTGTTCGGGATGGGAACAGGTGGAGCACTCTTAGTATAACTCCCTTATAGTAACAATAACTTTTATAATATATTCGTTATAATTATTAATTTAAAGTAGAGTTTTCCCAGTATAACCACCTTATAGTAATAATAACTTTTAAAATATATTCGTCGCAATTATTAATTGTTATCCTAGTGAATACACCATATTTAAAAAAATATGGGGAGGACAAAAAAATGATATATTAGTACTGCTCGACTAAATCTGTTGCCAGACTTACATCTGCAGCCTATCAAACTTGTGGTCTTCAAGTAATCTAAGAGTCCTAATCTTGGGATGGGTTTCGCACTTATATGCTTTCAGCGCTTATCCCTGCCCGACTTAGCTACTCAGCAATGCTCTTGGCAGAACAGCTGATACACCAGAGGTCAGTTCAATCCGGTCCTTTCGTACTAGGATCAAATTCCCTCAAGACTCAACGCCTACGGTAGATAGGGACCAACCTGTCTCACGACGGTCTGAACCCAGCTCGCGTTCCGCTTTAATTGGCGAACAGCCAAACCCTTGGGAGCGGCTTCACCCCCAGGATGCGGAGAGCCGACATCGAGGTGCCGAACAGCGCTGTTAATGTGAACTTTCGAGCGCTACCAGCCTGTTCAATCTTCTTCTTAAGATTAGACTATATCTTCATCCTGCTCATATAGCAGGAGACGGCGTGTTAGCAAGGTTTAAACACCTTACTCTGTTTATTTAATAAACAAGTCGTTACGGGGTTAATCTTATTATAAATAAGACAACTTCCCACGGTATTGCTTCACTCCCCCAATTTTTGAGCAAAGGTTCACCGTTATAAGCCGTATTTTTGTTATACTTTTACAAGTAAAGGGGACAACAACTCTTTTTTCAGAGTTTATCCCCGGGGTAACTTTTATTTGATAATCTCTGGATTTTCTATAAAAATCCATCGGTTCACTAAGTTCTGGTTTCCCAACTGCGCGAGATATCCCTCTTGCAGTAAAGCTGGCTTATGGCTTTATCCGACGACTCCGATTTCCATCCGGAGCTAGCCAACCTTTAAACTTCTCCATTACTTTTTAGGAGAAAAGTGCCCCACTTAAACTGACCACCAGACAATGTTTCCCGAAGTAAATCGAGATTAGAATAAAGATTCAGAAAGGGTGGTGTTTCATTGGCGACTCCAGTTCAACCGAAATTGAACCATCAAAGTCTACCACCTACGCTACGCATCCAAAACCAAAATTCAATGTCAAGCTACAGTAAAGCTCCCGGGGTCTTTCCGTCTAGCCGCAGGTAACCGGCATCTTCACCGGTATTGCATTTTCACCGAGCTACTCCTGGAGACAGTTCCCAAGTCGTTAAATCATTCATGCGGGCCGTAACTTACACGGCAAGGGATTACGCTACCTTTGGACGATTATGGTTATCGCCGACGTTTACTGGCGCTTCAAACACTTAGCTATTCCACTAAAAGTGAAATAACCGGCATCATTAACGTTCCAGCACTGGTCAGATCTCAGCCCCTATACATCCTCTTACGAGTTTAGCAGGGACCTGTGTTTTTGATAAACAGTCGCTTGGGAGACTTTCGCTGCGGCCCAACGAGCTTGCGCTGTTGGGCAAGGTATATTCCGAAGTTACACCTGCTTTTTTGCCGAGTTCCTTCAGGAGATTTCACTCGTTCACCTTAGTACACTAACACTTGCCTACCTGTGTTGGTTTGCGGTACGGACCAAATATACATTAACTCCTAAAAAGTTTTTCTGGGAAACTTGCTCATTCAGGTTCATTCGTCCGAAAACGAACTTCCTCTCAACCCTTGAAAAATCTCAGGTAAAGAACAAAAATCCAATAATCTGCCTGAACTACTAAATTCCGTCACTTAATTAGAATAATATATTTGGGGGCCGGAATATTAACCGGCTGTCCATCGAGTACGCCTTTCGGCTTTCCCTTAGGTCCGCCTAACCCTTGGATGATCTTCATTGCCAAGGAAACCTTAGGCTTTCGGTGTCCAAGAATCTAACTTGGATTGCGGTTACTCATGCCAACATTCTCACTCTCTAAAACTCCACCCTGCTTCACAACAAAGCTTCAATGCATTAGAGACGCTCCCCTACCACTATTCGTGCCTAACTAATATCCATCACTCATTAGTGTTGAACAATAGAAAGACACGAATAATCCTTATCTTCGGTATTAAGTTTAATCCCGTAAATTTTCGGCGCAAAACCCCTTAGATAGTAAGCTATTACGCACTTTTTAAAGGATAGCTGCTTCTAAGCTAACCTCCTATCTATCAATGGAGTCTTACTTCCTTTATAATACTTAACTTAATTTAGGGACCTTAGATGAAGGTCAGGGCTGTTTCCCTTTCGACCATGGAGCTTAGCCCCCACAGTCTGACTGCTCGCTTAATTCTTCTGGTATTCGGAGTTTAGTTGGGAAAACCGGGCAAAACCCAAGTAGTCCCATCTAGTGCTCTACCCCCAGAAGACAATACACGAACGCTAGCCCAAAAGCTATTTCGGGGAGAACCAGCTATTACCAAGCTCGATTAGCTTTTCACTCCTTACCACAACTCATCCCAGAGTATTGCACGACTCACGGGTTCGGACCTCCTCTGGCTTTTCAGCCAGATTCATCCTGGTCATGGCAAGCTCGCTTGGCTTCGGGTCCCAAGCATTCAATTAATATTTCGCGCTTTTAACGCTCGCTTTCACTATGTTTGCAGGGCAAAACCCCTTAAACGAACTGAATACTTGGAGTCGTTGGCTCATTCTTCAATAGGCACGCAGTCACCCCATAAATGAGGCTCCTACTCCTTGTAGGCATAATGGTTTCAGGTTCTATTTCACCGGGATCACCTCCCTACTTTTCACCTTTCCCTCACGGTACTTGTTCACTATTGGAGATATCGTAGTATTTAGCCTTGGCTGACGTTCCACATAAAGTGGAACAAATAGTTCAGCCTGCTTCCCTCAGGGTTATCATGTCCCGAGGTACTCAAGGATAACAACAAGGAGCGCAAAAAAATTTTCGAATACAGGGCTATTACCTTCTATGGCTACCCTTTCCAGGGTTATTTTTCTAATTTTTTCGTCTAAATATTCTCCCTCAGAAATATTAATAAATTAATACTCCCGACGTCATTACCTTACAACCACCATTCTACTAAAAGTAAAATGATTTTGGGCTATTCCCTTTTCGCTCGCCACTACTAAGGGAATGTTGCTTTGTAAACAAAGCATTTTTTTCTTTTCCTCCGCTTACTGAGATGTTTCACTTCAGCGGGTTTGCCACTTAATTAAAAATTAAGTTGATTTGCATTGCAAATCGGGTTTTCCCATTCGGAAATCTCCGGATCAAAGGTTGCTACACACCTCCCCGAAGCTTATCGCAGCTACGCCACGTCCTTCATCGCCTCGATATCCCAAGGCATCCTCCATTTGCCCTTAAAATTTGTCCTCCCCATATCTTTCTAAAAAGATATGGGAATCATCTGTTTAATATGCCTATTAAGTTATTAAACAGGAATTAATCAATCGGCTAGACTGATTGATTCTACAATTATCAAAGATAATTGTAGATAGGATAACAATTAATAATTGTTACGAATATTACTTTTTTAAAATAATTAAATAATTTAAATAAGTGTTTTTCAAAGTTCGTTCCCCTCTCTATTAATTCAAAAATGTATTTAATACATACATTTTCAGCGCTCGCTTGGAATAATAAATAAATAAACTCATTCATTACCCTCTCGCTCGCTTGAAAATGAATTAATAGTGGAATAAAAAAGCCACTCATGAAGCGGCTGTATTATAAAAATACAAAAAATCAGAAATTAACCGCTTCCCTTATTTTTACTTTCTTCCAAATTAATTGTGATAATTAACATATCTGCTTTATTAGTTTAGCAGACCTGAAAGCTTTGTCAACCCTGCACCATGCGGTGCAGGGCAAGCCCCCATATTATATAATATTGCACCATACGATACAGCTTTAAACCTGAAATAATATACACGATATATCTATTTTATTTTTGATTTTTTATTTAAATAAAGCACTCGGCAGAAACCGAGTGCTTTATTTAAATATAACCTTTGCAAAGGATAGATTAGTTATATTTTATCTCTGGAGCTTTCTTTTCAAGTTCTGTAATATTTCAGCTGCTACATCTTTTCCACCTAAACCAAAGGCAATACCTCCAGCAATTACAATTAATCCTACAATTCCACTTAATAATGTTTGGATTAATCCTGGAGCTATTCTTAATTGATATAAAATAGCAAAAATTGAAAAAATCCAAATTGACCATCTTACAATTATTCCAATTAAATCCCCGTATCCTACTTTGGCTCCTTCTACTGTTGCTCTTACAATTTTTTCTAAAATATCAGCAATAATTACTGCTACTATGAAAATCAAAACAGCAACAATAACATTCGGTAAATATCCTAAAACACTAGTTAAGAAAACACCGAATTGATTTAATCCTAATATCTCAACTGCCACCAATAAAAAGACAATTACAAATATCCATTTAAAAATGGCTCCAATAAAACCCGAGGCATCAACTTTAAATTCAGCCTTACTTAATGCTTCTTTTATTGCTCCTTTTTCAAAAAATTTGTTAAAGCTTAATTTTCTTAAAATTTCAGCAACTATTCTTCCAATTGCCATAGCAATAAACCATCCAATTAAAAAAACAACAATCGCACCGATAAGCTTTGGAGTGAATCCTAAAAATCCAGTCCAAAGATCTTGTAATGCTTCAACTGTTAGATCGTACCAATCAAATATTATCATATTTTTTTATTAATTTATTTAAAGATTGCTCCGACCTTTAATATATTATATTAATAATACCATATAACAAGACAAGCAAAAAAGAGTTCTCCTGTGGAAAACTTTAATCATTGAAATAAAACAGGAGACCAAACTTTTTGGTCTCCTTTATGAGATGAATAATGATTCAAATCAATTGAATCTTGCGACGCCCGCTATTACAAGCAGGCAAATCACCTTCAACTGAATCAACCGTAACCACTTCAGGAATAAATCCAAAGCGATGTCCATCTTCTAGTTGAATATCAAAAGGACCCATTCCTTTTGGGGTTGCAATAATAGTTCTACAAATACCTTCAAACGTTTTTATATGTCTACCAGTATGCGAAATACGAACAAATTTGCCTGCAAAAAGATCAATCAACTCTGACAAAGACAGCATGTTTAACTCCTTTTTCTTTTATTTTGAGTATGTTATACACTATTTACAATATACCACACTATTATCTGTTTTGTCAATCCCAATTTACGATTTTTTAAAATAATATTTCTTTCCCTTTAATTTTTCAGGCAAAAAGTCCTCTTTTGAATATGGATTATAATCCTTTCCATAATCAAGTTCTTTCATAAGTTTTGTAGAAGCATTCCTTAAATTAAGAGGTATAACTAAATTACCATGTTGTTTTACATCATCCATTGCTGAAAAATAAGCATTATATGAACTTCTATCTTTATTTGCCTCTGCTAAATAAGCAACTCCATGAGCAAGATTAATAGCACACTCTGGCAAACCAATCATTTCTACTGCTCTAAATACTTCATTTGCAACAACAAGAGCAGTTGGCTGAGCCAAACCAATATCTTCACTTGCAAAAATAACCATTCTTCTAGCAATAAATTTAGGATCTTCCCCCGATTCAACCATCCTTGCTAAATAATACAAAGAAGCATCAACTTGACTTGCCCTCATGCTTTTTATAAAAGCACTAATTGTATTGTAATGTTCCTCCCCTTTTTTATCATATCGCAAAAAACTTGATTGAAGAGTATTTTTTAAAGTATCTATTGTGATTTTACTATATAAATTATTAGTGTTTTCTATCATAGCAATTGCTTGTCTTGCATCTCCATTTGCCATACCAATAAGCCAATCCTTTACTTTTTTATTTAATTTAAAACCTGTTCTATCTATTATTTGAGACATTTCACTTTCTGACATCTCATTTAAAACAAAAACCCTACATCTTGAAAGTAAAGCTGGAATAACTTCAAAACTTGGATTTTCAGTTGTCGCACCTATAAGGGTAATTTGTCCTGTTTCTACAAAAGGGAGCAAAAAATCCTGTTGTGCCTTATTAAAACGATGAATTTCATCCAAAAATAATATTTTAATACTATCCCCTGTTTCATCTGCTATTATTTTTCTAATATCTGCTTTTCCAGCAGAAACAGCCGATAACTCATAAAAAGAAGCATCTAAGGCATTAGCATATATTCGTGCTAAAGTCGTCTTACCTATGCCAGGAGGCCCCCATAACACAAAGGAAAAAACATGCTTTAACTTTATAGCAGAATTGATTGGCTTATTTTCGCCAACTAAGTGTTCTTGACCAACAAATCCATCTAAACTTTTTGGCCTAATTTTTGATGCTAATGGTTCCATAATAATAAAAACTTAAAAATATAAAAGTAAAAGTAAAAAACTACAATTTAAAAATTCTCTCCGAGGTCGGACCTCTAAAAAAACTTCCTATCCCTCTCAAAGAGAGGTCCGACCTCTTCCCAGCTTTCCCTTTTCCCTCTCTCTTCCCCGAGACCCGACCTCTATAAAACTTCCCCTCCCTCTCTAAGAGAGGTCAGGTCTCTTTTTAGCTTATCTCCTTTTCCAATTTATTTTTTTAAATTTTTAATTTTTTATATTTCTATCTTTAATAAACCTTTCTATTGATCTATCAAAAGTTTTTTCTGTTTCAGTAGAAAAATAACAAGCTGGCAATTCATCACTTTCTAAATGATGTCTCAAACATTCACAACAAATCCCCTTTCTTGGACATCCAAGATAAGTACACTTACAATCTATTGAATTTTTATCTTTTTGACATTCCATAATTTTTTAAAATTTTCAATTTTTAATTTCCAATTAATTTTCAATGAAACAATTTTAAAAACAATTTTTCCTCTATTTTTATACTTACTACTTAATACTTTCTACTTCTTATCAATTTACCTTTTTAATCCCAAAAATTCAAGAAAAAAATCAGTTTTCCCCTCTCCTAAGGTCGGACCTCTAAAAAACTTCCTCTCCCTCTCGAAGAGAGGTCCGACCTCTTCCCAGCTTTCCCTTCCCTTCTTCATTTAAATAAAAAACAGAGATTAAATCTCTGTTTTGTTTTATATTATCTTTTTTAATATTTATTTAAATTAAGTAAAAAATATAACATAAAATACAAGAATGATTGCTAAAATAATACTAATAATCGATATGCATTTCGGTGGTTTTTTATGCTTTACAATACTTTTTTTATCATCTTCCCAATCGCCTCGATATGAATAAGTTGGACTACCAGAATCATTACTGTTAATATCCATCATCATCTCCTTTTTGTAAAAGAACTAAAAAGAAAGAGGGCGTGAAACACAGAAACAACATGCTTCTGATTTACTCTTCTATTGCCTTGAGATATCACTCTTAATCGCCTCGTTGAGCAAATTCTATACCCTACCTCTCTTTTTCTGTTTTTTGTAAAAACGAATTCCACACCCTCTCTTTAATTCTATTTTACATTTTCCCTAAAAAAAATCAATTAAACCAATCAAAATTTTTAATTTTATTTATTTTTCTTAGCTTTGACCAAATTCCCGCGATCGTAGGATTTCTGTCAAAGATGATTTTATCTATTTTTCAATTTCTTTAATTTCCCAAAAAAAATCAATTATAAAAGCCCCAACACGAATTAAAATCGGTTTAGGGCTATGCAAACAACATGCACTCATATATGCGACTTCTCCCGCAAAAAAGTTTTTGCTTCCTGAGCAATTTCTTTGTTATCTATAAGAGCATCCATATACTCAGAAGATTGTGCATACATTGATTCCGAAACATAATGGGCTGTAACTGATAACATACCGCTAGTATAGGTACGAACAATACGTTTAAAAATTATCACAACTTTAAGCGCAGAACATCTTAATCCAGCAAATCGCAAAAAAAATGGATAACAATATTTCTTTCTATGTGAATAATCACTAACCTCCATTAAGCGCCTTAACATCTCTTGACGATCAGGAAGTGTAATAAACCTCTCTTCAATCATTGCAATCTCCTCATTTTTAGGTTGAAAATGTACTATTTGAGCCGAAATAGCTCACTTTTGTAGTTTATTAAAAAATAACATTATCAATTATATCTGTCAAATACATTTTCTAAAAAAAATCAATTAAAATCAATTCTCTCTCCCGAGACCCGACCTCTATAAAACTTCCCCTCCCTCTCTAAGAGAGGTCGGATCTCTTCCCAGCTTTTCCCTCTCTTATTTTTTAATACCTAAATCAACGAATTAATTTTATTTATTCTCCGAGACCCGACCTCCCCCAAACTTTTCCCTCTCCTTGGAGGTCGGGGCTCTACCAGCTTTTCCTCTCCCAATTTGTTTTTTTATATTTAAATCAACGAATTAATTTTATTAACTAAAATATCTTTTGACCTCAATCCAACTGCTTTTTGGACTGATTCACCATTTTTAAATATTATTAAAGTCGGCACAGCTGGTATCTTATACTTTTGAGCCATTTTAGGATTTTCATATATATTCAATTTTCCAATTTTTGCCCTATCCCCTATTTCTATATCAACTTGTTCCATAATAGGATCAATTCCAAAACAAGCTTTACACCCAGGCCTCCAAAATTCTACCAAAACCACTTTTTGACTTTTCAAAACCTCCTCCTCAAAATTCTGATCATTTAATTCTATCATATTAAAATACCTTGATTAATTTTTAATTTTCCCTCTCTCCCGAGACCCGACCTCTAAAAAAACTTCCTCTCCCTCTCTAGAGAGGTCGGGTCTCTTTTTAGTTTTTTTATTAATTTTTAAATTTTTTAATAAATATTATTCTACTTTACAACAAAAACCTCATTTAAGGAAGCACAAAAGAGTAAAAAAAATCAGCAGGAGCTGATTTTTTTACTATTCTTATTTTATTCCTAATATTTTCCTAAATTCTTTTTTTATTTCTTCATTTATAACTGGAATATCATTTTTTACTTTATCCCAAGCTTTTTTCCATTCTTTAATATCTTTATTCTTCTCCCAATTTGCATATTTAAAAATTATCCAAGCATCTCTTAATTCTTTATTTATAAAATTTATTTTCCTTTCGAGATTATCATTTAAATAAATTTTATTTTCATTAAAATAATCTAAAAAATCGTTAGCAGACTGAGCGGCATTTTTTGCTTTTTCTTCTTGTGACAAATCGAGAGCTTCTTGAAATGGAGCCATTAAACTCTGAAACAATCTTTCTGTTTTATCTATTTTTTTATAAAGTTCACTTAATACTTCAACTCTTTTTTCATAAATTGTTTCGAATTTAAATTTGTTTATTTTGTATTTATAATCTATTGCGCTATTTATAATTTCGCGAATACTAAACCCACCTAACAAACCTATAATGATTGACCATAAATCCATATTTTTTAAGTTAATTTTAATAATTATAACCTTAGAGTTTTCCACACTTTCGCTAACTCTTTCGTGTATGTTATAATTTAAGTAGTAGTTAGTCAACTCTAAACTATTCACAATCTGTGGATAATTTTAAGAATTAATTTAAAGATTATGTTAAAGAAATTAACAAACAAACAACAACAAATATTAAATTTTATTAAAAGTTTTATTAAAAAAAATAACTACGCTCCTTCATTGGAAGAAGTTAAAGAACATTTTGAATTATCTTCTGTCGGAACAGTCCATCAGCATATAAAAATATTGAAATATAAAGGATATTTAGAAAAAATAGAAAATCATCCTAGATCAATTCAATTAAATATTGGAAACAAAAATCCATCTGATTTAATAGAGATTCCCCTATCAGGAACAATTACTGCTGGACAACCAATTGAAGCAATAGAAATTCCTAATGAGACAATTACTATTCCCAAAAATGAAATTAGCCAGAACAGCCAATATTATGCTTTAAAAGTTGAAGGAAACAGTATGATTGATGAGGGAATTTTTGATAAAGATATTGTTATAATTAAAAAACAATCTACAGCTGAGAATGGCCAAACAGTGGTTGCCATAATTGATGAAAATCAAGCTACTCTCAAAAAAATATACCGAGAAGAAAATCGCTTCCGTTTACAACCAGCAAATCAATCTTTATTACCTTTTTACAGAAAAAATGTAGAAATACGAGGAATAGTAATAAAAATCATTAGAAATATTGAAGATTCTCCATTAGCTCAAAAATATTATAAAACAATTGATTTATTTGCTGGAATAGGAGGAATACGAATAGGATTTGAAAATGCTGGATTTAAAACTATTTTTGCAAACGATTACGACAATTCTTGCAAAAAAACTTATGACCTTAATTTTAAAGATTCAAAACTAATAGTTGAAGATATAAGGAAAATTGGAATTGATGATCTTCCAGATTTTGATTTTTTGTTAGGAGGCTTTCCTTGTCAGGCATTTTCGATAGCAGGATATAGACAAGGATTTCAAGACAAAAAAGATAGAGGAAATTTATTTTTTGATATTGCAAGAATTTTAGAAATAAAAAAACCAGCTGGATTTCTTTTAGAAAATGTAAAAAATTTAAAAAGTCATGATAATGGAAAAACTTTTAAAATTATCATTAAAACTCTTAAAGACCTTGGATACCATATAAAAACAAAAACTTTAAATAGTATGGAATATGGAAATGTCCCGCAGAACAGAGAAAGAATATATATTGTAGGATTTAAAGACAAAATATATATAGAAAATTTTAATTTTCCTGAACCAATTCCTCTAAAAACTAAAATAACTGATATTCTTGAAAAGAAAGTTGATAAAAAATATTATTATAATGACAAGCCTTTATTTGAAAAATTAAAAAACTATAATTTTTTAAAAGGAAAAGTTTACCAATGGAGAAGACAATATTTAAGAGAAAATAAAAAAGGAGTATGCCCTACTCTTACAGCAAATATGGGAACTGGTGGTCATAATGTACCAATTATAAAAGACAAAAGAGGTATAAGAAAACTTACACCTCTTGAATGCGCGAAACTTCAAGGATTTCCAAAAAGTTATAAATTACCTGAAAATCTTACTGATTCTGCTTTATATAAACAAATTGGAAATTCTGTTACAGTGACTGTAATTAAAGCAATTGCAAATCAAATGATGAAAACTCTTTCAAAAAAACATAATAGCTTTACCAAATCTTAATATCTTTTGCTATTGGTTCAATTCCTTCCTTTTTTATTATTTTATCTATAATACTAAATCTAGGCCTTCTGCCTAATTCTTGTTGTTGCGTAAAAGTATATTTTTTATTTACCATTATATTATAAACAATATCTGAGGGTATTTTATATATATTAAAAGTTCCATCTAATTTACCTTCATTATAAAAATCTAAAAAATATAAATCGTCCCATTTTGATTTAGGACCAAATGAAGTTAGGTCTGATTTCACGCTAGAAGCCTTAATTTGTTCTGCTCTGCCAGTTTCTAAGTTAAATGTATCAAATGATGCAGATGAGTCCCCTTTCAAAGAAATAAAGCGCTTAGACCCTGAATGCAAACAAAAAGCAACTTCTGAAAGTCCCTCAGGAAAATTAGGCTCTCTTGATTTATATTCTCTCATACCTAATTTTAACTTTTTCCATAAATCAAAATACTTTTTCCATTTTTTTCTATCTGTTTTATTAAAATCCATCAACTCTACAACACACCCCTTCCCAAAAACTATAACTCTATGTTCTTTGGTTTTCATAAAATTAAACAATTAAAAATTCATTCAAAATTAAAAATTAGAAATTCAAAATTATTTATAGTATTTTTATTGTGGATCATTTTAAAAAAAGTTAGAACTTTTTACCAAAACAATCCTGACGCTGACTAATCTTTCCGATCTTTTCCTAACGGCTCTGAAAAAGGGCGAGATAATAGCTTGTTTATTAGTAATTCACAAGCCCTTTTTCAGAGCCGTAGTCCAGCAAAGCTGGACAAGAACCCTACGCTAAAAAATCCCCCCCAATTTTTTAGCGTAGTATCTTATTGCCAGCCTATCACAACCATAAATTTCTTTGAAATTTTGATGTGAAGATAAACCGAAAAATTTTTAG
>JBDREW010000007.1:0-4097 GCA_043819385.1 Candidatus Nealsoniibacteriota bacterium | reverse complement strand
CCTTAAAAAAGAAGGCCACTTATTAGAAACAACTTTAACTGAATAAGGATATTCTTTAGCTTTTTTCTTTTTCCCATAAGTTAAAACAGTCACTTTATAACCACGCTCAATTAAATCCTTATTAAGCGCCTTTAATAAAGTAGGCGGTCCACCAACTCCTTCTAAAAAAACTCCGGTTAAAATTAAGATTCTGTTATTTTTAATCATTATTCCAATCTAATTTATATATCTCTACAGTTGGTCCTAACTGATTAGCCACCCAAAGATCAATTAATGGATTGTTTAAACCTGAAGGAAAAAACAATTCTCGATTAGTTTCACTCTTAAAAGGACTAAACTTCTTAACGAGTTGACCTTGTTTCTGAGCTATTTGGTATTCAATATATTCTTCTCTTTCAAGATCCATTGAACGAAACAATAAAACAAAATAATCGGGCTTCACCTCTTTAAGAAACTCATAAACCGCTGAAACATTATTATCCTTATATTTCATTACATCACCAAAATCCAAGATTGATTTACTGTTTAAGGGATAATTATCTAATTCAAGAGAAAGCAAAAATTGATTTCGTTGACTCAATGAAAGACCACTTAAAAAAGAATGTACTTCTATGCTTTTTTTAGTTGGAATTAAAGTTTGGATTGGTTGTTGAAAAAGAATTAGTTCATCTGATAAAACATTATTTTCTAACCATTGACTAGCTTCGTCTCTAGAATATGGCCTATCCATTAATTGAATAAAACGGATTGCCTGAACAGATTCAAAAATCAATAAAACTATAACAACAAAAAATATCCATTTCTTGTATTTATTTAAACTATTAAAAACATTTATTAAAAGTATTCCTAAACCAATAGACAAAAAGGGAACTATAGAACATAGTAACCTAAATCTGCCTCCAAAATCTAAAAAACCAAAGATAACAGAATAAGAAATGACAAAAGCCCACCAACCAATGATTGCTTGGTTATAAAAAATATCTTTAGTAACTATGTTTTTTCTATAAACAAAATATAAAAATGAAAAGAGAACTAATAATAATCCCAGGGCTAATTCTTGAGAAAAAAGCATTTTAAAAATAGTAACGAAACCCATGCCTAAACTAGAAACTGGAAAAGATGAGTTAAAAAGATTTATTGACACACTATTACTACTGTCAGCTGTATTAATATCTAAATTAAAATTAAAAAGAGCATATGGATAAAACAAAAAGAAAATGATTAAAAATGTAATTAATCCAACTATAAAACGAAAAGAGAAAAAAGTTTTTAAAAAATCAATAAATTGAAATTTAAAATATTTTCGCTCTAAAAAGTAATTAACTAAAATAATAAAAATAAAAGCAAAGATTCCTCCTGGAAAAGTACCCACAGCTAAACCAACAACTAAAACTAAAAGCAAATATAAATTCCATCTTTTTTTCTTTAAACAAAGTAAATAGAGATAAAAACTTAAAAGAATAAAAAAAGCAACTGGTACATGTGGCCGAACTTGTTGAGAAAATTGAATGCTTAATAAACTAAAAGATAAAACATAAGCAGCTAAAAGCGAACCTAATATAATTTTCTTTTCCCTTATCCTAGAAAATATTTCTCTAACTATCAAATAAACCAAAATAACAGATAAAATACCGAAAACACCTATTAGTATTCTGCTCAACCAATAAAATTCATCAATATGAAAAAACAAATAACTAATAAATCCTTGAACCGAAGAAAAAAGTCCAAACCAACTACCTAATAAGTAAAAAATTCCATAACAGAATAATAATAGAAAAGGAAGCACAAAAGGATATGCAATTGTTTCTTGTAAAAAAGAATAATCTTTCTCTATTATCCCCTGACCTAAGTCTAAAGCCTCCCTGACTATTAGTGTATCAACTTCACCAATCCACGACTTGGCCTCAAAAGGGTAGATCCTCAAAAACAAACCTGCCAAAATAATTAAAACTAAAATAATAAGATATTTTTTATTCATAATTTCTCAAAAAAATATTTTTCATCTTTTGAGCAACACTATCCCAAGTATATTTCTCTCTCACCAATTCTAATCCATTTTTTACTAAAATATTTCTTAGATTATCATCTTTTAAAATTTCTTTGATTTTATTAGCAACATCTTGAGGATTATTCACCTGGCAAAAAAGACCAGTTTTTCTATCTTCTAAAAAGTCAGGAATCCCGCCTACCGGTGTACCAATTATCGGCAAACCTATAGCCATAGCTTCCAAAAAAGAAATACCTAAACCTTCAGATAAAGAAGCTCTGACAAAAATATCAGCCATTGAATAATATTTTGGTAAATCATTGTAATCAACCTGGCCTAGAAATTTCACTTTATCTATAAGATTTAATTTTTTGGTCAGATTCTTTAATTCTTTTTTTTCTTCTCCGCTCCCGGCAATCAAAATCTTAAAAGGAAAATCCAAATATTGTCCAGCTTTAATTAAATCATCAACCCCATTTTTCTTCACTAAACGAGATACGGTTAAAATAACTTTCTCATCTTCTTTAATATCTAATTTTTTTCTCAAATCTTCCGAATTTACTTTTTTAAATTTATTTATATCTACCCCATTAGGTACTATCTCTCCTTGTTTAGATCCATTCTCTTTAGCCCAATTATATAAAAAATTACTAATTGCCTGAAAATAATCTGCTTTTTGAAAAATTTGGTAAAACCATTTTTTAAAAACACCAACCTTTTTTTTGATTTCCTCTAAGGGATCACCTTCTTGTAAGGTTAGCAACCATGGAATATTAGGATATTTCTTTTTAAAACGTAACCCTAAAAATCCTCCAAAAGAGGCCAGAATAGACCAAGTCAATTTATATTGATTTTCTTTCTCTAATTTTTTAGCTTTTATTAATCCCAAAAAAGGCAAAAGATACTTATCAAAATTAAAACCCAAACCAACCCGATAAACATTAATATTCCCTATTTTTTCCTGATCAGCTAAGCCAGATTTAATCTTAGCTGTAATCATATCAAACTCAAAACCTTTAATCCGGTCTGTTATTTCTTTAACTGCTACTTCAGCCCCGCCAACTAAAGGAAAATAAGCCGTAGAAAAAATTAAAACTTTTGGCACTTGATTATTGGCCATATATGCTTTAATATACTAGAAAATGGCTAAAAAATCAATCCTATACATAATCACCAAATCTGTCTGGGGTGGGGCAGCTAAGTACGTCTATGACCTCTCAACCAACCTAATAGGTGAATTTGATGTAGCTGTAGCGGCAGGCGGACAAGGTCAGTTTTATAAAAAGATAAAACAGACCAATATTCCTTATTATCAAATCACCAATTTCCAACGAACTATTAATCCTCTTAAGGATTTGTTCGCTTTTTTTGAAATTTTAGGCCTTCTTTTCCAACTAAAGCCAAATATTATTCACGTTAATAGTTCTAAAGCTGGCGGGGTTGTCGGTGTAGCCGTTCAGATTTACATATTTTTTTCTCATCAAAAAATTAATCTAATTTTTACAGCTCACGGCTGGGCCTTTAATGAAGATCGGGCTAGTTGGCAAATTAGTCTAATTAAACTCTTCAGCAAAGTAACTTCTTGGTTTTATGACAAGATAATTTGTGTTTCTGAATATGATCGCCAAATGGCTCTTAAATATAAAATTGCGCCAGAAAGAAAATTAATTACTATTCATAATGGGATTGATTTAAAAAATATGTCTTTCTTGTCCAAATCAGAAGCTCAAAAAAGATTAATCGGTCGAGAATCTCCTTTGCTTATCGGAACCATTGCTGAATGGACTAAAAATAAGGGATTAATTTATTTAATTAAAGCTACTCAGACCCTTGAATTAAAAGAAAAAGAATTTGATGTTATTCTCATCGGAAGCGGGGAAAACCCAGACAAAGAAGAAATATATCAATATGATACAAAATACAATTTAGATAATGTCCGCTTAATTGAATTTATTCCTGAAGCAATTAAATATCTTAAAGCTTTTGATATCTTTATTCTTCCTTCTCTTAAAGAAGGTCTACCTTATACAATCATTGAAGCCATGACCGCTCAACTGCCTATTATTGCCACTAATATTGGTGGTATTCCAGAAATGATAGAAAATAATAT
>JBDREW010000006.1:0-2100 GCA_043819385.1 Candidatus Nealsoniibacteriota bacterium | reverse complement strand
AATATCTTGCTAAATTTACTAAGAGTAGCAGATAACGATATAAGTTTAGCCCAAAAGGGAATAGTATATATAGATGAGATTGATAAAATAGCACGTAAATCAGAAAACCCTTCTATAACCAGAGATGTGTCGGGTGAAGGAGTCCAGCAAGCTCTTTTAAAAATCATCGAAGGCACAGTAGCAAGTGTACCTCCTTGCGGAGGGAGAAAACACCCGCAAGAAAAGAATATTCAAATAGACACAAAGGAAATATTATTTATTTGCGGGGGGACTTTTGAAGGGATAGAAAATATAATAAATTATCGAATGGGTAAAAATAATATCGGTTTTAAAGCAGATATAAAAAGTCAAAATGATAAAGAAAAAAATTATAAATTAATGGAAAATGTTTTACCGGAAGATCTAATAAAATATGGATTAATTCCCGAATTAGTAGGGAGATTGCACATAATTTCTACATTGGAAATTTTAAATAAGGGTGAATTACTAAAAATATTAACCCAACCTAAAAATGCTATAGTAAAACAGTATAAAAAAATATTTGAATTGGAAGGTGTGAAACTTAAACTTACCTCTGAAGCTTTAGAGGCTATCGTGGAAGAAAGCATAAAACGAAAAATAGGGGCGAGGGGTTTGCGTTCAATTATGGAAGATTCAATATTAGATATAATGTACCAGATACCTTCGGAGAAAAATATTATAGAATGCACAATTACCGAAGGAGTTGTGAAAGAGAAAAAGACACCTAAAATAGTAAAATATAAAGAGAATTTAAGAAAAGAAACAGCCTAGTATCGTATTGCGTATATGGTTAAGATAAAAAGTTTTAATCGAAAGTGTAAAAAGCGTATAACATTGGCGGATAGAAAAAGAGTATATACGATATAGCAAAGTTTGTTTATTGATTTATTCTATACGATATGCTATATACTACATACGATATACGAAATACGATATACGAGAAAAAAAGGGAGATTTAATATTATATATGAATAACAAAAATATAGATAAAAATGTACTACCTTTATTACCGTTAAGGGACATGGTAGTCTTCCCTAATATGGTTATTCCGCTTTTTGTAGGAAGAGAACAATCTATTAATGCCCTGGAAGAAGCAATAAATTTAAATAGCCTTATATTTATCGCAACTCAGATAAATCCGGAGGTAGAAAAACCAATATTAGAAGATATGTATTCTATCGGAACAATCGCAAAGATAATACAAATATATAAATTACCCGATGATACTATTAAAATTTTAGTGGAAGGACTTAGCAGGGCACAAATTAAAAGTACAGAGAAATTTAATAATTTTCTTAAAGTAAAAGTAGAAAAAATAATAGTTAAAAACGGTAAAAATCTAAAAACAGAAGCCTTAATGAGATTAGCAGTCAATAGATTCGAACAATATTTAAAATTAAACAATAAAATACCTTCTGAAATAATACTATCCATAAATAATATTGAAAAGCCGGATAAGTTAGCTGATATAATTGCTTCAAATTTAATTTTAAAAATAAAAGAAAAACAAAATTTGTTGGAAATAATTAATCCCTTGGAAAGACTGGAGAATTTAATCGTTATATTAAAGAAAGAAGTAAGCATTTTAGAATTGGAGAAAAGTATACAAGAAAGGGTAGAAGTAAATTTAGAAAGCTACCAAAAAGATTATTACCTGAAAGAACAATTAAGAGAAATTCAGAAAGAATTAGGGGACAGGGAAAAGAGTATTTCAGAAACTGATGAATTCAAAGAGAAAATATTGTCTTTAAAACTTATTAAAGAAGTGGAAGAGAAGTGTATTAGAGAAGCAGAGCGGTTAGAAAAAATGCCTTTTCTATCTGCTGAGAGCGGTGTAATAATAAATTACTTGGAATGGATCATATCTCTCCCCTGGAACAAAAGAACTAAAGAAAAATTTAATATAGAATTAGTAAAAAAAGTTTTGGATGAGGACCATTATGGTCTATTAGATATCAAAGAAAGAATTTTAGAATACTTAGCAGTTAAAAAATTGAGTAATAAAAAAATAAGTACTATTCTGTGCTTAATAGGTCCTCCGGGAGTTGGCAAGACATCTTTAGCGAAATCAATAGCTCG
>JBDREW010000005.1:0-18395 GCA_043819385.1 Candidatus Nealsoniibacteriota bacterium | reverse complement strand
ATAATTTCAAAAAATAAATTTTATTTTTAAAAAAACTAGACCATTAAAAATACATTCTTGTTCACAATGCTTTGCCAGCCCACGATACTTTCAATGCTTTGCCAGCCCGCAATGCTTCGCATAGCGATGCAGGCGGACATAGCGATGCAAACGAACATAGCAATACTTATGGATATGGCAATGCTGGCAGTAATAATAATATGGGTAGAATAAAATTTAAAATTAAAAAAACTATGGTAGTGGAAATTCTTTGCAAAATTCTCTAATTTCATTTCTTACTCTTTCATAAGAATTTTCATCTGAAATTACATCATTTATCCAAGAAGCAATTTTTTCCATTTCCTGTTCTTTCATTCCTCTTGTTGTTATAGCAGGTGTACCTATACGAACACCTGAAGGATTAAAAGGAGAAGCAGGATCATTAGGAATAGTGTTTTTATTAGTAGTGATACCCGCCTTTTCTAATCTAAGCTGAGCATCTTTTCCAGTAATCATTTTATTTCTTAAATCAATTAAAATCAAATGATTATCTGTTCCATTAGTAACTAAATTAAATCCATATTTAATAAGTTCTTTTGCTAATATTTTAGCATTAGCAACTACTTGTTTTCCATATTCTTTAAAAGATGGTTCAGATGCTTCTTTTAAACAAACTGCCAAAGAAGTAATTTGATTCATATGAGGACCACCTTGTAATCCAGGAAAAACTGTTTTATCTATTTTCACAGGTAATTCAGAATCTTTATCAATTCCTTTTTGAGTTACCATTATAATACCTCCCCTTGGACCTCTTAATGTTTTATGAGTAGTTGTTGTAACAATATGAACATAATCAACAGGACTTGGATGAACTCCTGCTACAACTAATCCTGCGATATGTGCTATATCGGATACTAAATAAGCATTAATTGAATCAGCAATTTCTCCCATTTTTTGCCAGTCAAAAAAACGTGGATAAGCAGTAGCTCCAACCCAAATAAGTTTTGGTTTTTCTTTTTGAGCAAGTTCTTTTATTTTTTCATAATCAAGTAAACTTGTTTTTTCATCTACTCCATATTGAACAGCATTAAAAAATTTACCTGAAAAATTTACTTTCCATCCATGAGTTAGATGACCACCATGAGGTAAGGACATTCCCATTATTGTATCACCTAGTTCTAAAAGAGATAAATAAACTGCTTGATTTGCAGGAGAACCAGAATATGGTTGAACATTAGCATGAATAACATTAAATAATTCCTTTACTCTTTCTCTACAAATATTTTCAATTTCGTCATAAAATTCTAATCCAGCATAATATCTTTTGTCCGGATACCCTTCAGCATACTTATCAGTTAAAATAGAACCTAACGGCTCTCTCACAGCCAAAGAAGTATGATTCTCTGAAGGAATCATCTCAAGAGATGTCTCCTGTCTTTCTTTTTCTTTTTGATATAATTCGTAAATTTTTGGATCTTTATTTTCTATTTCCATATTTTTAAAATTTAAAATAATCCCCTTTTCTTAAAATCTCTATTTTATCTCTTGTTAAATAAATTATAGTTGATGGCTTACTTTTCTTCAAGTTCCCAACATCTACTATCAAGTCTGGCTGAATTTTTTGTTTAGAAAATTGTTTTATAATTTTTTTAATTTTATTGGAATTTGATTTTCCAGAAATATTAGCAGAAGTAGCAGTCAAAGGTTTATTTATTTTTTTAAGTAATTCATTAAGTAATTTATATTTAGGAATTCTTAAACCAATTGTTTTATTTTTTTCTATAACTTCTTTAACTAAATTATTTTTTGTTTTTAATTTTAAAATCATTGTTACTTTTCCTGGCCAAACTTTTTTTAAAAAAAGTTTTTGTTCTTCATCAATAAAACATAAATCTTCAACTGTTTTAATATCTTTAACAAAAACAGGTAAAGTTTTTTCTTTTAATCTTTTTTTTATTTCAAAAACTTTTTCAACTGCTTTTTTATTTTCAGCATCAACTAACAAACCATAAACAGTGTCTGTTGGAAATACTACTACTCCTCCACCCTCAATCACCCTTATTGACTCTATAATTATCTCTTTTTTATCTCCTTTTATAACTTTCATTTAAAATTATTTAACTGAATTAAGTTTAGTTAAAAAATCAGTTAATTTTAAAATATCTGCAGGGCTTCCAAAGTCCAACCAATAATCCTGAATTTTTCTAACCTTTACTTTTTTTTCTTTTGCTAAAAGATTAATAGCATCTGTAATTTCATATTCTCCTCGAGAAGATTTTTTTATTTTTGAAATTTTTTCAAAAATTTCAAAAGTAAATTTATATAAACTAACATTAATTAAATTTCCAACAAACTTTTTTGGCTTTTCTATAATTTCTTTTAAAAATCCATTATCTGATAAAAGAATGCCACATTTTTTTGGCTTTTCAAAATAAATTCCAGTAACATAATTATATTTATCTTTAATATTTATTGATTTTAAATCTTTAGCAGAATAAAGATTATCACCACAAAGGTAAATAAAATCATTTTTGCCGACAATATCTTTAACGCATTTTATAGGACAAGCAGTTCCATATTCTTTCTCTTTCGGACCTAATACCTTATATTGGTTAACTAAAGTTATTTTAAAATTATTGTCTTTTATTGGTGGCTTATATCCTTTCAAAAATTCTTTAATTAAATCTTCTCTATACCCGACAACTAAAATTATATCTCTATATCCTGCCTGAAAAATATTATCTAAAAGATAACTTAAAAAAGGTTTCTTTTGAACCTTGATTAAATGTTTACTTTTATTTTTGCTAAGATGCAACATGCGAGTCCCCTGACCCGCTGCAGCAATGACCACCTTATTCATTATTTTTTTGTCCTAATTTAAATGCTTGTTTATTCACTTCTAAATATTTTTCAGGAACAATATTTGAAATTGCTTTTAATCCAGATGAAAAATTTAATGGAATTAATTTTTTGTTTATTGCCAAACTGAAAAGATAAATTCCGCTAAGTACTTCTTTTTTAAATTTTTCTTCACATATTTCAGAAGCAGGAATTAAATATAATCTTTCTTTAAATAAAGAATTTAATTTTTTAACAATCTCTTCTGCTTTTAAACTTCCAATATAGAAAAGTTGAAATTCATTAACTAAAACATTAGTTTTAGAGTTACTAAAATTAATATTTCTTAATGCTTCTGAAATTTCTAATCCAATAATTAAATCTGCTGTAGTATCCGATACTAAAGGAGAGTATATTTTTTCACCAAATCTAATATGAGTTTGAACACTTCCCCCTTTTTGGCTTAAACCATGAAGTTCAGATGTTTTTATATCATAACCTTCAATCATAGCTGTTTCTGCTATAATTTTAGTCAAAGTAATTAAGCCCTGACCACCAACACCAGTAATAACTATATTAAAATTTTTGATATTTTTTATCATAATGGTTGTTTTTGATTTTTTAATTTCCTATCCCAATAAGCACATATTCTTTTAGCAATAATAACTGATACTTCTTTTTTATCAATAAAAGTTTTAATTGTTGATTCTAATTCTTTAATATTTTTTGGGTCAAGTGTCTTAACATTTTTAACTCCAACAGCTTTTACAATATCTTCAATGTTTATTTCTTCTGTATCCTCTTCCATTCCTGTTTTGCCCATTCCAGGATTTGGCTGATGCCCTGTCATAGCAGTAATGCGATTATCCATGATAATAATTAAAGGATTTGATTTATTATAAACAACATTTATTAAAGCTGGTATTCCAGCATGGAAAAAACTTGAATCTCCAACAAAAGTTATCAATTTTTGATTACTATTTTTTTTAATTCCATGAGCTATCCCAACAGAAGAACCCATATCTAAAAGATAATCCTGTATTTCATGAGGAGGAAAACCAGCTAACATATAGCAACCAATTCCTCCGCCAAAAATTGTTCCTTTTGGTGCTATTCTTTTAACAGCTGAAAAAATTAACCAATAAGGACAACCAACACAAAGACGAGGAAATCTTTTTGAAATTTTGTTTTGTTTGCCCGCAATACTTTGCGAAGCAATGTAAGCAGGAATATTGAATTTTTTATTAAGAAGTTTAGAAAAAGCAAAAATAACTTTTTCAACATTTAATTCTCTTGTTATCGGCAAAACATCTTTTCCAAGCACTTTTAATTTTGGATTAACTTCCTTAGCTAAAACATTAACTTCTCTTTCTACAAATCCTTCTAATTCTTCAACTATTAAAATATTTTTAAATTTTTTAATAAATGTTTTTATTTTTTTATTTGGTAAAGGATTAAAAATTCCTATTTTAAAAATTGGTAAATCTAATTTTAATTCTCTTAATGCTTCCTTTACATATAAATAAGAAACTCCTGAAACAATTACCCCATAATCTCCGGAGCCCTGCCCTCCGTCAATTCTATTTATTAAAGATTTTTCTGAAAAATCTCTAATTTTTTCTATTTTAGCTAAAAGTTCATCTTTCATTTCTAAAACTCTTGGAGGCATTGTCACAAACTGATTAACATCTTTAATAAATTGCCCACTTCTTCTTGGTTTTTTAGATTTAATTTTACCAAATTCAACAGGTGCTCTTTGATGAGCTATTCTTGTAGTTGTTCTCAATATTACTGGTATTTTAAATTTCTCTGAAATTTCAAAAGCTAATTTTGTAAAATCCTTTGCTTCTTGAACGTCTGATGGCTCTAAAATAGGTATATGAGCTAAATCAGCAAAAGCTCTTGTATTTTGTTCAGATTGTCCTGAACTCCAACAAGAAGGATCATCAGCAACTACAATTACAGTAGGCCCTTTACTCCCTGTATAGCAAAAAGGCATTAAACTATCTGAAGCAACATTCAATCCAAAATTTTTCATTGATACTAAACATTTCATTCCTGAATAACTTGCTCCAATAGAAGCTTCTAACGCTACTTTTTCATTTGTTGAAAATTCAAAATATATTCCATTATCTTTAGCAATTTTTCCAAAAATCATTCCAATCTCAGAACTTGGAGTTCCAGGATAAGCAGAAACAAATTCAACACCTGATTCCAAGGCGCCTCTAACTATTGCTTCATTTCCTAATAATATCTTTTTCATAATTTATTTTTCTTCTAAAATACTTTTTTATATTACAAAATTAATTATTTTACCGGGTACAAATATAATTTTTTTTATTTTTTTATCATCTATCCATTTTTTAATTTTATCTTGTTTTAAAACAATCTCTTTTGCTTCTTCTTCTGAAATACCAATTTTAACTTCAATTTTATCACGAACCTTTCCATTGATTTGAACAATTAAATCAATTATTTTTTCTTCTATTAATTTAGAATTATACTTTGGCCATTTTTGATTATAGCACATTTTTGAAATTTTTAATTGTTCAAAAATCTCTTCTGTCAAAAATGGCGCAAAAGGATTTAAAATAGTTAAAAATGTAATATAATCTTTTAAAGAAATGGTTTGTTGTTGTTCAAATTCATTAACTAAAACCATCAAACTAGCAACAGCTGTATTAAATTTCATTTGTTCAATATCTTGATCTACTTTTTTAATTGTTTTATTGATAATGCTTATAAGCTTTTCTGACTTTCTTGATTCTGAACTAACCTTATCTTTTAATCTCCAAACTTTTTCTAAAAACTTTTTTATTCCTTTTACTCCTTTTGTATCCCAAGGAATCATTTGTTGAAAAGGACCTATAAACATTTCATAAACTCTTAAAGTATCAGCTCCATATTCTTTTATAATTTCATCGGGGTTAATAACATTTCCTTTTGACTTTGACATCTTTACCCCACCCTCTCCAAGAATCATCCCATGAGAAGTTCTTTTTTTATATGGTTCAGAGCCAATAGATTTTGGCACAGCATTAATGCCCCATAAAAATTTATAAATAAAACGAGAATATAATAAATGTAATGTAGTATGTTCCATTCCACCATTATACCAATCAACAGGCATCCAATGTTCCATCTTTTTTTGTCCCAAATATATTCTATTCCTTTTTTACTTTCAGAACTTTGAACTCTTGGCATAATATATGCTAAATAATACCAATTAGAACCAGCCCAATTAGGCATAACATCTGTTTCTCTTTTAGCTGGACCATTACATTTATGACATTTAACATTTACCCATTCTTTTACTTTTGCCAAAGGAGACTCTCCTTTTTCAGTTGGCTTATAACTCTTAATTTTAGGAAGTTTAATCGGCAAATCATTTTCCAAAACAGGAATCCATCCACATTTTTGACAATTAATCATTGGTATTGGTTCTCCCCAATATCTTTGTCTTGAAAAAATCCAATCTCTTAATTTATAATAAATTTTTTCCCTAGCTAATCCTTTTTTAATTAAAAACTGAATAATTCTTTCTTTTGCTTGTTCAGATTTCATTCCAGTGAATTTTTCAGAATTCACCATTAACCCATTTCCTTCATATGCTTTATTATAATTTCTTTTTTGACTTATAGGATTAATAACATCAACAATTGGTAAATTATATTTTTTGGCAAAATCAAAATCACGTTCATCATGAGACGGCACAGCCATTATCGCCCCTGTTCCATAATTAACTAAAACATAATCAGCGACAAAAATTGGAATTTCTTTTTTATTTATTGGATTAATTGCTTTTATCCCCTTTACCTCAATACCTGTTTTATTTTTTTCTTCAGCAATTCTTTCTCTTTCTAATTTTAACCTTGCTTTTTTAGCATAATCCTGAATATATTTATAATTCTTAATTTTATCCTTTAATTCAAAAATCAAAGGATGTTCCGGAGCTATTACCATATATGTACAACCAAATAAAGTATCTGGTCTTGTTGTAAAAACATTTATAGATTTATCTCCATTAATTTGAAACTTAATTTCTAAACCACTACTTTTACCTATCCATTCTTTTTGAGAAATTTTTACTCTTTCTGGATAATCAACTTTATCTAAATCTTTAATTAATCTATCTGCATATTTTGTAATTTTTAATATCCATTGTTCTTTTTCCTTTTTTACAACTTTTTTTTCACATCTCTCACACTTATCATTTACAACTTCTTCATTAGCTAAACCAATTTTGCAAGAAGGACACCAATTAATAGCTATTTTAGATTTGTAGGCAAGTCCTTTTTTAAAAAGCTGAATAAATATCCATTGAGTCCATTTATAATAAAAAGGATCTGTTGTATTAACTTCTTTTGACCAATCAAAAGAAAGCCCCAGTCTTTTTAACTGACGTCTATAATTATCAGTATTTTTTTGAGTTACAACAACTGGATGAACTCCTGTTTTTATAGCATAATTTTCAGTTGGTAAACCAAAAGCATCCCAACCAATAGGAAATAAAACATTATATCCTTGCATTCTTTTCTTTCTACTTATTATATCCATTCCAACATAACTACGACAATGTCCAACATGAAGCCCTTGTCCAGATGGATAAGGAAACTCAACTAAACTATAAAACTTAGTTTTTTTAGTATCGTCTGCTACTTTAAATAAATCTAATTCTTCAAACTTTTTCTGCCACTTTAATTCAATTTTTTTAGGATCATATTTATCCATAATTTATCTTTCAATTTTATTAATTCTTAATCATATCATATCATAAATTACTTAATTAAAAAAGCTGATCATTCAGCTTTTTAAAATAAATAATAACATTAAATCTTAAACAAATTTCTAGCATTTTGAGTTGTTATCTCAACTATTTGACTATAATCAATATTTTTAATTTTAGCAATTTTTTGAATAATATGCTTTATAAAAATAGGTTCATTGCGTTTTCCATTTTCTTCTAATGGAGTTAAATATGGACAATCTGTCTCAACTAATATTTTTTCCAAAGGAGTTTTTTTAATAACTTCATTTAAATCTACTTTATCAATTATTCCATTAATACCTAAATAAAATCCCATTTCTAAATATCTTTCTGCTTGCTCCCAATTCCCTGTAAAACAATGAATAACACCTTTAATATTTAATTTTGTTTTTAAAATCTCTATTAAATCATTATGAGCCATTCTGCAATGTAATATTACTGGTAAATTCAATTCCTCTGCCAAGTCCAATTGTTGGATTAAAACTTGTTTTTGTTTTTCTTTAAATTCTGCTAATTTACTATTTGTTTTAGAACGATAATAATAATCTAATCCAATTTCTCCAATTGCCACTACTTTGTCTGATTCAGCAAGTCGCCTATATCTCTCTTTATCAAAATATTCTTCTTTAACACTAAAATTCCCTTCTTCGGGATCAGTTTTAGTTTTTGTAAATTCAGATGCTGAATAAATTGGATGAAGTCCAACAGCAGAATAAACTCCTATATTATATTCATTAGAAATTTCTATTGCTCTTTTACTTGTTTCATATTTTGAACCAACATTTATAATCCAAATATCTTGAGCAAGAGTTCTTTTAATAACTTTATCTAAATCCTCTTTAAAAGCATTAAAATTAAGATGAGAATGTGTATCTATTATCATATTGTTAATATTACTTATATTATTTATATTATCTTAACTAAAAAATAATTTCAATCAATTATTTAATTTAAAAAAAGAGTGGTTTGATAATTATCAAACCACTTTGAATATAAAAAAATACCTCATCAAGATGGAACAGGACTACCGTCTTGATCACCTTGAACGTTGCGTTTGATGGCATCAAACACTTCCTGACGATGAACCGGAATTTCTTTAGGGCATTCAATCCCCAAACGAACCTTGTCGCCTCTGATTTCAATGACAACAATTGTGATGTCATCATTGATAACAATACTCTCGTTCTTTTTACGGGAAAGAACTAACATCAAATGTCTCCTTCCATATTAAGTTTCTAAAATTCTTAAACTACATTGCTTAAGAAAGAACTAATAATAGTTTAACAAAATTAATGTTAATTGTCAACCCTTGGAAATAATATTTTACTTTCTTTATTTTTAAAATCTTCTTTTTTTTCATCTATTTCTATTTCTTTAAAAATCTTTTCTGATGTTTCTGGTAAAAATGGTTTTAATAAATCAGCAATTTCTTTTAAAGTATAAAGTAAATCAAATAAAACTCGATCAGAACCTTCTTTTTGTTCCCAAGGTTTTTCCTGTTCAATATATCTATCACAAAAACCAATCAATTCCCAAATTAACTTTAATGCCGTATTAAATTTAAATCCATCTATCGCTTTTATATAATTATTTCTTACTTCTTTAATTTTTTTCTCTAATTTTGAATTTTGAATTATAATATTTATTTTTTCTTTTCTTACTTTTCTCTTTTTTATCATTCCCCTTGTTCTTGCAACTAAATTCCCAATTCCTCCTGCTAAATCAGAATTATATCTTGCTTCAAATTTTTGATAACTAAAATCTCCATCCTCGGTTGAAGGAATCTCACTCAAAAGAAAATATCTAATTGCATCAGTTCCATATTTTTCAACTAATTCAAAAGGGTCAACAACATTACCTAAACTTTTTGACATTTTTTGCCCATCAACAGAAATAAAACCATGAACAAATATAGTTTTTGGCAAAGATAAATCTAAGGACAAAAGCATAGCAGGCCAAAACAAACCATGAAATTTTAATATATCTTTTCCAATACAATGAACATCAGCTGGCCAATATTTTTTAAATTTTTCCCCGTTATTTTGATAATCTAATGCTGATAAATAATTCGTAAGTGCGTCTGCCCATACATATATTGTCTGAGAATCATCATCAGGAACTGGAATCCCCCATTTTAAATCTTTACTTGGTCTTGAAAAACTAATATCTTCTAATCCTTGTTTTATAAATCCCAACAATTCATTTTTTCTTGTTTTTGGAACAATTTTTATTTTTTCTTTTTCAATTAATTCTTTAATTTGTTCTGAATATTTTGAAAGACGAAAAAAATAATTTTCTTCTTCAACTTTTTCCGGTTCTTTTTTATGTAAAATACACTTCCCATCTTTTAAATCTTTTTTAGTAATAAAAGCTTCGCAACCAATGCAATAAAGACCTTGATATTTCTTTTTATAAATATCATCATTTTCTTTTAATTTATTCCAAACTTTTTCTACTGTTGGCCAATGTTTTTTTTGATCACTTGTCCTTATAAAATCATTATTTGATAAATTTAAAATTTTTCCTAATTTTTTATATTTTAATGATATTTCATCAACAAATTCTTTTGGTTCTTTTTTTAATAATTGAGCAGTTCTACTAATTTTAGACCCATGCTCATCTGTCCCAGTTAAATAAAAAACATCCTCGTTTAAATTACGATGATAACGAGCAACAACATCTGCCTGAATAATTTCTAATGCAAATCCTATATGAGGAAAGGCATTAGTATAAACAATACTAGTTGTGATATAAAACTTTTTCATTACCTACTTAATTACATTAAAATCTAAAAAAATCAAGAGATAGAAAAAATCGCTAATCAGCGATTTAATAATTTTTTAAAAAACAACATTTTATTTTAGATAACAACAACTTCTCTTTCTCTTCTTTTTAATAAAAATTCTTTTCCAAATTCAAATAAAATACCAACCAAAGGAATAACTAAAATCGCACCTAAAACACCCCAAAGCTTAGCTCCAATAACTAAAGATACTAAAACAACAGAAGGAGGAATCCCAACAATTTTTTTCATTAAAATAGGAGAAAGAATACTACCTTCAATTTGTTGAATTAAAGCAAAAGCAATTAAAACAAAAACTGCTTTTAACATTTCTGTTGGAAATATTATAAAAAATAAAACAATAGCTGTTGCAAATGGTCCAATGTATGGAATAAAATTGAACACTCCAGAAAATAATCCTAAAGTAAAAGGAAATTGGACATTAAAAAGTAAAAAAGTAATATATGATGCAACCCCAACAAATAAACAAGCTAATATTCTTGCTCCAAACCAAGCAGAAACTTTTCTTTGACTTCTTTCCCAAAGATTTAAAGCAAGTGCTTCATATTTTTTAGGAAAAAAAAGCATTAATATCTTTTCAATTGGCTTCTCTTCTAAAGAAAGAAACAATGCTGTAATTATAACGAATAAAGTAGTAATAATTCCTCCAAAGAATATAAAAAGACCACTAAATATATTAGCTGTCATTGCTTCTAATGTACCTCCAAAAGCTGATACAAAATCTTCAACATTTTCAAATGCTTGAAATCCAAGTCCTTGTAAAGAAGGGCTAATTTTTTCTAAATATTCAGGTAAAGAATGAATAAATTGACGAAGTTCAAAAATAAAAAGAGGTGTAATTAAATAAATTAAAACACTAAAAGTCCCGAAAAATAAAAGATAAACTAAAATAACACCAAGAATTCTTGGAACTCTTTTTCTTTGAAGAAAATCAACAATTGGATTAAATAAAACAGATATTACTAAAGCGAAAAGAAACCAAACTAAAATATCTTTAATCGAAAATATAATATAAAAAGCAATAATCGTAATTGAAATTTTAATCAATGTTCTCCAAGAAATATCTAATAATTTTTCGCCAGTTAATTCATTCATAATTTTATAAATACTAATAAAAATTCGTATTATTGGTATGTCATTCGTATATTAGTATCGCTATTATATTTTTAATAATTTTTGAAATTTTTCTTTATCTTTAAATGGTCCAATTATTGCTAAATTTAAATTCTCTAGTTTAAAAATATCTTTTGCTGTATCTAAAATATCTTTACTACTCACTTCCTCTATTTTATCATATATTTCTTCTGGTGTATGTGTTTCATTGTGTAAAACTTCTTGCAATCCGTAAAAAGATGCTTGTGCATCAGAAGTTTCTAAAAGCAATGTCATTTTTCCTTTTAAATTTTCTTTTGCTTTTTTAAGTTCTTTTGGAGAAACTAATTTTTGAGATACTTTTT
The DNA here is from genome assembly GCA_043819385.1 of Candidatus Nealsoniibacteriota bacterium. Lineage (GTDB taxonomy): Bacteria > Patescibacteriota > Minisyncoccia > Minisyncoccales > GWA2-38-27 > JBDREW01. The sequence continues at coordinate 6,550 of JBDREW010000005.1, read as the reverse complement.
TATATTCTTTTAAAATTGCTGAAATAGCTTGTTCTACTTTCTTGTTATCAACTCCAGTTTGAGAAACTAAAAATCCAGTATCAGTATCAGAGCTTGAATTTGTTCTAATATAATAAGCAAGTCCCATTTCTTCTCTTATTTTAATAAACAAACGAGAACTCATCATTCCTCCTAAAAGTACTGACAAAACTTCCTGAATATATCTCTTTGGATGTAAAGCTTCATATCCCCTCACTCCTAAACAAAAATGTGTTTGATCGGTGCTTTTTTGATACAAAAGACATTCTGGTTGTCTTTGATTCTCAACTACTTTTATTTTTTCAAAAGAATCTTTTGTTTTTATTCCAGAGAAATATTTTTTAACTTTATTTATAACATCTTTTTCTTTTTCAATATTTCCAGCTATACAAACAACAGTATTAGAGGCTGTATATTGATGATTTATATAATCTATTATCTCTTGTCTAGAAATTTTTGTTACTCCCTCTTTAGTTCCAGCAACATCCCAACCAGCTGGTTGATCTCCATAAAGTACTTTATTCCATAAAACTTGAACATAAGAAGCAGGATGATCCTGATACATATTTATTTCTTCAATAATTACTGATTTTTCTTTTTTTATTTCTTTAGAATCAAGTTTTGAATTTAAATAAATATCTGAGATAGTTTCTAAGGCCATCTCAAAATGTTCTGAACCAACTTTAGCAAAATATCCAGTACATTCTTCTGATGTAAATGCATTATAAGCGCCACCGATACTATCTAATGGCTCTATAACATCAGTAGAAGTTGGCTTTTTCTTTGTTCCTTTAAATAAAAGATGTTCTAAAAGATGGGAAATTCCATTTGTTTCCTTTTTTTCATATTTAGAACCAGTTCCAATCAAAACTAAAACAGTTACTGCCTTGCTTTTCCTATCTGGTACAGTAACAATCCTCAAACCATTTTTTAAAGTTGTTTTTTTAAACATACATTATTTATTTTTAAATTCATTACCATGCAAAAGAATTAAAACTTTAATTTTTTGTAATTGCCAAGTCATCTTTATTCTATTTAAAAATCCTTTCCAAAATCCCCACTTTTTTTCTTTAATTACTATATCCAACCCTTCCAAATCAACTAAACGAACAGGCAATTTATTTTTTCTGCAATAATAATTCAAAGATGTTTCAACAGCAAATCCTTTAATAAACTTAAAAGGAATATTTTCAAAAACAGAACGCTTCATTGCTCTTTCGCCCCCAATAACACCACCAATAGGATCAATTTTAGCCATAATTTTAGGCATTCCTCCTAATCTACCCCGCAAACCAACACACATAGCTACTTCCCCTTTCAAAACCGGCTCAACTATCAAGCTAGCATGTTCTGGTCTTAAGCCAAGCAAGTCAGCATCAAAAAAAGCTATTATCTCTGCATCAGTACTTTCTACTCCAACTTTCATTACCTCTCCTTTCCCAGGCATTTTCCCAGGCGTCAAAACTCTTGCACCTAATTTTCTTCCTATTTCCACGGTTCTGTCATCAGAACCTCCGTCTACTAAAATAACCTCATCAAGAATTTCTGATTGTAAAAGTATTTTTAAAACATTGCCAACCGTTTTTTCCTCGTTTAACGCTGAAACAATAGCTGAAACTTTCATATTATTATATATTATTTAATTTATTCTATACTTTTATTCTACACTAAAATTATCAAAAAAGAAATATCAAATAACCAAGACACAAACTATTGACAAAATCTAAATAATGATATATAATGTAAGCAGTACATTAAACTTTATTTAACCTTTGGAAACAATCAAACTCCAAATAAAGAAAGAGGAAAGAAGATGAAAAGTTTTTTCAAGAAAATGTGGAACATCACAATGTTTCTGCTATTTGACAGATATATGGACGGCATTACTCTACTTCTCTTGATGTCTGTTGTAGTACTATCTTTTATAGCACTCGTCTACTACAAATAGCCCACAAACAAAAAGCCCACGCAAACTCGCAAGGGCTTTTTTCTTTAATATCTAAATCAATTTATTATTCTAATTTTTCTTTTAAAAATGTGATTAAATTTTTGATTTTAATTCTTTCTTGTTTCATTGTATCTCTATCTCTAATTGTAAGGTCATCTTTTTCTAAAGTATCAAAATCTATTGTAAGACAATAAATTGTTCCTATTTCATCTTGTCTGCGATAACGTCTTCCAATAGAACCGGTCTCATCATACTGACAATTGAAATAAGGTTTTATTAATTCAAAAACTTGTTTTGCTTTTTTAGTTATTTCTGGCTTATTTTTTACTAATGGCAAAACAGCTATTTTTACTGGTGATAATGATTTATCAAATTTTAATAAAATTTCTTTTTCTTTTGATGATTTTGTTGTCTTTGTTCTACCTCCTTCTATTTCAGAATAAGCATCAGTTAAAAAAGTAAAAAGAGAACGATCAACTCCAACTGATGTTTCAATAATATGTGGAAAATATTTTTTGCCTGTTTTCTCGTCAAAATATTTTAAATCTTCTCCACTATGTTTTGAATGATTAGATAAGTCCCAATCCCCTCTATTATGAACACCTTCAATTTCTTTCCAACCAAAAGGAAACTTATATTCAATATCAACGGCTCTTTTAGCATAATGAGCAAGTTCTTTTTTAGGAACTTCATATTTTCTTAATTTTTTCTTATCAATTCCTAATTTAATATACCAATTAAATCTTTGCTTTAACCAATATTCAAAAAACTTATCAGCATCTTTTGGATTACAAAACCATTGCATTTCCATTTGTTCAAATTCACGAGTTCTGAAAATAAAATCTTTTGGATTTATTTCATTTCTAAATGCTTTTCCAATCTGACAAATACCAAAAGGTATTTTTATTCTCATTGAGTCCAAAACATTTTGAAAATTCATATAAATACCCTGACATGTTTCAGCGCGCATATAAGTTGCTGATGCTTCATCTTCTAAAGGCCCTACAAATGTTTTCATCATCAAATTGAATTTTTTGGGCTCAGTTAAATCTCCATTACAATCTGGACATTTATTTTTTTCAAGAAAATCTTTTCTAAAACGATGATGACATTTTTTACATTCAACTAATTCATCAGCAAAACCAGCAGTTAAATGACCAGAGGCCTCCCAAACTTTTGGATTCATTAAAATTGACGCATCTAATCCAACGATGTTTTCTTGATTTCTGGTCATCTCTTCCCACCAAACTTTTTTTATATTCCTTTTTAATTCAACCCCCAATGGTCCAAAATCATAACAAGAAGAAAATCCTCCATATATTTCAGAAGATAAAAAAATAAAACCACGTCTTTTAGTAAATGAAACAATTTTTTCTAATTCGTTATTATCCATAATAAATTACTAATGATATAAAATTATTTAAGTAAGAATGAAAATATTTTTCAATCTCGGGTTGGCTGTGTGTGGGTTTGGCGAATTGAAAAATATTCTTATTCCTGCCCTTGTTTTAAGTTTTAAAAATATAAACTACTAATAATAAAACATTTATTTAACTATTCCATTATTACCAGAAACACTTGAATCATCAGGCAAGCTTGTATCTATAGATTCAGAAATATCATCAATAATATCATCTGTCCATTGATCCTCTCCAACAATTCTTGCATCTCCAATAATTCTCGCTGTTTTCCCTCTCTGACTTGAATTAGGAGTTAAAATAACTTGAAAAGAAATACTTGGAGCAGGACTTAAAATTCCTGTTCCAGATGCAAATATATTATTATCTCCTAATATCCAAATAATTTCTCTACTTGTTTGGTCAAAAGAAAATTTTGAAGCTTCTGTCTCAGGAAAAATCTCACCAGTTAATTCAACATTTGAAGGCAAAATAGCTTTTACTTTAGCATTTTTAACATCATTATAATAATTTTTTGCTTGCCAAATTATAGTATAAGTTGTTTTTTTATCAACTTCTGGAGGGATAGGACCTGAATTACCAAAAACTTCATCTTTAAAAAATCCTTTTTGAGAAATAACCAAATTAGAACTTATTTTTGTTTCAAATTCTTCTTTAACTTGAGAAACTAAAACACTATCTTTCAAAAGAAAGTTTTTCTCTTGAGGACTACTAACACTAAAATCTTTTAAATTTATCCAAAACTCAACTTTACCTTCTTCTCCTTGCCCTAAAAATTTTAATTTTGAAACATCTCTCCAATCCCAAATAATAGAATTATCTCCAGCACTAAATTGTCCAAAATCTGTTTTTACACTATTAAAATCAAATGCTTTACCATCAAGACGAGTTACTAAAAATAAATCTGTAAAAGGCTCTTCATTTATATTTCTAAAAAATATTTCGTAATGAAGCAAATCTCCTGGCTTAGCAGTATAATCACTACTTCCATTTATTCTTTGATAAATAGATATATGTGGTTGAACTAATTCCACTCCTCTTGTTATCTCTTTCAAAGCAATAAATTCATTTTCCTGCCAAACACCAATAGATGCTTTGAAAATTTTCTGTTCTCTTATTTCCCCCATCAATCTTGCCCCTATTTCAATTCTTCCTCCTTCTGCTTTATTTAAAAGAGGAATTTCCCATTCATTTTTTCCTAAAGATTCAGGATTACTTGATATAAATTCAAAACCGTTTGGATATTCTATTTTAATTCCTAAATTACTAAGAGGATGATCCAAACTTGAATAATAATTTAAAGAAAATTTAAAATCTCTTCCTGCCTCTATTCTTGAAGAAAGGTCAAAATCAAAAGTTAAAGGAATAGCATCAACAACTGTAGTAAAAGAAGTAGTTGATTCGTATTTTGCCTTTAAATTTTTTGGACTAAATAAGAGCCAAACCTTTGCTGTTTTTGCTTCTCCTTCTTTTCCAAATAAAATACCCTTAAATTTAAAAGTTTTCTCTTCTCCAGGATAAATATCTCCTAATTCTTCTGGTCCTATTTCTATTCTTTTTAAAGATTTTTGCTCATCATCTTCACCAACAGATAAGGTATTTTCTGGAAATTCAAAAATAAGACGTGGATTCTCTAGTCTAACGTTTCCATTATTTTTATACTTCACTGTATATTCAACTTCCTCTAAAATTGAAGATTTTTCAGGACCTATAATTTCTATTTTTAAAATATCTTTTGAATATGGATTTCTTTGCCAAAACCAAAATCCAGCAAGAGCTAAAAGCAGACCTGAAACTATAATAAATATTATAAATCTTTTCATTGTTATAAACCCCATATATATGTATTTAAATTATTACTTAAAATTATTATTAAAATATGCTTTAATTTAATTTTACTTTACTAACTAAAAAATAGCAAGATTAAAAGTCGCGGGAACCAAGTCCCCACAATCTATACATATAATATAAATAAAAAAAAGCAGAGAATAAATCTCTCCTATAATCTTTAAAAAATTTAACAATAATCAAATACATATATAATACAAAGTTTCAAGAACTCATATTATCAATCATTATTTCAGAAAATCTATCTAATGATTTTTCATCTGATTCTGTTATTTTTAACTTTAAAACAATATCCCAATCTTCTTTTAAAAAAATTCTTAGAATTTTAATAACATCTGTGGAAACTTCATTTTCATTATTTATTACATTTGAGCATTTGCAACAAACTATTCCATTTTGATTAGAATTAAAACAAAGATTTTCTGGCAAAAGTTTTTTTTGACAATTAACACAGCTATAAAGATCTATTTTATATCCCAACAAAGATAAAAGATTCCATAAATAACATTGATAAATAATTTTTGTCTTATGAATATTTAAAATATTAAATGTTTTATTTAATAAATTAAATATTTGTTCATCTTTTTCTTCTTTATAAATTAATTTATTAGTCAATTCAATTATTTGATAAGCAATTTTTAATTTATCTAAATCTTGTCTTATGTTTTTAAACTTATTAATTAATAAAGCATTAGTTAAAGTTTTATAATTTCTACCTTGAACAAATTCTATTTCAGATAAATAAAAAAGATCAATTCCTGATCTTAATTTTGATTTAATTTTTCTAATTGATTTTCCTAATATTTTTAAATTCCCGAAATCATTAGTATAAACATTAAAAACCTGATCTGCTTCCTGCAAATTATTCTTTGATAATATAAAACCTTTTGTTCGATAATAATTAGCCATATTAATTTTTTAAAGATTTTTTCCTCCTAATTCTTTCAAATAATCTATTTTTTTATCCATTTCCTTTTTTTCAACATCACTCTTTAACCTCATTTTATTTAATTCTAGTTCTGAAACTGCTCTTCTATAATCATCTTTAGAAATATCACTTCCATATCTTGGACCAAAAACCTCTCTACCCATTCTATCTCTTTCACTTCTACTATATCTCTGACCTCCTGTTCCAGGTATTATTCCATCATCTTTTCCTAATGCATCTTTAAACTCTTTTCTTGAAAATGATTTTTTCTTTTTAAATAAAGACATAATAATATAATTTTTGATTTTTAATTTTTTTATTTTATTTTTTTATTTTTTTAATTTAAATTATTTTTATTTATTTTTTTTATTTTAATTTATTTTTTTTATT
>JBDREW010000004.1:0-6178 GCA_043819385.1 Candidatus Nealsoniibacteriota bacterium | reverse complement strand
GCCGTAGTCCAGCAAAGCTGGACAAGAACCCTACGCTAAAAAATCCCCCCCAATTTTTTAGCGTAGTATCTTATTGCCAGCCTATCACAACCATAAATTTCTTTGAAATTTTGATGTGAAGATAAACCGAAAAATTTTTAGACAAAATCGTTGGCTGTGCCAACGATTTTCTGATTTTTAATTTTTGATCTAAATCAGAATTAATATTATTTTTTAATGATTTATTTTTTAACTATTGATATATTTAAAAATTTTTTTAAATAAATAAATTACATATTTTTTTGTAGATTTTTCTTTTTCATTTTCAGGATTATAAGCACTAGCCTCTTTTAGTATTTTTAAAACTTCTTCTTTTGAAAAATGAAAAACATTAATATTTTGAGCCAACTCTATTGTTTTTAATGTTTGATCATTTTCATGTTCTTCCATTTTTTGTTCAATATCCTCATCTGAAATTTTTCCCCAATGAGTAAAAGAACGACTAATCCATCCAAAATTTGGTGATATTTTAATTAAAGATTCTATTCTAGAATCATTTCCCCATGTACGACGTTTATAAGTAAGAATATAAGCCCAAGCTTTAGGTGAAATATGAGGAGACCAATGTATATGAACTTCATCTAATTCATTTTTCCATTTATTGTCAGTATCAATTTTCCCTTGCAACCAACTTCCATATTGCTTAAGAATAAAGTCTATAACCCTAATATCTTCTGGTTTATTCTTTTTTATATTCTCTATATCAAGTAACCATTCTCTAGGAAGATAATCCCAAGCATTGTGCTTTGAAAATTTCTCATAATTTTCAAATAAAATATTTTTAAAAGGAAATTGATCAAGATATTTATAACTATCTATTGATTCTTCTTTCTTTTCTTCTGTATGAGATTCAATATCTTCCAAAAAAATAAATGCAACATCTTTATCTAAAGATAAACTAAATAATTTAATAATTATATTATTAACAGAAGTAAATAATATTAAATAACGATGAACCTCCCTTTTACCATCTGTCTTAGATAATAAACCATAATATAAATGCCATAAACCAAAATGTAATTTTAACAATTTTTTTAACAAATCAGATCTTACAGCTAAATTACTTATTTCTCTATTTTCTAAAAAACTATTTATGATCTCTATCAATTTTCTATAAAATTCCAATTTTTTTATTAAAGAGCCTTCATTCGAAGAATATTCTTCTAAGTTGTCGTTAATATAATCAAAAATGCTTTCAATTAGGTTATTTGGAGAAATCCCATACTTATTAATTAATAACTGATCTGTTTCTCGGAAAATTGATTCTAAAAATTCTAAAAGCTCTTTTTCTTCATATTCTTTCTCTAATTTATTAAAATCAGATATTTCGTTATTTGTCTCTTTCTGTGTATCACCATAAATCATATCAAATATTTTTATACTAACGACTGAAAAAAGAAATAAAGATATGGTATTAAGATAAGAGATCCAAATCATATATTTCAAACTAAATGAACATTGAAGGAATGGTGTAATAACAAACAATCCGATAAAACCAAAAAAAATAAATGGTAAAAATATTTTTACCACTATTTTTTTAGAAAGCTTTCGAGCAAAATAAGAAGATATAAAATTTTTAGTTATATCCTCTCCCTTTTCTTTTAAAAAAACAATGATATTTTTTACTAATCCCCAAAAAATAGGAATACTAAAAGTAAAAACTGCTGTTAAAAGTCCTATATGAATTATTGTAAAATTATTTTCCATAAATTTTAATCATTTTTTACTGATCATAAGGATCAAATTCTTCTTTCTCAATAAAATCATTTCGGTTCTCATAAAAACGTTCTTTTCTAATTTTTTCACTCAATATTTTTTTTATTAATGAAATATCATTTTCTTTTATTTCCCAATTTTCTTTCTTTTCAACTTTTTCAAAATTTTCTTTTAAAAAAAATTCGAGCCTATCTATACTAATAAAATCAACTAAAAAATATTTCCGTTTAGGATGACCACTTATTAAAATAGAATAAAGAATTTCAAATTGAAAATTATTTTCTATTTTCAAACATCTATCTTTTGAACTATCATCTCTTTTGCAAAAATTATCAAAATTATTAACAATTACTATTGGAAATTTATAAATTTCTTTATACTCAAACTCATCATCTTCTAACGGCGAATATAAAAAAGATTTAATACTTTCTTCACGTGCATTAAAAATAATATCTTTATTTCCTTTTTGAGCATTTTTATTCGCTACATTTTTTTCTATGTTGTAATGATGAAATTTCAAAACTGATTCATTCCTCTCTAATTCTTCTTGATTTAATGACAATCCATTTTTTACTAATTCATTTGCTTTAATTATATTTTTTTTACCAAACCAAAATACAATATCATCTTTAATAAATTTACAAGAAATGAATAATTTAATTAATATTTTCTTTTTCTTAGAAATATTTTCTATATTTTCAATATCAAAAATTGAAAATTCTTTTTTTGCAATAATATCTACTTCTCGCGATTTGCCAGTGATATTATCAACATAATAAGAAGAAGAAATACAACTCCAATTATTCTTTTCTAATATTAAAACTGCCTCATTTTCTAATTCATGTCCACTTTGCTCTATAATTTCTTTAATATTTTCATTTTCCATAAATTTTAACCAATAAAAACCTGATCCTTTATCTTATCTACTATTACTCTTATTTTTTTATATCTTTTTAATACATTATTTTTTAAAATATCGTCTGTCTTTAATTCATTATAAAATTTATCAAAACCCTCCGTTAAATCATTAAAAAAGTCATATAAAGAAATATACGCAATATCAAATTTAACTTCTAAGTGCTTCGGATCGTTTGAAATTCCACTTATAACGCTTTTATGTAAATTCCACCCGTGAACACCATCACATCTAAATGTATTGTATATTAAATTTTCTTTGCCATAATATTTACTAGGAAAATATCTTACAATAAAGCTCGTAAAACGCTCTCCGACTCTCCCGCCACCAGAAGCATAAGCGGATAAAGAATCTATAGCCGAACAAATACATATTAAAACAATATGACCCACACTATTACAATTAGGATATTCTTTCAAAGTCATTAATCTTTTTATTTCTTTAAAAACACCCTGAATATAAATTTTTTTAATAAAATTTGCAATTACGATATTCGATTCTACTGATAACTCTTTATAACTTGGCCAAGTATCAGTCTGATGATAAATTATTTTATCTAAATCTGTCATTATTTCTTTTAAAATTTATTATAAAAAGCCTGCCTACCTTTTGTTATAATCTTATACCTCCACCCTTTTTCTTTTACAAATTCATCAGCTGTTTGTCCTTTAATCTTTGTAGATGCCCATAAAAGCAATGGTAATCCCTTTGTTTCATGTATTTCTTTATGTCCATCTTTGTACTCTACCAAAAAATCTGGATAATAATGTTTTGTAAAACCTAAAAATTTATAAGGTATTTTTATATTATGTTTTTTAGTCCACCTAATTACTGCTGGGTCTCGTTCAAGTTCCACCATATATTCTCGTTCTAATGCAGAATCATAACTTTCTTTTCCGTAAGGACTTTTTTCTAAATTAGTTAGATTTCCTTTTTTGCTAATCATATTATTTATCTGTTAGTATTCCTTCAATTAATTCAGGCTTCAAAAATAAATCACGGACTTGGTCTATAACAGCCCACAATCTACGCAATAAAACCTCATTGGTTAAATCTTCAATTTCTTCTCCATTAAGTAATCTCTTTCTAATATGATCTCTTATTACTTTAATTAATGTGATCTGTCTTTCATCAGGATTTCTATCATATTCTAATAAAGCATCACGTGAAATTGAATGTATCTGTTTTATTAATTGTTTTTTTAATTCTTTAATTGTCCAATCTTCAGTTTTCGTTATTTTAGAAATCTTTTCAACATCTACTTCTGGAATATCAGCACTTTCAATAGTTGTTAAATCTGAAACAATATTTAAACTTTTAATTTTGTCTATATCTTGACTAATAATTATTTTACGGAAATCATATTTATGATTATCTAAATATTTCTGCCATTCATAAATTGGTTCTACAACATCTGGAGGATCGGGTGTATCTGGTAAATTTTTTATTTCTAATTTTTTTTCAGCTTCTTCAAGAGATCTTTCTCCTTCATCAATTTTTTCAATATTTTTATCTTCTGGAATTTTTTCTTCATCAATCACAATATTAGCAGGATCTAAATCATCAGGATATCGAATAGCCTTTAAATGATCCCAAAGCCAATTATGTTTTAAGATAGGATGATCTATAACAAATAAAGATTCCCATTCTTTTGGATTTTTACTCATTCTTCTTAATCCCCTTCCAATCACCTGAGGACCATAAACTGAAAATATCTGACCGTCCACTTCTTTATATGAAAATTTCCTAAAAAGTAAAATAGTTGAAATATTTCTAACGTCCCAACCCTCTCTTAACATTAAAATAGAAACAACTGCATCATATTCTGGATTAGGGTCTTTATTCAAATTACGAGCAGCCTCCTTTAAATCATCTTCTGATTTGTTTGTAACCAATAAAATCTTTTCCATTCCATATTTCTTCCCTATTTTTTCTAATTCTTTAACTATATTTTTAGCATCATTAATAGATATTGCAACTATAAATAAAAGTGGCTTATATGGCTTTGGTGTTCTCATCTTTTGCTCTTTTAAAAGTTCGCAAGCAATAGCAATTTGTTGTCGCATTGGTTTCAAACTAGTGATATATCTACGAGCTGGGATCTTTCTTCTTTCAATTTCTTCCCAGGGAACTTCTTCTGCTGAAATTGTTTTGCCAGTTTCTAAATCTTCATAAGTCAATTTAACTTTTTTAATATCTGGATGAAAAACAACTATTCTTTTAATAATTCTATCTTTCATTGCTTCAGCAATACCATAAAGAAAAACCATTTTACTGTCAGGATGTAATCCATCTAACCTGTCTGGTGTAGCAGTTGTATCTAATCTTAAAAATCTTTTTGGTTTTAATTTAGCAATTAATTCATTATATTGTTTTGCTTTTGTATTGTGTGCTTCATCATTAAAAATACAAAGAGATTCGATATTGTCCATTAACACCTTCCAATTATTTGTTTTTTCATAAATTTGATGGATATTTCCTAAAATTATTGTACCTGATCTTATACCAGTTGGAGTTGCAGTTGCATGCATTTTATGTAATGAAATTCTATCTTTTAAATGTTCATTAGAATTTGTAAAAAATGGAAAAACGTCATAGATATAACTATTAGAATTTTTATCAAATTCATCAACTAATCTTTCTCTGACAATCGTATTCGGAGTTAATATCAAAAACTTATATTGACTATGAACTATCATCATATAAGCTATCATTGCTCCAATAATTGTTGTTTTTCCTCCACCAGTTACAATATTCGTTAATAAATCCTTTTCTCCTAATATCTCAAAACTATAAACACATCTTTCAATTGCTTCTAATTGAACCTTTTTCCATTGTTTTTCATTCCACAATTTAACTTCTGGTTTAAAATTATTTGAATCTAAATGTTTTAAAAAGACAATCCCCTCTTCAGGAATTCCTTTATATCCAGATTTTCTCCAGTCCTTAAAATTTTGTTCGTGTTGTTTAAAAAAATAATACATAGAAATTATTTTAAGATAGCTACAATAATAGAAATCGTAACTGCTATTATAGCTAAAGCAATCGAAACTCTATTATAAAAAGCCGTATCCTGTCCAGTTAATATCTTATCAATATAGCCCAATAAACGAAATGATTCATTAATATGTTTCATAACTGCTTGATTAGTACTAAAATAATCGGCTATTATTTTTCCATCTTTTTCTATATCCTTTGGATTTTGATTCAAATCTTTAAATAATATATCTGGAGTATTCCATTTATGATATAAATTTATAAATTTCACAGAAATATCTTTATACCGATTTTCAAGTTTAAGTATTTTATTTTTAGAAAGATCACCCCAAAAGCTAGATCGAAACTTCGAAACATCAATTGCTAATTTATTAATTTCAGAAATACACGGAAATAATTCATCTTTTGAAAATTTGCCTATAATATCTGAAAATTCTTTAGTATAAAATGGCGTATGTTCCATAATAAATATATTTAACTAATTTTAATTGTTTTTGATAAAATTGTTTC
>JBDREW010000003.1:0-2197 GCA_043819385.1 Candidatus Nealsoniibacteriota bacterium | reverse complement strand
GAACTGAAGCGTTAACAATCTTATCTGTATACTTTAAGGAGAAAAAGTAATTATGAAAAGTTTATCCGACAAAGAATTTGAGCAAAAAGTTTTTAATTCAAAAAAATTAGTTTTAGTAGATTTTTGGGCGCCATGGTGTAAAGCTTGTGTGAAAAACCTCCCTGTACTTGAAAAATACGCTAAAGACCATGCTGATAAATTTGATGTTTATAAAATAAATGTTGCAAAAAATAATTATATAGCTAATAGGTATCAGGTTTTAAGTTTACCAACAATATTGGTGTTTAGAAATAAAAAAATTATACGTCAAATTGTTGGGTCAAAAATTAGTTCTGATTTAGAAAAGTTGTTGCATATATCTAATTTTGGAGGTTAAAATGAAAAAATCTAAAAAGAAAAGTGTAACTATTGAATCTGTTGATGACCATTATAAAGAACTTTGCAAAACAAGCCCCGCTTTTAAAAAAGTTTATTTAGCTCACAAGAAACAAATTGAGCAATTAACAAAAATTATTGAAGATTATACTAAACCATTTGGATATTCGTTAAAAGAAAAAAGTACTCGTGTCGGATTAGCTATGATGATATCTTTAATGTTAGATTAATTTCACAGAACAATGCTTTTAAAAAGGATTGAAATGAGAAAAGTATTTAAAAATACATCAAAGATGATTGCAACATTATCAGAAAGTAAAAAATTTGCGTCTGATACTATAAATCAGTTAAAAATAAAACGATTAGCAAAATTCTTATTTCTTAACAGGTGTGCACAAAATCTCACACAAAAAGAATTAGCAAAAAAAGTTGGATGTTCTACATCTAAAATTTCTAAGATTGAACACTCCAATGATGAAGATTTAACTATAAAAGACTTACTCCTATATTCTAATGTTTTAAACATGCATCTTAAATTAAATTTTTCAAATGGACATTTTGAAATTAAGGTCGTTAAATGAAAAAAATGAAGTTTTTAGTTTTAGGACGTCGAGATATGAAGCATCATTATACTGACGAAAAGCATATCGTTGTCTCTATTAACGACCCAAAGTCGCCAAAAATACAAATGTTCGCTGATAAGAATAGGTTAGATGCGTTAAGATTATCTTTCCATGACTGGGACGGTGAACAACTACGAATTATGTATGAAATAGAAGAACGTCCAGAAATGATTTTCTTTTCAGTAGAAATGGCTAAACAAATTTTAAAATTTGTTGATAAATATTCAGATAAAGTTGATTTGATTGTTTGCCAATGTGAAGCAGGGATAAGTCGTAGCGCTGGAATCGCTGCTGCTTTATCTAAAATTTTTAATAAAGATGATGAATATTTCTTTAAACATTATATTCCTAACAGTTTGGTTTATAGCCAGATTATTCGGGCTTGGTCTAGGGACGCTTATATACCTAGGAAAGAACGTGGGATTTTTACTTGAAAAGAAAGAAAATTACCGTAATGATAAAAAATCCCCATAAAAAGGTTCATGATATCTATTATATAACTATATTTATTGTGGCAATAATATGGATATTTTTAATTATATTCAAACAATTTTATTCGGCTTATATTTTTCATATAGCTTATTGGAATATTTTCGGTTTAGGTTTAAGAACTTTCTATTTTGGTTATTTAAAACATCAAGAAACAACAAAATGGTATTCTACACAGCAAAGAAAAGATTGTTATTGTGCGTATATGTTTTATGCTTTAGTAGCATTTGCATTAAGTTCATGGATATGTATATCATCTAACTTATTTCAATTAATTAAAGATGAACCTATGTGTATTTGGATTTCAATACCTATATTCATACTAATTGGTCTTGCATCAGGAAGTCAAAAAATATTAAGTCTACTAAAATAAAAGGAAAGCCACTCATGAGAAAAACTATTTCAAACAAAAATTTACATAAAGCAAATAAAGCTAAGAATGACGAGTTCTATACACAACTGACTGATATTGAAAAAGAACTTGGGCATTACAAAAAACATTTCAAAAACAAAGTTGTGTTTTGTAATTGCGACGATCCACGAGTAAGTAACTTCTTTCATTATTTTTCTTATAATTTTGAATTTTTAGGGTTAAAAAAGTTGATTGCAACTTGCTATAAAAACAAAAATGTTGATTTATTTAGCAGAAAAAAATCTGAAAAAGCTATTTATTTAGAATATACTGGCGACAAAAACGGTAATAGAGTACC
>JBDREW010000002.1:0-7250 GCA_043819385.1 Candidatus Nealsoniibacteriota bacterium | reverse complement strand
TTTTTATAAAATTAGTAACTATTTCATCTTTATTTTTCTGTTGAATAATATTAATTGTTAAAAATTTTCTTCGTTCCCAATCACTTCCTGGTTGTAATGGCAAATAAAACCACCACGAAATACCATTAGTTAAAACAGCCAGACTAATCCCTTCGCGAAACGCATAACTAAGTAATTGTTCTTGATGATTTTCTAACTCTTCTTTAATCCTTTTTACTTCAATAAATACTTTATTTTTTCCATTAATTCTTAACGAATAATCAACACTTTTGCCACCGATAGAATACTCTGGATTAACTTCATCTATGTCATAGATATTCCAACCCAAAATAGATAACAATCTTAGAACTATCGATTGCTTGGTAGCTGCCTCGTCTAACGAAATTAATTTTTCGTTTCTTTTTTCGTTAATAAATTGTTTAAGCTGTTCTTCCATATTAATAGATAACACTTATTGTTAATAATAAATAAATTTTTTGTTTTTGTAAACCCTATGCTTAATTTTTTATTTATTACTCATAATTTTATCCCCAAACCCCCTCCAAATTTTTTATTTATTTTTATAAAACTTTATTAATTATTTTTGCAATCTCAAAATGCATACCGTCTGGTCGTTTAGGATAATGCCCACCCCAATAAAAACCAAATTTATTAGCAAGAGGAATTAACTCACGCAAACAACCCTCTTCTCCAATATGAGCTGGAATAGCTCCTATCCAATTTTGCGATACATTAATATCAAATGCAGTACCAAAGGCATGGTTACTTAATGTTGTATTACTTCCGCGTACCATTCGTGGCACGAAAGAACCCGCCCAACTTAATATTAGCTTAATTAATCCTTCTTTTTCCCACGCAGTAAACAAAGATTGAACTTGCCCTGCGACTAATTTATGAAAATAAACGTTACCACTTTTCAGTACTCCTTTCGTTCCTACTGACTTTCCTATTAACTGAGGGATTTTTATTCTTACAATATTTTCTTTTCGCCAGTTATCAGTAATTCTAATATTACCTTTTTCTAAAATTACATAAGAATATTTACCAAAGATTTTCTGTCTTTCAATATTAGTAACTAAAGGTTTGAAGTTCGGCTTAGGAGGCATCCAATAATAGTCTAGTTTTGGAGCAGTTTTAGGTTCTTCGACTACTGGAAGCATTAACTGCATTGCTTTAGCATAAGTTAGCTGACCTACAATTCCATCAGGAAAAAGATTATACTTCCGTTGAAATGCCTTAGTAGCTATCTCAGTAATAAGTCCAAAGATACCATCAGCAATATCGTTTAAAAGCCCTTGACCAATCAAAAAATGTTGCCATTTTTTAACATCTTCTCCTCTGCTTTTAACTTGAACTGTTTTCATAAT
Organism: Candidatus Nealsoniibacteriota bacterium; assembly: GCA_043819385.1. Taxonomy (GTDB): domain Bacteria; phylum Patescibacteriota; class Minisyncoccia; order Minisyncoccales; family GWA2-38-27; genus JBDREW01. The sequence goes on along the minus strand of JBDREW010000002.1, from coordinate 5,883 downwards.
TTTTAAAACTACCCTCTCCAAATCTTTTATTTATTTTGTTCATTAAATCTTGGCTGTTCTTTTTTTATTATCTGTTTTTCAATTTGCTCTGCACGTTCTTTAGTTTTAACCTGCACAATTTGAAAATTAATTCCACCAGAAATTATCTCTTTCTTTAATTTCTTATGTTCCATTAATCTTTTTTGAACTCGACCTCGACCTGCAATCCCAGTATATAAATTATCACCCTTGACATTCTTTATCTTATATACAATAGCCTTATTCTTTGGAACTTTCAAAATATTGTTATTTGTAAATTTTTGTGTTCGATTAAATTTAACCATCTTATTTGTTCCTTTTTTAATTAAATATTCGACCTTTTATTTTCAAATTTTCCTCAAATCTTTTATTTATTAAAATTCTAAATACCTCCATCCTTTTTTTATTTTATCATCTCCTTTGTATTTTTCATCTTTCCCTTTTACTGATGAAAATTTAAATGGTTTGTATTTATCATCACTATTAATTCTAAAATGTTTGCCTTCTTTTATTATCAATCCACCTATGAGTAATTTTTTCTTTTTTCTCTTATTTTCTTCTCTTATATATTTCTGTAAAGCTTCTCCCTTTAATTTATTATCGTCTTCTTGAAAACCACTTGCCTTAGTATCGTATATCCCAATTTGACCATTCTTGAACATCACCAAGAAATCCGGCTGAAAAGTAGATTTTGTATTATATTTGATGCCAAAATTTAAAGCCATATGTTCATTCCCATTCTGCCACCACCATAGAATTTTATTTTTATTCTTTTCTAAAAACTCAACAAAATCTTTTTCAATAGCACTATCAAAACTTAAATATGTCTTTTTGTTATTTGGTGATTTATACAATGATAAAGCATAACTATGAGACTTATAAGAATTAGGATTATAATTCCTATTCTCAGATATTTCCCAATTTTTATTCCATTCTTCTGTTTCTTCTATTTTCTTTTCTATTTCTTTATCTTTTATAGGTTTGTACGTCCTTGTTGCTTCATCAAACAATTTTCCAAAAATACCATAATTATTAAAAATAATATTTTTAACAAAAATCATTCCATTATTTTTCCTTGGATCAATTCCTAAATATTTTTTAAACCAAACAATTAGAGCTTCTTTAAAAATACCAATTGACCTTGCAGGCGCAAATCCGTTTAAATTCTCTTTAATAATATTTTTAAAAGCGTTCTCAAAATCATTTTCTGATAATCTTGCCAAAAAATTATCATCAAATTTTATCTTTCCCTCTGGCAAATTATCAAAATATTTTACATCAATTTCTCCGTTTATGACTATTTCGTCTTTATTTTCTAAATTTTTGAATTTAATTCCTTTGCTTTCTAGTTTTTTTCTATTTTTTTCGAACATTCCAAAATTCGCTTTATCTTTTTTAATACCAAAATATTCACAAAAAACCTCTTCAAAAACTCCACGAAAACTCATGGTTAAATCACCAAAGTCAACCCTATTTCTATAATATGATTTTAGCTTTATCGGCTTATAAATACTTTCTCTTTCTACGTATAACGATTTAATTGCATTTTTTAAAGATATTTCATTACCTTTGAAATCTATATTTTTTGATTTAATGTTTGTATAAATAAAGGCTTTATTTAATTTATCATTTTGGTAATGTATTGCCTCTGGCATCCGCAAAATTCTACCAATCGTTTGTAACTCAAAAACTTCGCTTTTTGTTTGACGAAATTTTACCAATATTTGTGCACGCGGACAATCCCAGCCAGTATCAATAGCTTGTTTAAAAATTAAAAATTCCACTTCGTTTAGATTATTTTCTAAAACCTCTAAGTTTATTTTTTCTTCAGTCAACCAAATAGCTAATTTTTTATTTTCCTCAGTTATATTTTTCTCAGCTAAAAACTTTTCAACCGCTTTTTTCTTACTCTGCCCTTCTTCTCCTGTTGGAAGCTGGATTAAAACAAGTGGATTTACTTCTGAATTTTCTTTTTCTAGATATTTTTTTAATTCTATTCTTTTAGCAAGAGCAGTTCCTAAAACTAAACTTTGCGAATCTATCTCATTATCCATAATTGTTTTTAAATTTTCATTTACAATAATTTCTTTTTTAATCATCCCTTCGCTAATTACATCACTTGCGTTAACTTCAACTTTTTCGTTATATTCTCCGTCTTTTAAAACAGGGGTGGCACTCATTTCTATTGTTAAATCGGCTTCAATAATCTCCCTTAGCTCTATCGCTCTTTCGGCTTTAGCGCTAACGTGACTTTCATCAATTATCATAATTATTTTAATTTTCTCTTCCTTTGTATTTCTGATAAGTTCACGAAAATTTATCGTCTCTTTGTCTTTCATTAAAATATTTTTCCATTCTCCAGTTTTTTTATTTTTATTAACTAGTTTTTCCCAATTTACCACAATAACCTCATCTCGACTGATTGTTTTTCTTGATCCGAAAAATTCCTGTTCAAGCAGATAAACCGGAGGTGAATACTCAAATTCTTCTTTTAAACTCTTATAGCTTTGTACCTGCAAGCTTCCTTTTCCGATACTAACCCATAAAAAACATAAATTTTGATCATCAAATTTTTCGATCGCTTGTTTAATAAATTGAGACATCATAAAAGTTTTTCCACTTCCAGTCGGGGCTTGAAAAACTAAGGTTTTTTTATTAATATCTTTATCAAGAAGTAATTTTGACTTTAAAATTAATTCGTTAACAGCAGATTCTTGATATCTTGTGAGTTGTTTATTGGTCATATAAAAAGTATTAAAAATTAAATTTATCAATTAATTTTTGAATATGTCTATAAAAATTCTCGACTTGTTCTAAGTCAAAATCATCATATTTACCATGCACCGCATCATTACTTATCGTTAAATAAGTTTTATTTTCTTCCCAAATAGTTTGTGAGATAATTTTTTTATTTTTTAATTTATCATTTATGGCAGAAATTTTTTCTTCTTTTCCATTTTGCCTGTAAAAATTAATTTCGTTTTGCTGTGCAATTTTTTGCAATATTTTTTCTAAAACAACCCGCAAATTTTTAACCCCATCATCTTTTTCTTTTTCCTCAAAAACTTTTTTATAGGCCTTTTTTATTTCTATAAAAATAATTTCTACTTTAAGTGGAATATTTTTCCTCACAAGCTCTTCATAAACTTTGAGAATTTCTTTTGGAATAGGTATTATCTCTTTGTCTTTTACATTTTTAAATAAACCTTTTGGAATTTCATTATCAAGTGAAAACATATAAACAAGCTTCTTCCCTTTTAACTTTTGTACTTCCGCTAAAAAGTTTTCGAAACTATCTTCTAAAAAATTAAAATAAATACATAAAAATTTATCTTTCTTGTTTGAATGAAATATTTTAAAATCTTCTTTCTCTATTTTTAAATTAAAAATGTTTTCTTTTACGCAAAGCATTTCACCACATTTTTGCGTTAAATCAATTTTTACCTGATCCTTGTCTTTTGCTTTTTTAATAAGTGAAGTTTTAAAATATTGCAAATTACCACCCAACCCTTCAACTTTCTCGCCATTGCCATTTTTCTTGTAACCCTGAATTATTTTTTGAATTCGAGGATAACAAACTTCGGTGCAAATATTATTTTCATTGTTAGTACAAAGAATAAATTTTCGGTTCCCGCTGTCTTCTTTATTTAATTCCAAAACTGCGTGGCCAGTAGTACCTGAACCAGCAAAAAAATCTAAAATAATAGCATCATCTTTATCGTGAATAATTGCTTTTATACAATCTTCTACCGCATAAAGAGATTTCGGAAAAGGAAATTTTGTGTTAATTATTTGAGATAATAATTTTGTCCCATAAACATCTGCGTTATATTTTTTATCAACCCACACTGTTTTATAAGTACCTAATTCTTTAGCTATCATTATTTGTTTCTCTCCTTCGTTTTCTTTAATTATTAATTTTTCCAAAATATTCTCAACAGTTTGTCGAGCATATCTCCATTTTCTTTCATCCCCCTTGCTATCAATTGGCCAAACATAAACTTCTCCATTATTTTTTTTCTCGTTTGCCTTTTTGGGATGGTAGTTATTCTGGGCAACTGGACCAAATCCAATAATTTTTTTGTTTTTGATTATGATAGGATAGAAACAATTTTTTGCATCACTTCTTGATGATTCACCGCCCCAATTTCTAAGATTAGAAACGTATATTTCGCTTTTCCCAAGTTTTCTTTGAGCAATTCTCTTTTCACCATTAGGTATGACAAAATAAGCATATTCATGTGTATATGAAAAATTTTTACCTTGAATACCACCTGGATTATGCATAATTGAAACACAAACTATTTCAAATCCAGCAAAAATGTTTTGTAACAACAAGCCAAGAGTTGCATGTTCATTTTCATCAACTGTACAAATTAACACGCCCGTATCTTTTAATAATTTTTTGGAAATATTTAATCGCTTTTCCATCATATTTAACCATTTACTATGTAAATAACCATCATCTTGTTCGACATAATTATTATTGTATTTCCACGATTTATTTCCCGTATTATAAGGCGGATCAATATAAATAATGTCAATTTTTTCTTTATGAGTATAATTCAAAACAGTTAAAGCATGATAATTATCGCCCTCAATCAAAATATTATCTTCTTCATCACAAGTTCTAATTTCTTTTCCTTTTACTCTTTTTAATACCGGTAAATTTTCTGCACAATCTAAGACAACTTGTTCGGGTTCTCTTTCTCTATCCCAAACAAGCCCATATTTTTTAGACTTTAATTCCTTTTCTTGTATCTCAACAAGTTTCAATAACTCTTTTTTTGATAAACCTTGATATTTATCCATAATCTTAAATCATCTTCTTCTCCTTAAAACTAAAAACTTTACCCTTAGCTATAATAACATGATCTAAAACTTCAATTCCCATTATCTCCCCTGCTTCAACAATACGCTTAGTAACTTCAATATCATCCTGAGATGGTTCTGGATCACTAGATAAATGATTATGAACCAAGATAATGGAGGCAGAATTGTTTTCTACAGCCCGAGCAAAGATTTCTCTTGGATGAACTAAATTAGCATTAAGAGTACCAACAAACATTGGTTTCTTATCAATCATCTCATTTCTAGCATTAAGATAAATAACTTGAAAATGTTCTCTTTTCTTATCCCGCATATAGACTGATTGAGCCACCACATCTTTAGCTGACTTTATTATAGGAAGAGTATCATCATCTTTATGTTTTAAAGCTCTTTTTGTTAATTCTACAGCAGATAGGATTCTACAAGCTTTAGCTTGACTAATTCCCTTTATCTTTACCAATTCATTGTAATCTAAAGAAAGTAATTTCTTTCCTTTGTATTTAGATAAGATAAATCTAGCTAATTCAAGAACATTTTTACCTTGATAACCAGTTCCTAAAAGAATTGCTAAAAGCTCAGGATCTTTAAGATTTTGCGGGCCTTTGGTCTTCATTTTCTCTCTGGGGCGGTCAACTGACGGTAAATCTTTAATTTTAAGTTTTTTAGGCATTTTTCCTCCTTATATACTAACTATCCCACATTTATTCTGATTGAGCAATACTATAGTTAAAACAGATTAAAACAGATTAAAACAGAGGTCCGACCTTCTTTTGCCGGACCTCTGCTGAGGTACGGACAAAATAATGTCGGACCTCTACATAAATCGAGACATCATATACAAGTTCCTACTTTTCTATGTCGGACCTCTACACAAATCTAAATATCTCTGGTCAATTAAAAAATTGATATAAACCAAATCCGATCAAGGCAAAAACCCCAACAGAAAAAAATACTAATCCTAAAATATTCAATGGTTTCATTTTTTTTACCTCCCCTAACTTATTCTTGAGACATACTTCCATTCTACTCCTTCAA
>JBDREW010000001.1:0-9358 GCA_043819385.1 Candidatus Nealsoniibacteriota bacterium | reverse complement strand
TAATTGCATTATTGGCTATTTCTATTTCTACTTTTGCTAATGGAGTTGCTATTCCAAATCCAAAATTATTAGTTGAAACATCTAATGTCATACCTGCTGAACTTCCTAAAGCAGTCCCACCTAATATCTGAAAATCATCACCTTGATTATCATTTATTCCCATTACCATTTGATCTATACCATTAATTGCAAATCTTATTTCTGCATTTTTTCCAGGACCTGTATTACCTGTATCTGAAGCAACCCTAAGCAATGCAGATGAACCTGTTGATTGGATTTGTGCTACCATCGCTACATCATCAGTCACAGTTAACCCTCCATCAATCTTAACATTACCTAATGCATCAATAGCATAACCATTATCTGCTAAATAAACTTCGTTAATTCCATCAGTAAAATATCCTGGCCCTCCTCCACCGCCACCAGGGAAATTATTGGCTGTAATATTTCCAGTTGTAACAATATCATTATCTTGAAAATCAGCTGTTCCTGGTGTTGACCAATTAAGAATAACATCACTACCATCATTAGCATATAGTTGCCTATTGCCCCAATAAACACTTATTGCTTCTGAACTATCATTAAGTTCACGATTTCCCCAACGAATAGAATCAGCATTACTATCATCTATTAATATAAGATGATACCAATCTAATCTTGGATACACTCCAGTATAATCATATAATGCTCTTCCAGTTGAGTCGACTGAAAGATTACCAAGACTATCTAATAATCCTCCACGAATTTCCATGCCTCCATCAATATAAACATTTCCATCTATAATAACATTACTTTGAAAATATCCTTGTCCTGAATTATCCATCCAAAACGCACCTGATTGACCATAAATAACGTAAGTTCCATTAGTAAAAGAAATAGTATTAACACCATCTGATAAATCCAGCAATCCTGATGGATTTGCTACTCCAATGCCAACTTTGCCATTTGGAATAAGTAAAGCATTAATAGCTCCACTACCAGGTGTTCCATTTCCATAATTTAATGTTAAACCACCTACTTTTATCTGACCAACATTCCCTGTATTAATTGGAGTAGCTACATTATCATTAGGAGGAGCTGATATTGGGTCTGTCCATTGAGCAAAAGTATAAAAACCAATTGCAAAAACAAGTATTAAAATACTTACTACAAAAGAAACAATTCTTGAAGAAACTTTCTTTTTAAATCCCATATTTTTTAATTAAAATAATACTATCATGTAAGATAAATCCAAACGTCAAAATCCAAATGTCAAAAATTAATTTTTTCTCCCTCTCCCAAATTTTGATTTTTAATTTTTAATATTTGATATTTGATTTTCCCATTCCTCTCCCTTTTTCTCCTCTCCCGAGACCCGACCTCTACCAGCTTATTCTTTCCTCTCTAAAGAGGTCGGGGCTCTTTTCAGCTTTACCCTCCTCTTTCTTTTTTTCATTAAAAATTCATTCAAAATTCAAAATTAGAAATTATCTAATTATTATATTATTTTATCATCTTTCCTTTTAAAGTTAAAACTTTTTCTGTGGATAACTGAACTCCCATATATTTCCATCATTTTAAAATGAAAATCTGTTCCATACCCCTTATGCTTATCAAATCCATATTCAGGATATTTTTTATGATAACTAATCATAATTTTATCCCTACTAACTTTGGCGATAATAGAAGCGAGGGCACAAGAAATAACTTTTTCATCTCCTTTAATCATTGATTTTTGAGCGATATCCAAATCTAAACCAATATTTCCATCAATAAGCAAAAAATCCACTAAATCTGTTTTCTTTTGTAAGTTATTAACAGCTCTTTTCATCGCCAACTTTGTTGCTTCTAATATATTAATTTTATCAATTATCTTTTCTGAAACTTTACCTATTCCCCACTCTATTTCGGGCATTTTTTTCAAAATATCAAAAATTTCTTCTCTCTTTTTTACTGACAACTTTTTAGAATCTTTTATTTCTTTAAAATTTAAAAATTTTAATTTTTGATTTGTCATTTTGCTCTTGCTTGCAAGAAGCTTGTTCCTTTTTGATTTTTGCTCTTGCTTGCAAGGAACTTGTTCCTTTTTAATATTTACTATCAACGCTACTGCAAGAACAGGACCAGCCATTGGTCCACGTCCAACTTCATCAATTCCTGCTATACATATATATCCTTTTTTTCTTAACCTTTTTTCTTCTCTAAAATTAGGGTATTTCATTTCCCTATTCTATCATTATTTGTAATATTCTCCCAAATCTCCGGAGCCCTGCCCTCCGGAGATTTATTTTATACTATTTTTATCTTTTTAAGTTTTTAAATTTTTACAATAATTTGACTTTAAAAAACCAGCAAAGTAATATGATATAATTAACACTTATTAAATATCAGTATAAATCATATAATAAAATCCGAATAAATTTATATCTATGAAATTTACCCATCTCCATGTCCACTCACATTATTCTCTCTTAGATGGTCTGCCAAAAATAGACCAACTTTTAGATTATGTTAAAGAATTAGGCATGGATTCTGTGGCATTAACTGACCATGGAGTTCTCTATGGAGCAATTGAATTTTATAAAAAAGCAAAAGAAAGAGGTATAAAACCAATAATTGGCTGTGAAGTTTATGTGGCTCTTGATAAAATGACTGAAAAAAGACCAAATATAGATGATAAAAGACATCATTTAATTCTTTTAGCAAAAAATGAACAAGGATACAAAAACTTAGTTAAACTTGTAAGTTTTGCTCAATTAGATGGATTCTATTATAAACCAAGAATAGATGAAGAAATTTTAGCAAAATATTCAGAAGGATTAATTGGACTAACTGCTTGCGTCCAAGGTAAAATACCACGCCTAATTCAATCCAATAAAATGGAACAAGCTGAAAAAACAGCTCTAAAATATCAAAAAATTTTTGGAAAAGAAAATTTTTATTTAGAAATTCAAAGTCATCCTAAAATATCAGAACAAGAAACAACAAACAAAGGATTAATTGCTATCTCTAAAAAACATAATATTCCATTAGTAGCGACTAATGATATTCATTATTTAAAACCTGAAGATTCTGAAGCGCAAGATGTTTTAATGTTAATAAATACTGGTTCAAACCCAAATGACCCAAAACGTTTAACATTAATAGAAAATGACTTTTCAATGAGATCTCCTGAAAAAATGATTGAAAATTTTAAAGAGAATCCTTCAGCAATTGAAAACACTCAAAAAATCGCTGATATGTGTAATTTTGAATTAGAATTAGGAAAAGTAAAACTCCCCTATTTTGAAGTTCCAAATAATCAAACTCCAGATCAATTTTTAGAAGAATTATGCAAAAATAATTTAGAAAAAAGATATGGAAAAGATCTTAGCGAAGAAATAAGCAAAAGATTGAAATATGAACTTTCTGTAATCAAAGAAACTGGTTTTGCTTCATATTTTTTAATTGTTCAAGATTTTGTTAATTGGGCAAAAGGAAACAGAATCGTTGTTGGACCAGGTAGAGGTTCAGCCGGAGGTTCTATTGTAGCGTACCTAACTGGAATAACAAATGTTGACCCAATAAAACACAATCTCCTTTTTGAAAGATTTTTAAATCCTGAAAGAATATCAATGCCTGATATTGATCTTGATTTTACTGATAGACGAAGAGATGAAGTAATTGAATATGTCGCTCAAAAATATGGGCGAAACAATGTTGCTCAAATTATCACTTTTGGAACAATGGCTGCTCGAGCTGTAATTAGAGACGTAGGACGTGCTTTAGCATATGAATATAGCTATTGTGACCGAATAGCTAAAATGATTCCTCTTGGTTTTTCTTTAGATGATACACTTAAAAAAACTGCTGAATTCAAGCAAATGTATGAATCAGATGAACAAGCAAAAAGATTAATTGATTTAGCTAAAAAATTAGAAGGAGTTGCCAGACATGCTTCAACTCATGCTTGTGGAGTTGTAATATCAGATAAACCTCTTACTGATTCTGTCCCACTTCAACGTCCTACCCAAAATAATGGATCAGTTGTCACTCAATATGAAATGCATGCAATTGAAGATTTGGGATTATTAAAAATGGATTTTTTAGGTTTAAAAAACTTAACAATTATTGAAGACACATTATCAAGAATCTATGTTTTAAAAGGAGAAAAAATTGATATAGAGAATATTCCATTTGACGATGAAAAAACATATAAATTGCTTCAAGAAGCAAATAGCACAAGCGTATTTCAATTAGAAAGTGACGGAATGAAAAGATACTTAAAAGAATTAAAAGTAACAACTTTTGAAGACATAACTGCTATGGTTGCTCTTTATAGACCAGGACCAATGCAATTTATTCCTGATTTTATTGCCAGAAAACATAAAAGAAAAAAAATTTCCTACTTGCATCCAAAATTAGAACCAATTTTAAACAACACTCAAGGCATTTGTATCTATCAAGAACAACTTATGCAAATTGCTCGAGATTTAGCTGGTTTCAGCTTAGCTGAAGCCGATGTCCTACGTAAAGCAATCGGTAAAAAAATAAAAGACCTACTTAAATCTCAAAAACAAAAATTTATTGATGGCTGTATAAAAAATGAAATTAAAAAAGAAATTGCTGAAAAAATCTGGCAATGGATATTACCTTTTGCTGAGTACGGTTTTAACAAAAGTCATTCAGCAGCTTACGCGACTATTGCTTATCAAACTGCTTATTTAAAAGCAAATTACCCAGTAGAGTTTATGGCAGCTGTTTTAACTTCTGAAAAAACAGATATTGAAAGAATTGCTATGTTAATTGATGAATGTAAAAAAATGAATATTGAGGTTCTTCCTCCAAACATTAATGAAAGTTTAAAAAACTTTACAGTTGTTTCAAATAACAAGAAAATAAGGTTTGGATTATTAGCAGTTAAAAATGTTGGTGAAAATATAATTGATGTAATTACTCAAGAGAAAAAAAACAATGGGCCGTTTAAATCAATTGGAGATTTTATTGAAAGAATTAGTTCTAAAGACCTAAATAAAAGATCTTTAGAAAGTTTAATAAAAACTGGTGCTTTTGATGAATTAGGAGAAAGAAATCAACTTTTTCAAAACCTTGAAAAACTACTTGAATATTCAAAAGAAAGTCATAAAATAAAATCAAGTGGTCAAACAGGACTTTTTCAAAATATTGAGTATAAAAGTGAAGTAAAATTAGAATCAGCTCCTATAGCCACTAATTTTGAAAAATTAAGTTGGGAAAAAGATCTTTTAGGTCTCTATGTAAGTTCTCATCCATTAGAAGATTACCGAACTCTTTTAGAAAAAGAAACATATCCCCTATCTAAAATCGCTAATATGTTCACAATAGATGAATTATCTGACGAATTCCAACAAAATATAAATAGAGATCCAGGGAAAAAAATAAAAATTGGAGGAATTATTTCTTCAATTAAAAAAATAATAACGAAAACCGGCAAGCCAATGTTATTTATGAAATTAGAAGATTTAACTGATAAAGCAGAAGTTGTTGTTTTTCCAAATTTATTAGAAAGAAACCCATCAGTTTTTCAAGAAAATAAAATTATATTTGTCAAGGGGAAAACAGACAATAGAAATGGTGAACCAAAAATAATAGCTGACGAAATTGAAGAAATAATTAATAACGAATCATGATTAGGTATTAGGTATTAGGTATTAAAAAATCCGTTACTGCGGATTTTTTGCTTAATACTTAATACTTTTTACTTGATACTTTTTAGCTTTCTCTCTCCTTCCCCGAGACCCGACCTCCTCCCAAACTTTTTCCTCTCCTTGGAGGTCAGGGCTCATTTCAACTTTCCCTCTCCCCTCTCCCGAGGTCCCACCTCTAAAAAACTTCCTCTCCCTCTCAAGAGAAGTTTGACCTCTTTTTAACTTTCCCCATTTTTCCTTCCTCCCCAAAACTTTTCCCTCTCCTTCTCCGAGCCCCGACCTCTAAAAAACTTCCTCTCCCTCTCGAAGAGAGGTCGGGTCTCTCCCAGCTCTCCCTCTCCCTTCTCCCTAATTTTAATTTTTAATTTTTGATTTTTGATTTTACTATCCCTCTCCCAAAAAACAAAAAAACCCTAATTTAAATAGGGCTTTTATTTTTTTATTTTAACTTTGCAATACCACATACCTATATCTTTTCTCAATTAAAATATTAATATTATCTGCTACTTCTCTCATAGCAGCTCTAAAAATTGCAGGAGAAAATACTTCTTTATTGTCAAGATTTTCTATAAACTTTCTTTGAATTTCATCTTTATTTAAATCATCATCTATTAAAGAAGCATTCTTAATAATTTTTATAATTTCTTTAACATATTTTTTTACTTCTTCATCAAAGGGATTAGGCATATTCTTTCTCCTTTGTGCTAATTTGACTAACTGGAATATTCCCAATTACCAGGCAAAAAATCTTGAATATGGTCTGAACCATCATAATCTTGATATCCTCTACCATTACAACTTTGACATTTTTCACCGAGAATACGACTTGTTCCGTTACAAGAAATACACTCATAAGTACGTCCGTGCCTACTTTTTACTTTTCTTTCTGCTTTTTCCCAATGTTTTTTTTGATAATTATAACAAGATGAACATAACTCCCTGCCACGAAACTTTTGAGCTTTGCTTTTTAATATTTCAGTTTGACAACGAGCACATGACATTGTTTGAGACATAGCTATCTCCTTTTCTGAATGTAAACGAACTATCTGTAAAATACATCATTTATCGCAAAAAATCAACTAAAAAATCCAACCTCTTTTTATCTCTTTTTTAAATTTTAACTACATTCCTTTATTTCTCCCTCCCTGAGGTCAGACCTCTAAAAAACTTCCTCTCCCTCTCGAAGAGAGGTCCGACCTTTTTTTAGCTTTTTTTCAAAATTTAAATTACATTCCTTTATTTCTAAGTTCTTTTTTAATATTTAAATAATCTGGAATAGCCGTTTTAATTAAATTCCAAAATTTTCTTGAATGATTAAATTCCCTTAAATGAAATAATTCATGAATAATTATATAATCAATAAATTTATCTGGCAAATAAATAATCCTATAATTAAAATTCAAATTTCCTTTTTGGGAACAACTCCCCCATCGTGTTTTTTGATTTTTAATATTTATTTTATTAAATTTTAATTTATAAATTTTATTAAACTTCTCTATTTTATTAACAACTAAATCAAATGCTTTTTGTTTTTTTTCTAAATAATCTTTATAACTACTTTTTGGCAGTTCTCTTTTAAAATTACTAAAAAAGTTTAATTTAGCTAAAATCCAATCTGATTTTATTTTAATAAAAGATTCTATATTATCAAAACTAATATTTCTTGGTTGGGTTACAACCACAGAACCATCGCAATAAACTGCTAATCTCAATCTTCTGGCTCTCTTGCTTTTTCTAATCCTATAACTCACTCTTTTATTTTTCAAAATAATATCTCTCTTCATTTTATTTATTATTTTTTTTAATTATTTTAACTTATTTACTTTTAACTTTACTATATTCTCTTTATTTATCAAGATCAAAAAATTTAAATTTTTTCAAATTATTTTTTCTAAAAAGTTTGACTAAAAAAATAGTAGATAGTATTATAATATAATGTATTTAAAATTATTATTCTAAATAAAAATTTAAATGAAACTTGAAACAATTAGACATTCTTTATCCCATATATTAGCTCATGCAATTCAAGATCTTTATCCAAAGATTAAGTTTGGTATTGGCCCTGCAATTGAAAATGGATTTTATTATGACTTTGACAATTTAAAAATATCAGATTCTGATTTGCCAAAAATAGAAAAGAAAATGAGAGAATTAATTAAACAAAATATTGAATTCAAAAAGAAAAATATTTCTAAAATAGAAGCAAAAAATTTATTTAAAAATCAACCATATAAATTAGAACTCATCAAAGAATTAGCGGAGAGCAGCTCTCCGCAGATTTCGATATATGAAAGTAATGGTTTTGTTGATTTATGCGCTGGCCCTCATATTAAATCAACAAAAGAAATTCAATCTAATTCTTTCAAGCTAACAAAAACAGCTGGAGCTTATTGGGCTGGTGATGAAAAAAATAAAATGCTTACTCGTATATATGGAATTGCTTTTAAAACAAAAAATCAACTTGAAGAATATTTAGAATTACAAAAAGAAGCAGAACAAAGAGACCATAGAGTATTAGGGAAAAAACTTGATTTATTTACTTTTTCTGATTTAGTTGGAAAAGGACTTCCTTTATTTACTGAAAAAGGCTCTACTATTAGAAGAGAATTAGAACGCTTTATTGTTGATGAAGAAATAAAACGAGGATACAAACATGTCTATACTCCTGAATTAGCAAAAGTAGAACTATACAAAACATCAGGTCATTATCCATATTATAAAGATACTATGTATCCGATAATGAAAGTTGACGATGATGAGCTTATATTAAGACCAATGACTTGTCCTCATCATTTTCAATTATACTCAGACAAACCAAGGTCTTACAAAGAATTACCATATAGAATAGCTGAATTAGCTAAACAATTTAGATATGAAAAATCAGGCGAGCTTAGTGGATTAATACGAGCTAGAAGTTTTTGTCTTGCTGATTCTCATATAATTTGCGAAAAAGATTCTGCAATAAATGAAATAGACAAAGTCCTTAATCTTATTGAATATATTGCTTCAATTCTTGGATTAAAAATAGGAATTAATTATCGATACCGACTTTCATTGGGAGACAGAAAAGATACTAAAAAATACTATAAAGATGATAAATCTTGGAATCTTGCTGAAGAAGTATTAAGAAAAGTTTTAAAAAAAAGAAAGTCCCCTTTTATAGAAGCAAAAAAAGAAGCTGCCTTTTATGGACCTAAAATTGATATCCAAATAAAAAACTTTTCTGGAAAAGAAGATACTGCTTTTACTGTTCAATATGATTTTGTTTCTCCTAAAAGATTTAATTTATCATATATTGATAAAGACGGAAAAAAGAAAGAACCAATTGTTATTCATAGATCATCTATCGGCGCATTAGAAAGAACAATAGCATTTTTAATAGAACACTATAAAGGAGCTTTTCCTTTATGGCTATCCCCTGTCCAAATTTGGATTATTCCAATTAGTGAGAAACATCAAAAATATGCTAAAGAAATATCAGAAAAATTTAAATCTTTAAATATCAGATTAGAAATAAAAAATGAAGCAGAAACAATGAGTAAAAAAATACGAGAAGGAGAAATGCAAAAAATTCCATATATTTTAATTGTTGGAGATAAAGAAATAAAAGAAAAGTCTGTTGGTGTTAGAAAAAGAGAAAAAGGAGATATTGGAATGATTAAAATAGATAAATTTATTGAACAAATCCAAAAAGAAATTAAAAACAAAAAATA